>DAHUYD010000181.1 GCA_027315385.1 Acidobacterium sp.
ATGTCGGGATTCATGCCCAGGCACATGGAGCATCCGGGCTCGCGCCATTCGAATCCGGCCTCGCGGAAAATGCGATCGAGACCTTCGCGCTCAGCCTGCGCTTTCACCAGTTGCGATCCAGGCACCACCATCGCGCGGACGCTTTTGTGCACGCAATGGCCGGCCACGACTCTCGACGCCGCGCGCAGGTCCTCAATACGCGAATTTGTACACGAACCAATGAACACACGGTCGATGGCGATCTCTTCGATGGGGGTGCCCGGCTTCAGATCCATGTACTCGAGCGCGCGCGTCATGGCCCGACGGTCCGCCTCCGTCTTCGCGCTGACAGGATCGGGCACGTGGCCCGTCACCGACGCGACCATTCCCGGATTCGTTCCCCACGTCACGCACGGCTCAATCTCGACAGCCGGAATCGTCAGTTCGCGGTCGAAGCGCGCGCCGGGATCGGTGACCAGCTTCCGCCACTCGGCGACGGCGCGATCCCAGTCCGCGCCCTGGGGCGCGAAGGGCCGCCCGTTCAGCCATGTGAAAGTGGTTTCGTCCGGAGCGATCATGCCCGCGCGCGCGCCGGCCTCGATGCTCATGTTGCACACGGTCATGCGGCCCTCCATGCTGAGCGAACGAATGGCCGAGCCCGCATACTCGATCACGTGGCCGGTTGCGCCGTCGGTGCCGATGCGGCCGATAATGCCAAGCACGATGTCCTTCGCAGTTACCCCTTCGGGAATCTCGCCCTCAACGCCGATGCGGAATGTCTTCGGCTTGTCCTGGGGCAAAGACTGCGTGGCCAGAACGTGCTCCACCTCTGAGGTGCCGATGCCGAATGCCAGCGCGCCGAGCGCCCCGTGAGTCGAAGTATGCGAGTCGCCGCAGACGATCGTCATGCCCGGCTTGGTCAACCCCAGTTCAGGACCGATCACGTGCACGATGCCCTGCCGCGGCGATTCGACGTCGTAAAGCGTCACGCCGAATTCGGAGCAGTTTTCTCTGAGCGTGTCGATCTGCTTTGCCGCAATGGGATCTTCGATGACCAGGCGATTCGCGGTCGTCGGCACATTGTGGTCCACCGTAGCGATGGAGCGGTCCGGCCGACGCACCTTGCGCCCCGCCAGCCGCAGTCCCTCGAACGCCTGCGGCGAGGTGACTTCATGGATCAAATGCAGGTCGATGTAGAGCAGCAGCGGCTCGTTTGCCGGCTCCGCGACCACGTGCGACTCCCAAACCTTCTCAAATAATGTTTTCGGATTTCCCGCCATCTCCAGCTCTCTTTTTTGCTCCGCAGCTTAACGAGCCGCCATCCGTGAGGAAAGCGCTTCGAGGACTCTTTTCCCAACTTCCTGAGTGGACAGCACCTTCACCGACTTGTCGCCGCGGGCCAAATCCGCCGTACGTGCGCCGTCAGCCACGATATGCTTCACCGCTGCCTCAATTGCCGCAGCTTCATCTTCCAGCCCCGCCGAATAGCGCAGCAGCATGGCCGCCGTCAGGATCGCTCCCAGCGGGTTGGCGATGCCCTTTCCCGCGATATCCGGCGCCGATCCGTGGACCGGCTCGTACAGATTTACCTTGCCTCCCAGGGTCGCCGAGGGCAGCATGCCCAGCGAGCCGGTGATCACGCCGGCCTCGTCCGAGAGGATATCGCCGAAGAGATTCTCCGTCAGGACAACGTCGAAATTCCGGGGCGCGTTCATCAGGTGCATGGCCATCGCATCCACATACTGGTGTTCGAGGGTCACGTCAGGATACTGCGGGGCCAGCTCCGTGACGGTGGCGCGCCACAGCTGCGAGACCTCGAGCACATTGGCCTTGTCGACGGAGGTCACCTTCTTCCGCCGCTTTCGCGCCAACTCAAAGGCTACTTTCGCCACGCGGATGACTTCGTCGCGCGTGTAACGCATGGTGTTCCAGGCGGCGTTCGCCTGTTTGTCCCACTCGCGGGGCTGGCCAAAGTAGAGCCCACCCAGCAGCTCGCGGACGAAGAGAATGTCCGCACCTTCGACGACGTCGGAGCGGAGCGGAGAATTCCCTGTGAGCCCGGGCCACGCGAACGAGGGCCGCAGGTTGGCAAAGCCGCCCAGCTCGGCGCGAATCCGCAGCAGGCCCGCTTCAGGGCGCTGGCTGGGCGGCAGAGCGTTGAACTCGTTGCTGCCGACCGCGCCCAGCAGCACGGCATCGCTCTCCAGCGCGGCCTTCAGCGTGTCGTCTGGCAGCGGAGAGCCATGGGACCTGATCGCTACGCCGCCGATGGGCTTCTCTTCAAAGCGGAAGAGGTGGCCGCCCGCCTGCGCCACGGCTTCCAGCGCGCGGACGGCTTCCGCAGTGACTTCAGGGCCGATGCCGTCGCCGGCCAGAATGAGGATCTTCAGCTTCTTCGTCATGAACTCTCTTCAGGTTATTGTCTTGAGCGGCCATCCGCAGCGCCGCGGCGGCCCGCAGGTTGCCGATGTTCAGCTCACTGCTTTCTCGCTGGAGATCAGATCCTCGTGCCGCTGGTGATGCGCCACGAGATTGATCAGATCCTGATCGTAGATGGCCTTCTTGCGGTCGGCCAGCTCAGTGAAGGCACGATAGGCCACGTCGAGATCGGGCGCCGAGAGCCGGTATCCGAGCGCTTCCAGACGCGAACGCAGCGCGTGGCGTCCGGAGTGCTTGCCCAGCACCATTCGATTGGCGGGGACGCCCACAGATGCCGGCGTCATGATCTCGTAGGTGAGCGGATTCGAAAGCACGCCGTGCTGGTGGATTCCCGCCTCGTGGGCAAAGGCGTTGCCGCCGACTACGGCCTTGTTGGGCGCCGGGCTGAAGCTGATGGTTCCGGCCAGCTGCCGGCTGACGGGATAGAGCTTCTCCAGTTTCAGGTGGTGCTCGTAGGGATACGCATCGTGCCGCACGCGCAGCGCGGCCGCAATTTCTTCGAGAGCCGCATTGCCCGCGCGTTCGCCGATACCGTTGACGGTGCACTCGACCTGACGCGCCCCGGCGGCGACCGCCGCGAGCGTATTGGCGACGGCGAGACCAAGGTCGTTGTGGCAGTGGGTGGAGAGAATCACGCGATCCGCGCCGGGCACACGCTCCCGCACGTTGCGGAACATAGCGGCATAATCCTCGGGCGTTGCATAGCCTACCGTATCGGGCAGATTGATGGTCGTGGCTCCGGAGGCGATCGCGGCACCGACAAACTGACAGAGGAATTCGGGATCCGTGCGTGTCGAGTCCTCAGGGGAAAACTCTACGTCGTCGACGTAGGTACGCGCCAGGGCAACCATGTTGGCGGCCTGATCCAGCGCCTGCTCGCGGCCGATTTTCAGCTTGTATTCGAGGTGAATATCGGAGCTGGCCAGAAAGACGTGAATCCGCGGCCGCTTGGCTTTCTCGACGGCCTGGGCCGCCCGCTCGATGTCCTCGCGGCGCGCGCGCGCCAGGGAGGCGACCTTCGGACTATGCACCTCCGCGGCGACGGCGGAAATGGCTGCAAAATCTCCGTCCGACGCGATCGCGAAGCCGGCTTCGAGGATGTCCACGCCGAGATCGGCCAGCGAGTGGGCAAGGGCCAGCTTTTCATGATGGGTCATGCTGCAGCCCGGCGACTGTTCACCGTCCCGCAGGGTAGTGTCGAAGAAATGAATACGGTTGTGAGTCATTGGGGATGCCAAGCCTCCATGATGAGGGCGCAACCTCAGTTTCGCAAAAGGGCTCCCATAAAGCAAATTTGTAATTCTTTGTATTTACATAAATATTTCTCATGTTTAATCTAAAACTGGTCGACCCTTCACGTTACCTTTATGGATCTCTCGCAGCTGGAAACATTTCTCGCGGTCGTCGAAGAGAAGGGCTTTTCCCGGGCGGCGCAGCGTCTGCGCCGGACGCAACCTGCGATCAGCCACACGATTCGGAGGCTGGAAGAGGAGATCGGGGAACCCCTTTTCGAGCGGGCCTCGCGGGACGGAACACTCACGGCCGCCGGCCAGCTTCTCCGGACCTATGCGGAACGCCTGCTGCGGCTGCGGGGCGAAGCGGCTATGGCGCTCGAAGAACTGCGCTCTCTGGAGCGCGGACGGCTGACCGTTACGGCGAACGAGTACACATGCCTGTGGCTGTTGCCGGTCCTGGATGCTTTCCGCCGCGTTTGTCCGCACATTGGCGTGACGGTCCAGCGGTCGCTGGCCAGCCGCATTCCCGATTTGCTTCTGGAGCGGGCGGCCGAGTTCGGCATACTCTCCTTCCGTCCGGAAGATGCGCACCTGCGAGCGATCGCGGTATATACGGACACGGTGGCGTTCGTGGTGGCCCCCGGGCATCCGTTCGCCAGGCACCGCGAGGTATCCATCCGCGATCTGGGCGCACAGAATTTTGTGGCGCATATCGTGAACTCACCGCTGCGGGAGCGCGTGATCGAAACCTTCGCCCGGCACCACACGCCGCTGAACATGGGGGTGGAGCTGCCGAGCCTGGAGGCGATCAAGCGCTTTGTCGCGCTCGGAAACGGCGTGGCGCTGGTCCCGGGACTCACGGTGCAGCCGGAGCTGGCCCGTGGGGAACTGGTCCAGGTGGCCGTGCCGGAACTCAGGATCGCCCGCAGATTGTGGCTGGTGCACCGCGCCCGCGCCACGCTTTCGCACGCGGGCCTGGCGTTCCTGGATGTGGTGCGGACGCTCGCCGCTGAGCGCGGCCATCCGTTTTCGTGGCGGGTGGAGGGTGCAGCGACCGATGACGTTGACATGGAAGCACGCGAGGCGAGGGCGCAGACGCGTCCGCGCCGCGGACGCTAACCTGGCCGATACGCTGTGGAAAAGCTCCGCGGCAGGTACAATGACCAGGTAGACATCCCCCTAGATGTTTGCACTATTTCACGGAGCCTCCGGGACTCCCGCCGTACCCGCATCTCGCGTGGCGGCCCGATCTCCCGATGGCATGGTCAAGAGGTTGATCGTCGCATGAAGAAATTGTCGTTCCTTGTTTTGTTGCTCCTGCCCCTGGCCGCCGCGCCAGCTATGGCGCAGGAGAGCCGGCAGGATATCAGTCTGAGCGATTCCGCCATTATTGCTCCGTATGCCGCCGGAGATGCGGTTCAGCTTCATTCCACGACCGGGCTTTACGGGATGCTGGTGGGCTACCGTTATGACCTGACGCCGCACGGGGCGCTGGAACTGAACTACCAATACAATCAGAACGTCCAGCACTTCCAGTTTCCGAGCGGCAACTATCACATTCACGACCGAATCCAGGAAATCTCAGGCGCGTACGTCTACAGCTTCACCTTCAGGAACTGGAATCCTTTTCTGGAAGCGGGAGTGGCGGGGCTGATGTTTTCACCCATCGACGACGCAAAGACCAATACGCTGACAACGAACATCAGCCGCAACACAAACATCGGGGGGCTGTGGGGCGTTGGGTTTGCCTATGAGATCAGCCCAAGCTTCGATATCCGCGCGGAGTTCCGCAACCTGGTCACGAAGACGCCGTCCTTCAACTATCCGGCCGGCGATACCAAGACCGGGGTCTATTACAACATCTACGATCCGACGATCGGGATTGCGTATCACTTCTGATCTGGCTGAAAGGCAAAAAGGGGATGGGCCGGAAGCCCATCCCCTTTTCCGTTCCACATTCGCGCGCGACTACTGTCCGAGAATCCGGTAGGTGAAGCCCACGCTGAACCCGTCGGGGGTGAGGCCGTTGTTATTTTGCACCACGGCCCCACTGCTGTTGGTGGAAGGTCCTCCGTAGAAGGACGGCCAGACTTGGTACTCGTAGTCGCCGCGCAGCGATACGCGCCTGGTGAGGGGATACTCCAGCGTGCCGCCCAGAGCATAGGCAAAGAAGCTGCCCTTGAGGCTGCCCACCTGGGGGTAATAGGGGGTCTGGATCCAACCGCCGCCCATAAGGAATTTGCCCCAGCCGGTCAGGCGGTGATAACGCACCAGACGGTAACGCCCGCCCGCCAGGTAGCTTGATTGGGTCATGTTGCCATGGCTGTGCCAGTCGAGCCAGTGCGCTTCGCCCTCCACGCCCCATTTTCTGCGGACGTTAAAGTCGAAAAAGGCTGTTGGTCCGGCCGCCCAGTTGGGATAGCAAGTGAAGGGGGAACTGCTGGCGCAGCCCCAGTCAGGGTTGAAAGCTGTCGCTTCCGCGCCGGCCCAGAGGGAAGCTTCCCCGCCGGCAGCAGCGGCGGGGCTCTGAGCCAGCAAAGCGGCGGGCAATAGAAGCAGTGCCAAAAATCCGAATACTTTCACGTCGTTCCCTTCTCCGGTTTTAGCTGGCTGATCTCCAGTGCTGTTGGCTCACGTGTTCCTCTGTTCCACACGGCAGCGAGCAATTTGTGCGTTTGCAGTCTCCCCACGGCAGGGCGCTGTGCTTTACTGTGGCCCGGCCGCGGCCGGCGGCGCCGTGCTCGCCGGGGCCGTTGAGCTGGCCGGCTCCTGATACCGCTGGAGCTTGAAGTAAAGTGGGGTGATCTCCAGCGGCATCTTATCCCGAGCGCTGAGCAGCGGCGCGGGCTTGAAGTGCAGGAGGAAGACCTTGTCGTCCCAGGGATCAATTTTCAGCCGGCTGTTGAGCGGTAACGCAGCCGTCTGGGTGAGATTGTTCTGGTCAAGGCGAGGAGCGCCCTGGGTGAGTGCCATCAGCCACGGCTGACCGTCGGGCGCCAGCAGGGAGTCGCCCAGCCGCGGGGCGAACAGGGCGGGCAGCTGCTTGTCGCTCTGCTCCACCTGCTCGAAGAACAGGCCGGCCTGTCCGGCGTCGGTCTTGTAGTTCGAATGGTCGAAGAGCTCGATCGCTTTTTTGGCGGCGGCCAGATCGTCGACGGCCGAGTGGTTCATCTCGATCCGCTGGAAGGTTGAGGAGTCGGGGAACAGCAGGCGATCGCTGAAAGCATAACGCGTATCGATGTGGTGTCCCTGGATGATGTGGGCCAGCTGGAAGGAAATGACCGCGGCAAGCGCGGGCTCATTCGGCAACACATCCACGAGGCCCTTGCTGATGAGAATCGTGTTTCCGACGGCCAGCGATTCCAGCGGCTCCGTGAGCAGGACACGGCAGTGGATGTCACTGGGCAGCTGCAGATTGTTGCTGATAATGAGGTTGTTGGTGACGGTTTCCAGGACCTTGTCGAAATCGCTGGGAGGCGCGAGGAGTCCCGCCTGAGTGAGGCGATCCAGAACATTCTGCTCGGCCTGCGAGATCCATTCGCGTTCGGCCTGGAGCGGACTGACGTCGCCATTGTTGGCACTCTCGTCCTCGGCGTTCTCAATCTGCATCGACTCGGCGTCGGACTCGCTGGTGGGGAGCTTGAGGGAGTAGCCCCAGAAGGTCGTCTGGCCGCGGAAGCTCTGCGCATGGTTGGGCCCGTTGCGCAGCGTGTCCTCGACGTACACCGCCAGCGGCGCCCACAGCCCGGGCTGGATGTTCACGCGCCAGCTGTCGAAGTGAAAGTAATGATGCACGGGATCGTTGCCGTTGTTCAGATAGGTTCCGTTGAACCTCACGATGTTGCCGTTCTGGTCTTCGATCCAGATGCGGCCAAGGAAACGACCCGGCCTTGACACTTTAGGCTGAACGTCGAAGACCCAGGTGCGCACATTGCCCAGAAACTCCCGGCGCACGAAGGTGAAATTGTAATGTTGCTGGTCGAAGCCGGTGGGATCCAGGAACATCATCGACATGAAGCCCGTGGAGGTGAACTCGACGTGGAACAAACGGGTAAGCTGGTTCATGAAGCCGAAGGAGCCGGACAAGAAGTGGAGGTGTCCTTTCTTCTCGGGCTGGCCGTAGTCCCGGACGGAGTACTCGTCCGCCTTGAAGACCTTGCTGAAATCCACTCGCCCGATCATGTACTGATCGTCTACGGGGACCTGATAAAGCTTCGTGTCCGGGCGCATGTCCTGGATGTAGGTCTGCACCAGGGGCGTGCTCTTCTCCACCTGGAGAATTGTGACCTTCTCTCGCGCGATGGCTTCCTGGACGAGCCGCTGCTGCTGGGCTGTCAGCGGCATCGGCTTAAAGAACTGGCGATGCTTCTTCCCGTGGAAAAGCGGAGCGCCGTGGAGAAGCGGGGCGCTCAGAAGCGCCACCATCCCCAGCATTACGACCTTACGAACCATGCGATGACTCCTGACTTTCTGACCCATCTTGGAGTGTATTAGTTCCGCGCACCCGGAGAAGACCTACATTTGTGCGCGCACGTTGCTATGCCATCTGGAATGTGATCCGAACCTCGCTGACCTGGTCCACCGGCCGCCCGCCACGAGTGGCGGGTCTGAAGCGGATCTGCTCGGCCGCCCTTACGGCCTGCTGATCCAGACCGTGACCCAGGCCGTTGACGACACCCAGGACCTGCACCTGCCCGGAAGCCAAGAAGCGGACGCGCAGTGTCACATCTCCCTGGATCTTGAGTTCGCGCGCTTCGGCAGTATACGTTGGCAAGGGCTTGCTGAGAACGACGATGGGGGTGGCCGCGGGTTCGGCGGGCTGCACCCGATGAGCCGGAGCATTCCCAAACTCGCTGTTGCCGAAGCTCGCGCGGGCCACGGTTCCGTGGCTGCCGGGGCGGCCGGTGCCACCCAGCACGCCAGTGGCAAATCCCGCAGACGCAACGGAACCCCGATCTCGTCCGCCTGGTACTCCGTGAGCTACACCCGATCCGAAATCTGTGCCGTGGACGGAACCGGCGCGCGCGCGTCCCGCACCGACCGCGCCAATTCCCGGCGCCCCGCTGAATGAGCCCACCGCGGCAATTGTGGCAGGCCGCGTCGCATTCGGATTGGCCTTCAGACCCTGCGGATCGCCAAAGCCTCCCGCCCTGAGAGTAGGCCGCGCCATGTTATTCGCCACATGTGTTGGCGATTCGCTCTTAAACAATCCCACCTTCGGCTGGGGAGGCGGCGCTACCCGGCGGGGGGGGGCTGCTTCCAGCTTGGGGAGCACCGGCTCCGGCATCCTGATCTCCACCGGTCTCGGGGGCGGCGGGGTTACCGGCTTCGGCATCTCGATCTTCGGCATGATGTCGCGGACCACGGGCGGAGGCGGAAGATACTTCACCTGCGGCACCGGCGGAGGCACCGGCTTGGGCACCGGGGCGGGAAAGACCAACTGCGTGATCTCCTGATGCTCGCGGACGACGCGCACCTGAGCCAGGCTCAGCAACAGGACAATCGCCGCGAGGCTGACATTGAGCAGCGTGCTCAGAGCAAACGAGCGACCTCTGCCTTTCGGCTCCGGCAGAAGCCCGAACGTGCCACGATCGAAGGGGGAGTCGTAGGTAGCCATAGCTGTCTTTCTGTTACAACCTGCTTTCCGAGAAAAAGCTTCGGTGCCTAACCGGATTCCCGAGCCTTGTTGCACATAACGGACCAAATCTGATGCCGGAGGTCGGGAGCCCCCCACCCTCACGGATGCCGGGCGCGCTCAGGTCGGTTAGGTGAATTCTAGTTTGGCATAACTGGTTACCCACAGGATAGCCAAAAGGTTACGATTGAATCCCACAAATGCGTTACGACCGTCTGGAACCGACCCTCTCCCTGCTGAACAGATTGACGTACTACGGACATTCTTCGTTAGGGCTTCGGCCGGACCGTGCACACATCCGGAACCTCCTCTTGAACCTCGAAGGGCTCGTCCGTGCCTGAACACATACCGGAGGAATGTGTGAACATCGGGCAACTCCGGATGCGTTATAAAAAGAGGAGACCGGAAGGGTTACACCTTAGCATACAAAAGGCACAGGGGGAGAAGTGAAGATTCTGGTGACCGGAGGCGCGGGGTATATCGGAAGTACCGTGGCCCGCCGTCTGATGACCGAGGGCCACCAAGTTGTTATTTTTGATAATCTTTCGCACTCCAGGCGCTCCATGGCGCCGTCTGGGGCGGAGTTTGTGGAAGGAAACGTGGCAGACCGCCAGCGCGTGGAGAGCCTCCTCGCCGCCGGATTCGATGGCGTGATGCATTTCGCCGCGTTGATTGAGGCAGGCGAAAGCATGGAGAAACCAGAAGTTTACTTCCGTAATAACAGCGCGGCCACGCTCAGCCTGCTGGAAGCCATGCTGTCAACGGGGGTGAGGCGGCTGGTTTTCTCCTCCACGGCGGCTGTTTACGGCGAGCCGGAATCCACGCCAATCCTGGAAAATGCTCCTCTTCACCCCACCAATCCCTATGGAGAATCGAAACTTCTGGTGGAAAAAATGCTCGCCTGGATGTATCGGGTACATGGTTTCCCGTATGCCAGCCTGCGTTACTTCAATGTGGCGGGAGCGGCGGGAGAATGGGGAGAGGCGCACGAGCCGGAAACCCATTTGATTCCGCTGGTTCTGGACGTTGCCCTGGGGCGCCGCGACAAGATCCGAATCTACGGCGATGATTACCCCACACCCGACGGAACCTGCATCCGCGACTACATCCATGTGGAGGATCTGGCGGAAGCGCATCTCCTGGCTTTTGAGTCACTTGGACAAGGTGGCCAGTCCATCTACAACCTCGGGAACGGGTCGGGATTTTCCGTACGCGCCGTGATCGAGTCGGCACGGCGCGTCACAGGCCATCCGATTCCCGCGGAGGTGGTCCCGCGCCGCCCCGGCGATCCGGCGGTGCTCATCGCCAGTTCTGAAAAAATCGGCCGGGATCTCGGCTGGAAGCCCCGCCACCAGCAACTGGACTCCATCGTGGCGAGCGCCTGGGAATGGCACCAGAAACGCTATCGATAAAACAAAAGCAGCCAGGGGAGTTCCGGATGAAACTCCCCTGACACCTGGAAGGCAGGGACGACGGCTATTTCTCTATTTCGACGCCGCGCCAGAAGGCGATGTGATGCTTGATGTTGCGCGCTGCTGGATTAGGATTGGGATAGTACCAGGCGGCGTCCTGATTCTCCTGCCCGTCCACCATCAGCGTGTAGTACCGGGCCTGTCCCTTCCAGGGGCAGGTGGATGTGGTGGAGCTTGGCCGCAGATACTCCCGATTGACCGCTCGTTCCGGGAAATAGATATTCCCTTCGACCGTCTCGTAAGTATCACTCTCCGCTATGGTTCTGCCGTTCCAGACTGCCTTCGCCATCGTTCCGCCTTACCTCGACTCACACATTAGAGCAGATGCCGCTGGAATGCAAACGTCGCAGGCTGGCGCCGACGGTTACCCGCGCGATAGACGCAGCGCGCCGCCTGTGCCAGTCTGGAGGCCACGGAGGACCGGTCGTTGACCCCTGATGCATGCCGGGATGCGCCAGTGCGGGCGCAACATTGACTCGCTGCTGGCGTGGACGCGTGCAGGAAGAACTTCCTGCGCGATTCCGGCGGCGCCGGATCCCGGCACGAAACCTGCACGATGCCACGCCGCAAGGAGGCGATCTGCGACGCCCAAGTCCGACCAGTGGTGTTTATGACCTTCGCTCGCGTCAGTCCCGCACGCAGCTCGATGTTCACCGCGGCGCATCGCGCGGCAGGCCCCGAGAACGCCGAGCCGGTGGTAAGCGAGAAGGAGCTCTGCGAACCCTAAGAGCCGAGTTCCTCGAAGAACCGGATCACCGACTCAATGCCGCGATGGAAATTCGGGATGTGAAACTTTTCGTTGGGCGCGTGCAGACCATCGTCGGGCAGTCCGAAACCCATCATCACCGAGGGAATTCTCAGATACTTCTCGAAATCGCCCACAATGGGGATCGATCCGCCTGAGCGGATGAAGACGGTGTCCTTGCCCCAGACGGTTTTCAGGGCGCGCGTCGCGGCGCGCACATACTCGTTTTCGGTCTCGATGACGATCGGCTCGCCGGAGTGAATCATGCGCACCTCGACGGTTACACCGTCGGGCCTGATCTTCCCGACATACTCCTGATATTGCCGAAAGGCCTTATCCGGCGTCATGTCAGGCACCAGCCGCATGGAAACCTTCGCCGTCGCCTTCGCCGGAATGACCGTCTTGGCCCCGGCGCCGGTGAAGCCGCCGATGATGCCGTGAACGTCGAGAGTGGGGCGCGACCAGGTCCGCTCCAGCGTGGAGTAGCCCTTTTCTCCGACGAGCTTCGATGCGCCCATCTCCTTTTCGCGATATTCCTCTTCGTCGAAGGGGAGGCTCTGCCAGGCTTTCAGATCATCGGCGGCCGGCGCTTTGACGTCGTCGTAGAAACCGGGAATCAGAATCCTCCCCTCGCGGTCTTTCAGTGCGGCGATGATCTGGGCCAGCGCCACAAACGGATTGGGAGCGGCGCCGCCGTACATGCCGGAGTGCAGATCGGTCTTCGCTCCGCGCACCTCCAGCTCCGTGTAGATCATGCCGCGGAGACCCACGCAAAGGGTTGGAAGTTCAGGCGCAAACATCTCCGTGTCGGAGATCATGGCGAAATCGGCCTTGAGGCGGTCAGGGTGCTCGCGGACGAACGCAGCAATCTGCTCGCCACCGACTTCCTCCTCGCCTTCGTAGATGACGCGCACGTTCAGCGGCAGCTTGCCGCCGTTGGTTTGGAACATGGCTTCGAACGCCTTGAGTTGCAGGACCAACTGCCCCTTATCGTCGACGGCACCGCGCGCATAGAGGTTGTGGTTGCGCTCGGTCGGCTCGAAGGGCGGCGTCACCCACTCGTCCAGCGGATCGGGGGGCTGGACGTCATAGTGGGCGTAGCACAGCACCGTCGGCCTGCCGGGCGCATGCAGCCAGTCGGCGTAAACCAAGGGATGCCCGTCGCCCTTTGCCGGGATAATCTCGACATGCTCCATGCCCATGCGGCGCAGATCGGCGGCGACCCACTCGGCCGCTTTCCGCACGTCGCCGCTGTGCTCGGGCAGCGTCGAAACCGACGGAATCCGCAACAGGGTTTTCAGATCGTCCAGGAATTGCGCGGCATGTTCCCGCGCGTGCGCAATCGCAGCGTCCATTCGCTCGCCTCCAATTCATCAGCAAACAGAAAAGTATACGGCGAAGCGTCTACGCTTCTCTCTCCACCGGCCCCGCTTCGATCTCGGCGGCCTTTCGTCCACTTTGCATCTCCGATGAGGTAACCAGCGCGACAGCGCCGAGCACCGCGAACATGCCGGCGTATTCCGTGGGACGCAGATGCTCGCCCAGCACGACGGCGCCGAGGATGACGGCCACCACGGGATTGACGTACGCGTACGTTGCCACCCTGGATACGGGAACGTGATGGATGAGCCAGATGTAGCAGGAAAACCCGAGCAGGGATCCGAAGAGAACCAGATACCCGACCGCACCCACGCTGCGCAGGTTCCAGTGAGCATACGGCCACTGCCAGAGCGAGGTGGCCAGCAGCAGGTTGCAGAGTCCGGCCGCGAGCATTTCCCATCCGGCCGCCACCAGCGGGTGCACGGGTAGCCGCAGCCGCCGGAACATCACGGACCCGAAGGCCCAGCTTGCGCCGCCCAGCAGCACCACGGCGGCAGCCACCAGTTGCATTGCGCCAAGGTGACTGTGGGCGTCCACAGCGGCATGAAAGCTGGGCCACAGCAGGGCCAACAGCGCGAGGAACCCCAGTCCAAGGCCAATAACGCCGCGTGCACGGAGCCGTTCTCCGCCAGGCAACAGGCCTTCAATGGTCGCTACGTAAAGCGGAATGACCGCGACAATGAGCGCGGCGAGGCCGCTGGGCAGCCAGGTCTCGCTCCACACCAGCCCCACGTTGCCGGCAAAGAGCATCATCGCGCCCAACAGTGCGAGCCATCCCATAGTGCGCGGCCCGGGCCACAGAGGCTTGCCGCTGAGAGCGCAGAAGCTCAGCATGATGGCTGCGCCGGCCAGCATGCGCGTTCCAGCCAGAATGGGCGCGGGCAACAACCGCACGCCGATGCTCATGGCTGTATAGGTGGCGCCCCAGCACAGATACACGCTTCCGAATGCCACAAGGATTGCGAATCGCGCCGGATGCGCGGTCGATGTCGAGGAGGAGGACACGGGATACATCCATCCTATCCGGGCTCCACACTCCCGGCAGCACACGCAGACCGCCGAAAGCGTGTGCCCGAAACTGCCATGCTTCCTACTTCGCCGGCTCCCAGTAACCTGGCCGCGTATGAACGATGAGCCGCGGATAGCCCTTCGCTTTGGCGCTCACCTTCACCGTGTGGAAGGAACCGGCGCCGGCGCCGCGGTTCGCGCGATAGGCCAGCGTGTACTGGTTTCGGATGGCCTGCGCCACCTCTTTCGCCACGGAGTCAATCTGTCCCGCCGATTTGGGGAAGAGCGCGATGCCGCCGGTTTGGTCCGAGAGGGCCTCGAGGTCATGGCGAGCCTTCCGCACCTGATCCCCCGTCTCCTGGTCGAACAGCAGGCCAATGGAGTAAATGACCGGCCCCCTGAGATCCTGGACCTGGCGGATGGCCTGGCTGAGGGTGGCCTTCGATGCGTTGTCTTCGCCATCGGTGATGAGCACAATCACCTTCCTGGGCCGCGCCGCGGTGTGCTCCAGCTTCTTCGAGGCGGTGATGACCGTGTCATAGATCGCGGTGCCTCCCATCATGCTGGGGTGGCTGAGGCTCGATCGGAGCCGGTCCGGACTGGCGGTGAAGTCCTGGTCGAGGTAAGCCTGGTCGGCGAAGTTCACGACGAATGTCTGGTCGTCCGGGTTCGACGTCTGGATCAGGTCGAGCGCCGCTTTCGTCACCGCCGCGCGCCTGGGCCGCATCGATCCGGAATCGTCGACAAGGAGGCCGATGGAAACCGGCGAATCGGTCTGCTGCAGGGAGATGATTTTCTGAGGAGCCGCATCGTCCCAGACCCGAAAATCGCCCTTCCGCAGGCCGTTCATGAGCTTGCCCTTGTGGTTGAGCACATTGCAGTTGAGCACCACCTCTTCTGAAGTGACGCGAAACAGGATGTGCGGGCCGGCAGACGGCTTGCGCGATTGTTTCTGCGGCTGGGCAATCGCCGGCGACGAGGCGAGCAATGTCGCGACCGCGATGCAACCCATCCGCTGTGCCCACAGCACGGCCTTGCGCCCAGCGTCATTTCTATTGCAGACTCGATAGAAGACCGTAACACCTCCCAGGCTCTCGATCGATATCACGCAGTGAATGGCGCGGCGGCAGCATCCGTGAGCACGGGCCCGCCCTCCGCGCTCAGGATTTCGGGGTGCGCACCGCGGCCGAAAGCCGTGACCGCGCGGGCGTGGTCAGCACGTCGATCCTCGTGTCTTTCACGAAGGTCACGTTCGATCCGGGAGCGATCCAGCGGTTCACGATGGACAATCCGGCGCCGTAGAAACCGATACCCGCCGCTACCCCGCTGGGCGCGGCAGCGATTCCGGCAATGCGGCCCACGATTCCGAATCCGTTCGATGCGACGGTGCCGTTAGCCGTCTGGCTGGCGGCGCTGCCGTCGGTATCCATTCCCTTGGCTGCGAGGACTGAAAGCGCCAGCGGGACGATGGCGCTCTTCTGCTTCGGCTGAACTCCTCCCTCCGCGTCGATCTGCAGATTCGCCGCCTTCGAAGCGTCGGCGCCGGCGAGCATGCCGTCCACATTCTGCTGCGTGCCTCCGGGCATC
>DAHUYD010000001.1 GCA_027315385.1 Acidobacterium sp.
CGCTGACCTGCGCGAGCAGCGCGATCACGGGAGCGGGAACCATTGCGTGCACGGTGACGCTGGCCGCGGCGGCTCCCGGCAGCGGGCTGACCGTGAACCTGGCCAGCAACTACTCGCCCGTGACGGTGCCCTCAAACGTGACGGTGGCGGCGGGCGCGTCCAGTGCCACCTTCACGGCCACGGTGGCGGCGGTTTACAACCCGTTGACAGTTACACTGGCTGCCTCCGCGGGCAATGTTTCGCAAACGTACGCGATCAGTCTGATCCCGCCGGCGCTGAGCTCGCTGACCTGCGCCAGCGGCTCGATCGCGGGAGCGGGCACGGATGTGTGCACCGTGGCGCTGACAGCGGGTGCTGGCGGCAGCGGGCTGAAAGTGTGGGTGGGCGCCAGTAACCCCGCCGCCTTCACGCTGCCTGAGACGGTGATGGTGGCCGCGGGCGCATCCCGTGCGACTTTCACGGCCGCAGCCGTGGGAACCGTGACACAGACCGTAACGCTGACCGCCTTCTCGTATAAGGTCACGCAGACTTATGCGGTCAATCTGACCGCGACGGCGCTGAGCTCGCTGACCTGCGCCAGCAGCTCGATCGCCGGAGCGGGCGCGGATGCCTGCGCGGTGACACTGACCGCGCCTGCCCCCGGCAGCGGGCTCAGAGCCATCCTGCGCAGCAATAACAGCGCGGTCATCGTGCCGGCATCCGTCGAAGTGGCAGGCGGAGCGACTACGGCAAGCTTTACCGCGACCATTGCGGCCGTAAGCACAACGCAGAACGCGACCATTACCGCGACGGCTAACGGCGTATTGGCGAACGCGGTACTGCAACTGAACACACAGGTGGCCAGCCTTTCCGTGAATAGTTCCAGCATCGCCTTCGGCGATGTAGACCTCGACACCCCTGCTACCCAGACGCTGATCCTGACATCGAGCGGAACGGCGCCGGTATCCGTCGGCGCGGCGAGTGTGACCGGTGCCGGGTTTACTGTGACGGGGGCTTCTTTCCCGCTGAACCTGAATCCCAATCAGACGGCCACTCTGGAAATTACGTTCGCCCCGAACACCGCCGGAGGAGCAACCGGCTCCCTCGCCCTGGCGACCAACTGCTCGATGGGGGCCTTGGCCGTCAGCCTGAGCGGGACCGGCGTGGAGCCCACGTATTCGGTGGATCTCACCTGGGCCGCACCGGCGGATTCGGCCGATCCGGTAGCGGGCTACAACATCTACCGCGCAATCGGCGGAAGCACATCGTATCAACGGCTGAACTCGAACGTGGACGACGTTCCGGGCTACACGGACAACACGGCCGCCAATGGAACTTCGTACAACTACTATGTGACCAGCGTCGATGCGGAGGGGAATGAGAGCGCGCCATCGAATCTGTTTACGGCGGCGATTCCCTGATCGCGGCGAGGCTTTGAGCATCGATCGCGGGTATGGCTGGGCTGGATGACTACCTTTCGTGGAACGACCCCATTACGAAAGTGAGGAAAGATGCTCCCGCGCCGGTTGTGCCGCGGTTGTCCGCCCCTATGCTCGAAGCAGACGAGTCATTCGTATTCCGGAATCGAGCATGCAGGAATATCTATCTTCTCCGGAGCGCCCTCTGGTCTCCGCCGTGATTCCGACGCGCGGCCGGCCGGCGCTGCTGGCGTGCGCGGTGCGCAGCGCGCTGCGCCAGAGCTGGCCGAGGATGGAAGTGATTGTGGTGGTCGACGGGTGCGATGCGGCCAGCACGCATCAGCTCGAAGCGCTGGCCGATCCGCGGCTGCGCGTCATCTGTCTGCCCGCCTGCGCGGGGGGCGGGGCGGCCCGCAATACCGGCGTGCGGAGCGCCCGCGGCGACTGGATCGCTTTCCTCGACGATGACGACGAGTGGCACCCGGAGAAGATCGAGCGGCAAATGGCCGCCGTCGCCACCAACCGCGACTGGTTCCCGATCGTCACCTGCCGGCTGATCGCGCAATCGGCGACGGCCAGCCGCGTGCTGCCGCGGCGGGTTTACCAGACGCCGCAGCCGGTAGCCGATTACCTCTTCTGCCGAAACGGGCTTTTCGATTCCGGCGGGCTGATGCAGACCTCGACGCTGATGGCCCCCCGCGACCTGCTGACGGCCATACCGTTCCGCGAAGGCCTGCGGATGCACCAGGACTGGGACTGGCTCATCCATGCCGCGGCGCACGAGGGCGTCGGCATCGTCATGGTTCCCAGGCCGCTGGTCACGTGGCGCGTGGAGGACGGCCGCGACTCGGTGAGCCGCAATGCCTCGTGGCAGACGTCGCTCGATTGGATTCGCGAAATTCGCCCTCTGATTTCACCGCGGGCGTTCTCCTCATTCGTCGCGGTGCAGTGCGCGTGGCGCGCGCAGCGGAGCCATGCGCGCCTGCGCGACCGCCTCGACATTCTGCGGGCGCTTCTGCTGGAGGGCCGGCCGGAGTGGCGCTCGCTGGCGCACTTCCTGCTGTTCAGCGTGTTGCCCACGCGGCTGCGGCGGTCAGTGCGCGATCACGTGAGCAAGGATATCGACCACGGCGGCCTCACCCTGGCGTTTGTCCGCGAACCCGCCGCGGCCGCGCTGCGGAAATCCTCGGTCTGAGGGAAGCTTCCTTGCCCTCCTGCGATTACACCCGTACCTATCTGTCTGAGGTCGCCTCGCTGGCGGGGCGGCTCGATGCCGCGACCATCGATCACCTTGTGAAGAGCCTGGTGGAACTGCGCGAGCGCGGGGGGCGCCTGTTCTTCCTGGGCTCCGGAGGCGGCGCGGGCCATGCTTCGCATGCGGTGAACGATTTTCGCAAGATCGCGGGCATCGAATCGTACACGCCCACGGACAATGTTTCCGAACTGACTGCGCGGATCAACGACGACGGGTGGGATACCTGCTATGCCGCCTGGCTGCGCGGGAGCCACCTGAGCGCGCGCGACGCGGTGTTTGTCTTCTCGGTGGGCGGCGGGGACGCTGAACGCCGCATCAGCACGAATCTCGTGGCCAGCCTGGATCTCGCCCGCGAGGTTGGCGCGTCCATTTTTGGCATTGTCGGCCGCGATGGGGGCTGCACCGCTCTGCTGGCCGATGTCTGCGTGATGGTGCCCACCGCATCCGCGGAGACGGTGACGCCGCATACGGAGGAATTCCAGGCGGTGATCTGGCATCTCGTCGTCTCCCATCCGCGGCTGCGCCGCCACGCCATGAAATGGGAGTCGACGCCGTGACCGGCGCTGCGGTCTTCCTGGACCGCGACGGTGTGCTGAACTCGCTGGTCCTGAATCCCGGCACAGGCCGCCTCGAGTCGCCTCTGAGCCGCGAGCAGTTCCGGCTGATCGATGGCGTCGCGCCGGCGCTGTTCCGGCTGCAGAGCGCGGGATACGCGCTCGTTCTGGTCTCGAACCAGCCCAACTTCGCGCTGGGCAAGTCGTCTCTGGAGACGCTGAGCCAGATTCATCAGGAACTGGTGGCGGAACTGCTGTACGCTGGCGTTCATTTCACCCGCTACTGTTATTGCCTGCATCATCCCAAAGGCGTCACGCCCGGCTACTCCGGACTGTGCATCTGCCGCAAGCCTTCGCCGTGGTTTCTGCTGCGCGCGCGGGACGATCTGGGGGTTTCGCTCGCGCAATCGTGGATGATCGGGGACCAGCCCACGGATGTTCAGTGCGGGCGGGCTGCCGGCGTGCGTACGATCCGCATTGCTTCAGGCTGCGAAGGAGCCGCGGCGGGTGTGGCCGCCGACCACACCGCAGGCCATCTGGCGGAAGCCGTGGAGATCATCTTCGCGCAGCGCCCTTCAGCGGGATGTCATTGAGTTACTTCTCTTCAGCAGCGTCGGCCAGTTCATCACCACCGTGATCGGCTCCGGCTTCGCCTGGCTGGCGGGCGCAATCATCAGGAAGCGCTGGCCGTCCGGCGCAGGCACGTAGATGTTTCGCCAAAACGAAGTGGGCACCAGCTGAGTTTGGAAGAGCTCCCTGGGAATGCCGGCCTGGAACGCCGCCGCGGTCGTATCCACATCCACGGCCATCAGCTTGTCGTCGGGGGTCAGATAATACAGCTCCTTGCCGTCCTGCCGCCACATCGGCTGCGTTCCGCCCGATGCGGAAATCTGCCATCTGCCGGTGTGCTGCGGGAAGGTCTGGACGTAGACTTCCGCGCTCCCTGTTTCGTTGGAGGCGTAGGCCACATAGCGGCCATTCGGCGAAAACTGGCCGTTGGCCGCGCCGGAGTTGTGGCCCTGCACGAAGGGGAACGGTTTTCCGCCGCCGGAGAGCGGCAGGATCCACAGCTGGATGCTCGATGGAGCAGACGCCGTATCGTAGATCGCGTATTTTCCATCCGCCGTCACACCGTCGATGGCCGCCTGGTCAGTTTTGGACTGATAGATCTTCTGCGTGCTTCCAAGGCCGTCGGCGGCAATCTCGTAGATACCATACGGGCCGGTCCGGTTGGAGGAGAAAAGGATGCCGCTTCCACCCGGCGTCCAGACCGGATTGGTTTCGTCGGTCGGATTGAAGGTGAGGCGCGACGCGGTTCCGCGCTTCAGATCATAGAGCCAGATGGCGGTCTTGCCGAGCTCGCCCACTCCAACGGCGAGCCGCGTCCCGTCGGCGGAGAGCGCGGGATTCGTGTAGACCTCGGGCTGGCCGACGGTGCCCAGCTTCTGACCGGCACGGTTGAACCACACCATCTGGTTCGTCGCGGTATTCGGCTGTGTCTGATAAGCCAGCACGCCTGCCGATGAGACGGAGAAGTACCCAAAGCGGGGACCGGCGAACTCTCCCACGTTTTGAGCAACCGGCACCGCGGGGCCGGTAAAGCGCAGCGCTCCGGCGTCGAATGGGCGCGCCATCAGCGCACTTTGCTCGCGATAGAACAGATAGCCAGGCGAAGCGTAGATTGCATCAGAACCCACGCGGATCAAGCGCCGGATGGATGTTGAGTCCAGCGAGCCCACCGCAGCGAAATCTCCGCTTGCGTTGCCCGCGCCGGCCACAAACAGGAAGTGGCGGCCATCGGGGAGAAATTGCGGATACCAGTATCGTTCCGCCGGACCGGGCGCAAGCACTTCCGCAGGCGTGCCGCCCGTGTCGGAAACGCGGTACAGATGACCCTCGTTTGAAAACAGGATCACGCCGTCCCGGCTCCAGGTTGCGCCCAGAATCCCTTCGGGGCACAGTGTCTGCACCGGCCCCCCGGAAACGGCAACCTTCACCAGCTTGTGGTCTGCCTGCAGGCCGATCCACTGGCTGTCCGGCGACCAGAAAGGCAGGAAGGCGCCCTCCGTTCCTGGTATCTCCACCGCCGTCAGGCTGTCGAACCTGCGCACCCACAGCATAGGTGGCTGTTCCGGTCCGGTTTGGGCGACGAATGCCAGAGTCCGTCCATCCGGCGAGACGCTGCCTTCGCCGCCATACACGAACTCCTGATTTTCAGGCGACGCGACGGAAAAACGAATAACGTTCTGGGGCGCTTTCGGTTGAAGCAGCAGCCATGCGGCCAGGCCGGCGAGCAGAACGGTGACTGCGCCCAGCGCCCACGGCAAAGCGCGGCGCAGGGACGAACTGGACGCAGCGATCTGGCTGGCTGTGTCTGCGCCTTCGGTTTCCGCCGCCGCTCCGGAAAGAGTTTCCTCAATGGCAACTCGCGCGTCGCCGATATCGCGCAATCGCTGCTTTGGATCTTTGATCAGGCAGCGGCGCAGCAGTCTCTGCACCGGCGGCGGCGTATCCGCCGGCAGCGCATTCCAGTCCGGCTCGCCTTTAATGATTTCCGCGAGCGTGTCCGTGATCGTTTCCCCATGGAACGCCATCCTGCCGGTGAGCATCTCGTAGAGCACGCAGCCGAACGCCCAGATGTCGGCGCGCCGGTCCACCTGCTTTTGTTTGGCCTGCTCCGGGGCCATGTAGGCGGCGGTGCCGAGGATGAATCCCGCCTGCGTCATGGCGATGCTTAATGTCGGCGAGTTCGACATATCGCCGGAGGCTTCCTCCGGCCCCATCGCCTTCGCCAGGCCGAAGTCCAGCACCTTCACGCCGCCGTCCGGCGTCACCTTGATGTTGGCCGGCTTCAGATCGCGATGGATCACGCCGTGCTCGTGGGCGTACTCCAGCGCTTCGGCAATCTGCTGCGCGATCGGCAGCGCTTCGTCGACGGGCAGCCCGGACTTGCGCGCATGGCTCGATGCGGCTGCGGCGGAAGCGGGCCTGGCCGCGCTTCCTGAAGCAGCCGTTTGCGCCCGCGAAGTCGATGCCGCTTTCGGGCGCGCCGAAGGCGTCGAGGGACCGATGCGCTCCGCCAGCGTCGGCCCTTCCACCAGTTCCATCACCAGGGCGCGCGTTGTTCCCGACTCCTCGATACCGTAGATCGCCGCGATTCTGGGATGATTCAGCGATGCCAGCAGCTGTGCTTCGCGCTCGAAGCGCGCCATGCGGGTGGGCTCCTCGGCAAACACCGGGGGCAGCACCTTCAGAGCCACCTCGCGGTTCAGCCGCGCGTCGCGGGCACGATAGACCACCCCCATGCCGCCCTCGCCGATCCTGTCGACGACCTGATATGGGCCGATCTGCTGCGGCATACCGGCCGCGTCGCTGGACATCGTCTGCATGGCGGCTGCTCCTCGAGGAAACGGGATGGCGTTGCGCGAAACAGTCCAGCAGTGAGGGTCGCTTGCGAAGTTTTCAGCCGAACAGGGGAACACACAACGGGTCGCCGGACCTGTCGTATTGGCGCTCCGGCGAGGGGAATGCGGGGATTGCGAGCATTATACGGATAAAGTCAGAGATTGCGCCTGGGTCCGCGCAGCGATGCGGCCAGGCTTGTGGATCGGGCGGAAGACGGCGGCTCAGTCCCCTGAGCCGGCCGCCGGTTTCCCACGTCCCCGGATTCGTTCCACGCGCAGCGCTATTCGATCCCGAGTCTGCCGCGCCCATTGCCGCAATACCAGCGCGATGAACTGCGTATTCCCCACCAGATAGCGGCGTCCCAGCCGGCGCGGCTCCATCATGAGCCGGAAGAACCATTCGAGGGCCAGCTGCTGCATCCAGCGCGGGGCGCGGCGGCGCAGTCCCGCCTGAGTATCGAAGGCCGCGCCCACGGGAAGGATTGCGCCCACCCGCAGGCGGAGGCGGTTCTCCTGCATCCAGATTTCCTGCTTCGGCGCGCCGAATGCCACGCAGAGGAGGTCCGGCTCGCAGCGCTCGATCTCGCGCAGAATCCGCGCCTCCTCGCTCGCGTCGTACTCAAATCCGGGCGGAGGGCAACAGGTTCCGCAGATCTGCAATCCGGGAAAGCGCTCGCGCAGATTGAACGCCGCCATCTCCGCCGCGCCCGGCAATCCGCCCAGAAAGAATATGCGGAAGCCGAAGTGCGCCGCTTCGCGGCACATGCGCTCCATGAGATCGCCGCCGGTGACGCGCTCCGGGATGGGCTCGCCGAGGAGGCGGGAAGCCATCACCACGGAAATGCCGTCCGGAACCGACAGGTCGGCCTGGCGCATGGCCTCGGCGAATCGAGGGTCGCGCTCGGCCAGCGTCACCAGTTGCGCGTTCGCTCCCACAATCGTGAGCGGAGGCAGCTCGCCGCGATGTATCAGCGCCTCGGTCACCAGCACGGCGGCGTATTCCATGGAGATCCTGTCAACGGGCACGCGGCCCAGCACAAAGCGCGGGGGACGCGGCAGCCTTTCCATTGCGCTGGATATTTCGCTCGCAGCCCCGGCCGGCGGGCCGTTTGCCTCAGTGATCATCCCCACAGCAGTTCCTTCCTTTTCAAAAACCGATCCGGCGGCACTCCGTTGGCAATGCCGGCGCGCCGGAACTCGTCGCGCGCGCGGCGCAGGACATAAACCGGCGAGGTAAAAAACGCGCGCACCAAAGCCCGCGTGCCATCGAGCGGCCTGCCCGCGGCGCGCTCCAGGTTCCAGCGCCGCAGCCATTCTTTGGCCTCAAGAGCGCGCGGCCGCAGCATCGCCCGCAGCGGGGCGGCGATCGCATCGAGCGAGCGTGGACGGAACCCCCACAAATCGGAGAGAAGCAGATACTGCACATACAGTCCGGCCAACTGCTGCTCTTCGGCGTGGCGAGCGCTCACGCTGCCCTCGGTCTGGCGAAACCCCACCAGCGCTTCGGGAACGCACCGGACTTCCCAGCGCCGCGCCATCCGCCACCACAGGTCGGCATCCTCCGCGTGCAGGTCCATCCGGTATCCGCCGGCCTGGAGAGCCTTGTCGATGTTCAGGGCTGCCGTGGAGTGGCAAATCGAGAGCAGATAGCCGCGCTCCACGAGCGCGCGCAGTTCCTTCGGCGTTCCACGCGAGCAGCGGAACCGGCCCGTGCAAAGCTCGCGCGGATGGTACTCCGCGAGCGAGTAGATCAGGCCCGCCTGCGAATGCCGCGCGATTGCCCCCAGCAGCTTTTCCAAACGCAGCGGATAGGAGACGTCGTCCGCATCCTGGCGGACCAGCCACGGCGAGCGCGCCTCGCGCAGCATGCGATTCAGCGTGGCCGTCACACCCCTGTTCGCCTGATGGAGGACGCGCAGCCGCGGATCGCGCAGGCTCTCCAGGTACGCGCGGCTTCCATCCGTTCCGCCATCCACAATGACGAGGATCTCGAACGCGGTCATGGACTGGCCGAGCAGGCTGTCGATCGCCTCAGGCAGCCACGGCATCGCGTTATGCACCGGCATTCCGATGGTCAGGAGAGGTTCCGCGACCGGCCTAACTACACTTTGGAGGACACCCATTGGTAACTATGTTCCCGCTAACTCGGCCTTTCGTCCGGCTCTTCTCCGCGCGCGGCTCGCAGGCGGCGTGTTTCGCGAACTGTTCATTCGCACAGTTCGCCCACCATCCCGAAATCCGGCGATGTGTGCCGCCATTCACGAGTTATAAAGGCTGGGGACAGACTTGACGCAGCTCATCAGGCCGGTTTGCATTACGCAAGTCACTTCCCTGACTTAGGTAACTTTGTTTTAGTGGAATAACTTGTCTTTCCCGATTTCTCCCCTCAGGATGAAACTTCGGGCGCGGTTTACGGCTTCTGATTCACTCTGCGCCTTTGCTTCCGCTGTTACTCATCTCTGCTTTCCGGATCTCTCATCGTGCTCCTGCGCGCTTGTGGATATTTCGTTGTGGGAGGCGCCGGTTTTATCGGCAGCCATTTCGTGGACACGCTGCTTGCGTCTCCGCTAACCCGCCGTCTGACGATCTTCGATAACTTCTCCTCCGGCCGCGAATGGCACTACGAGGCGCATCTTGCCGATCCGCGCCTGACCGTGGTGCGCGCCGACGCGAGCGACGCGCTGGCCCTGGCCGCCACCATGGAAGGCCACGACTGGGTGATTCACCTTGCGTCGAACCCGGATATTGCGCGCGCCATCGATGCGCCGGAGATCGACTTCTACCGGGGCACGCTGCTGACGAACAATGTGGTGGAGGCGATGCGCAGAGCCAATGTCCGCCGCCTGATCTATGCCTCGGGCAGCGGGGTCTACGGCGATGCGGGCGAGACGCTGGTGGCCGAGAATTACGCGCCGATGGTGCCCGTTTCCACCTATGGCGCCAGCAAACTGGCCGGCGAAGCGATGATCGCCAGCTACTGCTCGATGTTCGGCCTGCATGCCTGCGCGTTTCGTTTTGGGAATGTGGTGGGCGCACGACAGACGCACGGCGTCGGCTTCGATTTTCTTCGCCGCCTGACCGAAAGACCGGCGCGGCTGCGCATCCTCGGCGACGGCCGGCAGTCGAAGCCGTATATCCACGTCTCCGATGTGGTGGATGCCGTTTTGTGCGCGGCCAGGAAGGCTTCGGCGCCGTTCTCCGTTTTCAATGTGGCCACAGACGACGCCGTGACGGTGACGGAGATCGCCGAACTGGCGGCGGAGACGCTTGGTCTGGACAGGAAGCCGGTCTTCGATTACACCGGCGGCCCGCGCGGCTGGCGCGGCGATGTTCCTGTGGTTCGTCTTGATTCCTCGCGCATCCGCGCTCTGGGCTGGTTCCCGAAATGGAACAGCCGCATGGCGGTGCGTCAATCTCTGCAGGAGTTGTTCGCCGATGCTCGCACCTTCAGTTTCTGACTGGCCCCCGCGCCTGGCGATTCTCGCCGGCGGACTGGCGACGCGTCTGCGCCCGCTCACAGCCGCCACGCCCAAGTCTCTGATTCCCATTGCGGGCGAGCCGTTCCTCGCGCATCAGCTGCGGCGGCTGCGCGGCCAGGGCCTGCGGGAGATCGTTTTGTGCTGCGGACATCTGTCCGATCAGATTGAGGCGTTCGCCGGCGACGGACGCCAATTCGGCCTGAAGCTGCTCTACAGCCACGATGGCGATCAGCCTCTGGGCACGGGCGGCGCTGTGCGCGCGGCCCTGCCGCTGCTGGGGCGCCGCTTCCTGGTGATGTATGGCGACAGCTGGCTCAGCGAGCCTGTTCAACCGGTGTGGCAGGCATTTCTCGCGTGCGGAAAGCCCGCCCTGATGACGATCTTCCGGAATCGCAACCGCTGGGGCGCCAGCAATGCGGAGTTCCGCCGCGGCGCCGTCGTCCGCTACGAGAAGGAGAATCCCAGCCCCGGAATGCGCTACATCGACTACGGACTGGAAGCTATGGAAGCTTCGGTGCTGGAGTACTGGATCCGCCCGTCGTTCGACCTCAGCGAAGTCTGGTCCGCGCTCGCCGGCTATTCGCTGCTGGCTGGATACGAAACCAGCGAACGCTTTTACGAAATCGGTTCTCTCTTCGGGTTGCGGGAAACGGAAACCGCGGTTGCGGCCAGCCTCTCTGCCGCGCGCATGGGCGAGGGGAAGTGCGGGCAGGCGGGCGCGGGATCTCCGTTAAGCCCGCGCGATGGGGCCGGAGGGGCATTCCTGTGATCATGACCCGCACGCCGCTGCGCATCTCCATTGGCGGAGGCGGCACCGATCTGCCCTCCTACTACCGCGAGCACGGAGGCGGCTTCGTCATCTCCGCGGCAATCACCAGGTATGTCTACATCAGCGTGAATCGCAGCTTTCTTCCCGGCTATATCCTCAAGTACTCCGAGACCGAGCATGCCGGCACCTGCGACGAGATTCGCCATCCGCTGATGCGGGAAGCCATCCGCATGCATCGCGCCCCATCGCCGCTGGAAGTCGTATCGGTGGCCGATGTTCCCGCCGGCACGGGGCTCGGCTCGTCAGGAACATTTCTCGTGGGCCTGCTGCACGCGCTCTATGCGTGGCGCCGCGAGCCGGTAACCGCCGAGGTCCTGGCCCGCGAGGCTGTCGAGATCGAGATGAACCGGCTGGGACAGGCGGTGGGCAAGCAGGACCAGTACATCGCGGCTTACGGCGGCCTGCTCTGCCAGGAATATTCGCCCGATGGCCAGGTGCGCGTTACGCCCCTGCACATGGGCGAGGAAGCTCTCCGCGAACTCCGCGATTCCCTGATGCTTTTCTTCCTCGGGGAGACGCGCAGCGCCAATGGCATGCTGCAGGAGCAAAGGCGCCTGACCGAAGCGCACGATCAGGCGATGATCGACAGCCTGCACTTTGCGCGCGCGCTGGGAAGGCAGACCCGTGAAGCTCTGGAAGCCGGGCGGGTTGCTGACTTCGGCCCGCTCCTGCACGAGCACTGGGTGCGCAAGCGGGGACGCTGCTGCCGGATGACAAATTCGCGCGTGAACGAGCTGTACGATCTGGCCCGCACGCGCGGCGGCGCTACGGGCGGAAAACTGGTGGGCGCGGGCGGCGGCGGTTTTCTGCTCCTTCACACCCACGACCGGAGGCTGCTGCGCGACACCATGCTGGGAGCCGGCCTGAGCGAAATGGATTTCGGCTTCGACTTCGACGGATCGGTGGTGCTTCTCCGCAATGCCTGAGTCACTGCATATTCCGGAAGGGCGCGCATGACCCCGCCTTCGTGCATGCCGGCGCGCTCCGCACCCGCCGATCCGCCAGTGGAGTGGACGCTTGGGGATTTCCTGGCCGTTCTGCTGCGCCGGCGCGCCTGGATCGCCGGAGCACTCGGGCTGTGCTGGGCCCTCGCCCTGGGATACTGGCTGCTGGCCACGCCGCGCTACCGGGCCACCGCGGTGATTGAAGTGCGGAAGGAATCTCACGGAGCATTTGGTCTCGACAATACGACCGCCGACAAATCCTCGACGGAGGTGAACGACTCCTTCGATGAGAATTTGGCGCTGCAAACCGAGATGGGCATCCTCGACTCCGATGCCATTGCTCTCGACGTGATCCAGCGCACCGGACTCGAGGCGACCAGGGATTATTTCGGCTCCCGTCCCGGTCATCTGGCCTGGCTGCGCCGGGTTCGCTTCTGGCGCAAGCCGCTGGAGCCACTCAGCGTGCCGCTGGCGGCCGCGCCCAACCGCCGCTACGCCGCGTTGCAGATCTTTGCGGCTCACCGCAAAGTTGCGCCGGCCTCGGGAACGCGCCTCATCGCCGTCAGCTACGTCGATCCCGACCCCGAGCGCGCCGCGCAGGTGGCCAATGCTCTGGTGCAGGCCCTGTCCGACTACACGTTCCGCTCGCGATCGTCCTCGGCCACGCAATCGGCGGCCTGGCTGCACGGGCAGCTCGCGGGGCTGAAGCAGCAGACCGAAGCGCTGGATGCGCGCGCCGCCGCGCTCGACCGCGCGGCCGGCGATTTCGGCGATACCGATGCGCATAACGTCGTGCTCGCCCGGCTGGATGAGCTGAACGCCGCTCTGTCGCAGGCCGAATCCAGCCGCATCGTGCGCGAGGCGATCTGGCGCGCGGTGCGGAGCGGCGATCCGGAAGTGATCTCCGGGTTGGGCGGCAATCCCGCATCCGGACCGAACACGCAGAATTCCTTTGCCCTGCTGCAGTCGCTGCGGTCGCAGGAGGCACAGGCGAAGGCGCAGCTGGCAGAGTCGGGCAAGCGCTACGGCGTCAACTGGCCCGCGGTGGCCGAGCAGCGCGCGAGGCTGGTGACCATCCAGAAATCCATCCAGGACGAAATCCAGCGCCTGGGCGAACGCGCCCACACCGATTATGAAGTTTCCCTGCGAGCGGAGAACTCCGCGCGCGCCGCCTTTGAGCAGCAGAAGGATACGGCGTCCCAGCTCACCGGCGACGCTGTCGCACTGCGCCTCGCCCGCCAGGAAGCCGACGAAAGCCGCGCTCTCTACACCACCCTGCAGGGACGGCTGCAGCAGGCCGGCGTGCTGGAGGGCCTGCACTCCGGCAACTTCGCGGTGGTCACGCCCGCGCTGCTTCCCCCGCCGGATCATCCTTCCAATCCGAACTTGCCGCTGCTCTTCGCCGCCGCTCTCGCGGCCGGCCTTGCGCTCGGAACGCCGGCCGCCGTGCTGCGCGAGCTCACCGATCACGCCGTTTATTCAGCCGCCGATCTGGAGGCCCTGGTGGACGCGCCTGTCTTCGCGGCACTCCCCGTCGCGCAGCCGGAGCCTGCCTGGTACCGGCGCCTGCTGACCGACAACTCCGGAGCGGCTCCCTCGCCGCAACCTGCACCGCGGCCAGCCTCCGCATACGAGTTGCCCACGCCCGGCTCGCCCTTCGACGAATCCCTGCATCGCCTGTGCGCGTCGCTGCTGCTCTCGCACACCGGCAAAGCGCCGCAGGTGATCTCGATTGCGAGCCCTGCTCCTCTGCTTCGCGCCGGCAATTCCGCGCGGCTCGCCTTCAGCCTGGCCGGGGCGCTGGCCCACCACGGCCATCCGGTCCTCTTCGTCGACTGCGATCTTCGCTCCGCCTCTCCGCCGCCGTCCTCGTCGAGCGCGCCCCCGCCCGGCCTGAGCGAAATGCTCTCCGGCTCGGCGCCCGCCGTTCCGCAGAAACCGTACGCCGCGCTGCCGCTTCTTTCGGTTGTATCCGCCGGACCGCGTCCCCCCTGTTCCCCGGAGCTGCTTTCATCCTCGCGCATGACCGCTCTACTGGACGGCTGGCGCACGGAATTCCGCTTCATTCTGCTGCACAGCCCCTCCGCCGTCTACGCGGATGCGCTGGTGCTGGCACAGCTTTCCGACGCAGTGCTCCTGGCCGTGCGCGCCGGGAAGACTCGCCGCGAAGACGTCGCGCCCGCCTTCCATCTGCTCAGCCGTCAGGTTCGCGGCCACGCCGTGCTCGGGCTGGTTCTTGACGGCATCGTCTCCGGAGTTCCCTATGCTCTCGCATAATTTCGCCGCCGGATGCGCGCTGCTTGCCTGCCTTTCGCTCGCCGCCGCGCAGGCTCCGGCGCCGCAGCCGCCGCCCTCCGCCGCCCTCCCCGCCACCCCTGCCGCAGCTGGCGCCCCGAGTCCAGGCGCGGCGGCAACGCGCGAATCTCTCCTCATCGGCCCCGGCGACCTGCTCCACGTCTCCTTTCTGCGCGAGCCGGAGCTCGATCAGCACATCCGCGTCCTCGACTCGGGCGACATCGTTCTCGCACTCGCCGGCCGGATTTCTGTAAAGGGCCTGGCCCCCGCGGCGGCCGCTCTCCGCATCGCCGACCGCTATCGCGATGGCGGGTTTCTCCTGCATCCCGTGGTCACGGTATTTGTTGAGGAGTACGCCACCGAGACGGTGACGGTGCTCGGCCAGGTGCGGCACCCCGGCAATGTGCATCTGGAGTCACCCCGCACGCTGATCGACGTGCTGGCTCTCGCCGGCGGCCTCACCGAAGTCGCCGATCGCCACATCGTCATCCAGCGCGGCGGTCCCCAGGGGGAGCGGCTCCACGTTTTCCTCTCCAACGGCGCCGACGCCGCTCTGAACGCGAACATCGTCGTCCGCCCGGGCGACACCGTGCTCGTTCCCAGGGCCGGCATCGTCTACGTGCTCGGCGATGTCGCCCGTCCCGGCGGTTACCCCATGCAAAACGACTCCCGCATGACCGTGCTCCAGGCTATTGCGCTGGCTTCCGGCGCCTCCAAGACCGCCAGCGAGAAGCATGTGCGGCTGGTGCGCAACGTGGATGGCATCACGCAGTCCATCAACCTGCCCCTGCGCGACATGGAGCGCGGCCGCCAGCCGGACGTTCCCCTGCGCGCCGACGACATCCTCTACGTTCCCTTCAGCCTGGCCCGCAACATCTCGCTCGGCATCGCCGGCATCACCGCTGCCGCCAGCTCCGCGCTCATTTACGCGACGCACTGATGCTCAGCCCCGCGCCGCCGACGGAATGTATGCCCTGCCCTGCCCCGGCCTTTCGCGGGAGAGCGGGTCTGCGCCCCTTCCCGCTCGCCATTCCCCTGGAAGACCTCGCCTGCGTGGCGCTCTTCGCGTTCTTCGCGATGCAGGGTTCCATTCCCGGAATCGCGCCCAGCCAGGCTCTTGAGATGACGGGCTCCGCGCCGGGCGCTCTCACCACGTACGGCGGCATCGCATCGCAGGCTGTGGCCAACGGGCTCATTCTGGTTCTGCTGCTGCGCCGCCCCGGCCTGCTGATGCGCGCGATGCTCACCCTCCCCTGCCTGGCGCTGCTCGGCGTGCTCGCTGTCGCATCCACCGCGTGGTCGATCGCTCCGATGCTCACGCTGCGCCGGTCGCTTCCCTTCGCGCTCGCCGGGATCTTCGGCCTCTGGTTTGCCACGCGTTTTCCGCCTCGGCGGCAGCGGGCAATTCTCCGCGCCACATTCGTGGCGCTCGCCGTCGCAACGATCGTAATCGTGGCCTTCGCGCCCGGCATCGGGCTCGATCATTCGCCGGGGCACGCCGCCGACTGGCAGGGGGTCTTCACGCAAAAGAACGCATGCGGCCGCATCATGGTGCTGGCCTCCGCTGTCGTGCTCTTCGGCGAACGCCTCACCGCGCTGCGCACTCTGAGTCTCGCGCTGTTTCTCTTTGTCCTCATCATGAGCGGCTCCCGCGGCGCGTGGATCGTCGAGATCGCGCTGCTGCTCCTGTGGCTCGCGCTCAGCGCAGGCCGCCGCGCCGGCTCCCGTACGCGAACGGCGCTCGCAATCGCCGCTCCCTTCCTGGCCGCTGCATGCACCGCGCTGGTCCTCGCGCTTTACCGGCGCTTTTCCGGAATTCTGGGCCGCGATCTCACGCTTTCCGGACGCACCGCTGTCTGGGCCCACGTTGCGCAATTCATCGCCCGCCGTCCGCTCGCCGGATACGGATACGACGCATTCTGGCGCGGCCTCACCGGCCCTTCGCTCCAGATCTCCGACGCCGTGCATTTCGTCGTTGAGCACGCCCACAACGGATTCCTCGAAATCCTCCTCGAACTCGGCCTCCTGGGCCTCGCGCTCTTCCTTCTCAGCTGGATCAGGGCGGCCATCCGCCTGTGGCCTCTGTGGCGCGGGGGCCTTATCGCGGAGATCGCCTTCCCCGTTGCCTTTCTCCTCCTCATCCTCCTCTACGATCTGGACGAAAACACCCTCCTGATCTACAACGGCATCTTCTGGCCCCTGTACGCGGCGGCCCTTGCGTCCATACGGCAGCTTTCCATGCCCGGTGACCGCCGTCACGACGCGCGGGGGCGGCCGCGTGCCATGCTGACTTCACCGCCGGGCGACCTCGCCCGAGAGGAGGCGGATTTATGTCCAGCGCCATGAATCCCAGCGCTAACCCAACCGTTCTGGTCTATCGCAGCGACCTCCTGCCCGCATCGGAAACCTTCGTCGCCGCACAGGCTCACGCGCTGCAGCATTACACTGCCTGCTTCGTCGGCCTTCGTCACATTCACTACGGCCTTGAACTCGATGCCATTGAACGCGTGATCCTCACGCGCAGCGATTCGCTGTCCGATCGCCTGCGCCGCCGCTTCTTCCTCGAAACCGGCATCGCCCCGCGATTCCTGCAATCCCTGCATCTTCGCCATCCGGCCCTCCTCCATGCCCACTTTGCCATCGATGCGGCGGCTGCCCTCCCCATTCACCGTCAGCTCCACCTTCCGTTTGTCGTCACCCTTCACGGCTACGACGCCACCATGTCGTACGAGTCGCTCCGACAGACCGCCGCGGGCCGCATCTACCTGCGCCGCAAATCTCAGCTGCGCGACCAGGCGAGCGTCTTCCTGTGCGTCTCCGAGCACATCCGCCGGAAGGCTCTTGCGCGCGGCGTTCCGGAGAGCAAGCTCCGCGTTCTGCCCATTGGCGTCGATCTTGGCCTCTTCAAACCCGATCCCCTCCGCTCCCGCTCCCGCGATCCGATCGTTCTCTTCGTCGGCCGCTTTGTGGAGAAGAAGGGCTGTACGTATCTCATTCGCGCCATGGCCGCGGTGCAGGAACGGTTTTCCACGGTCCGGCTCCTGATCGTCGGCGACGGACCCCTGCTCGACCCACTCCGCGAACAGGCGCGCCAGTCCCCTGCCAACATCACTTTCCTCGGCACGCAGCCGCCCGCGGTCGTCCGCGACCTTATGTACCGCGCCAGCGTTCTTGCGTTTCCCAGCGTGGTTGCTTCCAGCGGCGATACCGAGGGTTTGCCCATCGTTCCCTGCGAAGCCCAGGCTATTGGATTGCCGATCGCGGCGTTCCACGGCCCGGGCGTCGAGGAGGCCGTTACCCACGAGACGGCCCTCCTCGTCAGCTCCGGCAATCCCGAGGGGCTAGCCGAGGCCATCATCGCCATCCTCAGCGATGCCGGGCTCGCAGAGCGGCTCGCCACAGCCGGCCGCAAGCGTGCCGAAACGCACTTCTCCCTGGCCACACAGACCGCGCGCCTTGAGGACCTCTACGCCGAGCTCATCGCGCAGCCGAACGCTCCGTGAGCGAAGACTCCCTTCGCCGCGGCTCGCTGTGGATGATCTCGGGGCAGAGCGCCGCACTTGCCGCGCAGGCTGTTTATTTTGTCCTCATCGGACGCGCTCTTGGCAGCCGCGAATACGGAGCCTTCGCCGGCGTGGTCGCGCTCGTCGCGGCGCTCGCGCAGTTCTCCTCGCTGGGCATGGAAATGATCCTGGTGCGCAACCTCAGCCGCGATGGCTCCTCATTCGCGCGCACCTGGGGCCACGCGTTGCTGATTTCCGTTGTTGGATTTTTTTTGCTCCTCGCCGCCGCGATGCTCTTCGCACAATTCGTGCTGCGCCCCGAGCTTCGCGTCCTCGTTCCCTGGATCGCGCTCTCCGACGGCCTTCTGGGCAAGCTCATCCAGCTCGCCGCGCGCGCCTTTCAGGGCGCAGGCCGGCTCGCATGGACTGCGCGCCTGACCGCGCTTACCGCCGCGGCTCGCACGGTCGCCGCCGCCGGCCTGTTTCTCTGCGCCCATGCCCATCGCTTCCACCCGACCGCGCTGCTCTGGACGCACATTTACTGGCTCTCCACGCTCGCCGTCGCCCTTTTCGCGCTCGCGCTCGCCACCCTCCGCCTCGGCCGCCCGCGCTTCGCCCGCATCAGCCGCGCCGATCTGAGCGAAGGCTTCAGCTTCTCGCTCTCCAGCTCATCCATCTCCATCTACAACGACATCGACAAGACCTTCCTCGTCAGCCTCGGACAAATCACCGCCGCCGGCATCTACTCCGCCGCCTATCGCGTGGTCGATGCAGCCACGTCGCCGATCTATGCGGTATATGCCGCCGCCACGCCGCGCTTCTTCCGCGAAGGAGCCCGCGGCGTCCGCCACGCGCGCGCCTTTGCCCGCACCACGCTGGCCCGCACCCTGCCGTATTCGCTCGCCGCCGCCGCCGCGCTCTGGATTGCGGCGCCGCTGGTGCCGCTGCTCTTTGGCGCGAGTTTTCGCGAGTCGGTTGCCGCGCTGCGCTGGCTCTGCCTGCTGCCCGTTCTGCGCGCGCTCCACTACGCCTGGGGCACGGCCATCACCGCCTCCGCCTCGCAGTGGAACCGCACGGCCACGCAGTTCGGCGCCGCCGCCTTCAACCTGCTCCTGAATTTTCTCCTGATACCCCGCTTCTCCTGGCGGGGCGCGGCGATCGCCAGCCTGCTCACCGACGGATTCCTGGCCGTCGCCAGCTACTTCGTCGTCGCGAAGCTGGCCCGCCGCGAAGCCTGCACCGCCTGTCCGGCTCCCTCACCAACCTGAGTCACCGGATGCCCCGGTCTGGCCCGCGAGAATGCGAATCCTTTCCTGGCCTGACATACTCGAATAGCCGGATGGCGTGCTCAAGCCATGGTTCGGCGTTCACAGGGAAGGGAGAGTTATGTTCAACCGAATCCTGATCGCTTACGACGGTTCGCCGGAATCAAAAAAGGCGCTGGACACCGGAATCGAGCTGGCTGCCGCCCTGCACTCTTCAGCCACCCTGGTTTCTGTCCTCGAGCCTTTGCCCGGCTATGTGAATATTGCCGGCACCATGGCTCCCTCGTTGCCTTCCGAACTCAGAACCGAAGGCCGCCATCGCCTGGAAACCCTGCAGGCCGAAGTCGCAAAGCAGGCTGCGGCCCACGGTGTGCACGTGCAAACCATGCTCGTCGAAGGCTCCGAAACCGGAGAAATTCTCAACGCGGCGCGGAAGACCAGCGCGGATCTGCTCGTCGTTGGTCTACACCGCCATGCCAATATGATCGAATGGGCCGGCACTGTCCGCCGCATTGCGAACGAGACTCCCAGTCCCATCCTGGCGGTCTCCTGCGACTGACCGGAATCCGCCGCCCTCTCATCGTTCCCGCAGCGGGCATGGTCAACTTCGAGAACAGAGGCATAAACCGGGCCTCACACCACTCCCATTTCCCTCAGCAGAAACGCATAGTCCATCGCGATCTCTTTCAGGTAATCATACCGGCCCGACGCGCCGCCGTGTCCCGCGGTCATGTTGGTGTGCAGCAGGAGCACGCGATCATCAGTCTTCAGCGTGCGCAGCTTCGCCACGTACTTTGCCGGCTCCCAGTACATCACCTGGCTGTCCCACAGCGACGTCTTCACCAGCATCGCCGGATAACTCCTCGCGGCTAAGTTGTCATAGGGCGAGTAACTCAGCATGTATTCGAACGCGGCTTTCTGGTTCGGATCGCCCCACTCCTCGTACTCCGGAACCGTCAGCGGCAGCGACGGATCCAGCATCGTGTTCATTACGTCGACAAACGGCACGTGCGAAATGATCGCCCGGTACAGATCGGGCCGCAGATTCGCAATCGCGCCCATCAGCAGCCCGCCCGCGCTGCCGCCCTCCGCGGCCACGCGACCCGCCGCGCCGTAACCGCGCTGCACGAGCGCCTCCGTCACCGCATTGAAATCCGTGAACGAGTTCCGTTTCCGCATCAACCGCCCCGCATCGTGCCACGCCTTGCCCATATCGCCGCCGCCGCGCACATGCGCGTACGCCAGCACCAGCCCGCGATCCAGCAGGCTCAGCCGGCTGCTGTTGAATCCCACCGGCAGGGAGTAGCCATACGCCCCGTAGCCGTAAATCCAGAGAGGATTCCCGGCCGCTTCGCGCATGTCCTTCCGCCACACCAGCGATACGGGAACCTCTACCCCATCCGGCGCCTTCACAAAAATCCGCTTCGAGGCATAGCGTTCGCGCTCGAATCCGCCCGGCACGGGCACCTGTTTCAGCAGCGTCTGCCCACCTGCCGCCACGTCGTATTCGAAGACCGAAGCCGGCGTGACCAGCGATTGATAGGCATACCGGTAATTCCCGGTTTCAAAGATGCGATTCGTGTGCGGATGCACGCTGTACACCGGCTCAGGAAACGGAATCTCCCGCTCGGCGCCCAGGGTTGGCGCCTCGCCGGGAAATCCGATCACCCGCACGTGCTGCAATCCCTGCCGCCGCTCCCACACTGCGCAGAACCCCGCGAACAGGTCCACCTCTTCCAGCATTGCTTCGTCGCGGTGCGGAATCAGCTCCTCCCAGTGCTCATGTCCGGGCGTCTCCACCGGCGCGGTCACCAGCCGGAAGTTCCTTCCCCGATCGTTCACGCGAATGTAGAAGCGCCCATAGCGATGGTCGGCGTAGTATTCGATCTCGTCGCGCCGCGGAGCGATCAGCGTCCACTCCGCCAGAGGCCGATCCGCCGGCAGGAACTGTTCCTCTGTTGTCGTGTGGCTCGCGCTCTCCAGAATGATGCAGCGATCGTCGCGTGTGCGGCCCACGCCGATGTTGAAGCGCTCGTCCGCCTCCTCGTACACCAGCGCGTCTTCAGTGTGCAGCCGCCCCAGCTCATGCCGGTAAAGCTGGAACTGCCGCTTCTGCTCCTCATCCTCCACGGTGTAGAACAGGGTGCGGTTGTCCCTCGCCCACACGACCGATCCGACGCGCTCAGCGCGCTCCGGCAGCATCTCGCCGGTGCGCAGATCCTTCACCCGCAGGGTGTACTGGCGAAAGCCGCGGTTGTCCACCGAATAGGCCAGCAGATTGCCGTCGTCCGACACCGTCATCGTCCCCAGCGCCAGAAAAGTCTCGCCCTGCGCCAGCGCGTTCAGGTCCAGCACAATTTCTTCCTCACCCGTGAGAGCAGATACCGTATCGATTGCACTCCCACGCTTGCGGCAATACGTCTGGTATTGCTTGCCCTCCTCGGTGCGGGAGTAGTACCAGTAGCCGCCATCCCGGAACGGAACCGACACGTCCGTCTCCTGGATGTGGCTCAGCATCTCGTCGTACAGCTGCTTCTGCAGTTCCACGGTGCCGGCCATCGCCGCGGCGGTGTACGCGTTCTCCGCGTCCAGATACGCGGGCACCGCGGGATTTTCTTTCTCCCGCAGCCACGCATAGTCGTCCACCAGCGTGTGCCCGTGCACTACGCGCTCCCTATGCTTCCGCTCGGCCAGCGGCGGCTTCGCGCTCCCCTGCTCAGAACCCATGCCGTCCTCTCGTTCTCCTGATTCCCGATGTGCGAAAAAAGAAGCCTGCACCCGGTGCAGGCTCCTCTACCGTAAACCGTACCCGTTTTTCTCGCCTTATTTCGCCTGCGCCTCGGCTTCGTCCAGCATGGAGTAGAGCTTGTTGAAGTCCATCACCTGCTGGTACCCGTGATTGGTCACAACCCACGCGGTGGGAGTTTCATGTACGCCCATGCGATTGCCGAGCGCCATGTCGGACTTCACTTCCGCCGTGTACTTGCCCTGCGGATCCAGCACAAAGGGCAACTGCATTCCGTGCTGCTGCGCGAACTTCTGGGTAAATCGCGTCAGATCCGCCCGCGTCTCGATGGCCGGCTGGTCGGCGAAGACCTGGTTCTCGTAGTCGTAGCCCAGACCTTTCGATTTCGCCTCGAACCACTTCGCATAAACGGCGGCCTGGAAGCTCCAGGGGTGCTCTGGCAGCGGAAAATCGTAGCGCACCCAGGCGCAGTGATACTGCTGCACCGCCTGCATGATCACCGGATTCTGCACCCGGCACATGGGGCATTCCAGATCGGCGAACTCGACAATCGCAACCTTGGAACCCGGCGGCGGATGCAGCGCCGAGGTGTCTGAAGGGTGCAGCACGTCCTGCGCATGGATGACCACCAACATGGCCAGCGCAGCAGCGGCCACGCTCAACAACCGGCTGATTTTCGACATATCTCTAATGTAACGTCTCCGGGCGTCCGGCCCAAAATCACTCTGTCCCGCCCTCGGTGGGATCGCTTCGATAAGTGAGGGACGCCTGCGCGGCCAAAAAGTCACCCCGCCGCGGGGGCGGCATCAGCCCTGCTTCAGCCGTTTCCCGCTCCGGCGAAATTTAATCGCCACGTACGTCACATAGATTGCATGGATGCCGATCACGGCCCCGTACGCCATGATCAGATGACTCTCGCCGATATCCATCGCTACCTCCCCGCCTGTCCGGCCAGAGACGCCGGTCCCGCTTCGAGCGCGGCCAGTCCCGCCTGCTGCTCCGCCAGTTGATTCCGATACTCCGCCGCATAGCGGAGGCTCAGCAGAAAGAGTCCCCACATCATCCAGCCGGCCAGGTTCCACCAGATCGCCGGCATCATGCTCGCAGCCATGCCCGAGCCGGGCGCGCCGCCGAAGACCGGCGCCGGATGCTGCGTCCGCCACCAGCGGTTCGCCATATATACGATAGGCACGTCGACGTATCCGAAGATCGCCATCACCGCGGCCAGGGTGCGCATCTGCGGACCCGCCGCAAAGCGCCGCAATAACAGATACGCGACGTAGATCAGCCACAGCACCAGAGTCGTCGTCAGCCGCGCATCCCACGTCCACCAAATGCCCCATACCGCCCGCCCCCACAGCGACCCGGTCACCAGACCGATGAGGCAGAAGATCACGCCCACCTCGGCCGAGCTGACCGCCAGCGAATCCGCCTTCATGGCCAGCGTGTGGTTCCGGTTGCGCACCGCGAGGTACACGACGGAGCAGACCAGGTTGGTGAGGAACATGAGCCCCATCGCCGCCCACGACGGCACGTGATAGTAGATGATCCGGCCCGCCTGCCCCTGCGCCGCGTCCGGCGGCACCACCCACAGGGCGACGCGGAAACCTTCCACCAGCACCGCCAGCGTTGCGATCAGGAACAACCATCGCCACAATTTCATTAAGCCCTGCCTCTGCCGAAATCTCGGCGCCTGCTGTTTTGCCGTTCGCCCTGCCGCCTGCCGCCGGCGCTAAGTCTTTGATCTGCCATCTTCTGCCATGCTGGCCTCTTCAGGACGGATTGTCTTTATCACATTTTCTGACTGGACGGCGCATTTTCCCCTTCCAGGTCGCATCGAAAGTAAGGTACAAAGGTTACCCATGGCATGGCTCACGCTTATTTTCGGTGCTCTCCTCATCGCCATCGGTGTGGGTGGACAAGTTTTTGCCACCCGCAAAACCTCCCGTCTCGCTGCCTACGACCGCCATCTGCGCCGGTGGGTGCTCACCATCGGCAGCCTGGTCATCGGCTTGTGGATCGTCGCGTTTTCCGCCGCTCACGTCCTCCATTACCACCACTCCGGCCACTGGTAGGATTCGCGTCCGCCGCCTGATACCTCCGCCGATGGCGTCCGCGCGTCCGGCCAGGGCTATTCCGCGTGCAAAATCACCTCGAACAGCATCATTCCCAGCGTTGTAAACGCCACGTCGTAGGCCGCCAGCATTTTGATCCACAGCGCCGGATCGGTCTCTCCGGTCAAAATTGAACTGCACGCCATCACCATCCCCAGCAGCGCGGGAACGAAGATCGGCAGAAGAATCAGCGGCAGCAGCATTTCGCGGTTCCGCGTGCGGATGGAGAGCGCGGCAAAGAAAACGCCGTTCACAATCAGCGCCCAGGTCCCCAGCGGAATCACCAGCGCCAGCAGCCAGCCATTGCCCACGGCGCGCAGGTTGTAGAACACCACGAAGACAGGCGCCAGCACGATCTCCACAATCGTGACGAAGGCAAAATTGGCGATGGCCTTGCCCAGGAACAGCGACGCGCCCGGCGCCGGGGTCATGCGCAGAGCGTCCAGCACCTGATTGCGCAGCTCCCGCGCCCATGCCTGGTTCAGCGCGCTCACCGCGGCGAACATCATTGCCACGCAGAGAATGCCACCGGCGATTTTGCGCGAGGCATCCTGCGTGGGATCGAACGCCAGGCTGAACAGCACCACCACCAGCAGCGCAAAGAACAGCATGGAGTTGATGGCGTCCTTCGATCGCCACTCCAGATGGAGGTCCTTCTTCAGGTGCAGCAGAAAGTATGCAGGTTTCACAGGCTTTTCCAGCTTTCCGGGCTCTGTGCTCGTGGCTCTGCGTTCTGCCTCGCCAGATCCGCCACCGTCGCCTTCGCCGCCCGCAGATAATCCTGCGGCTTCAGCAGCACCTGCACGCCGCGCGTGCCGGCGGAAACGGAAATCGCATCGAACAGTTCGATCGTCTCGTCGACGAAGACCGGGAAATTCTTTTTCGCTCCGAAAACCGTGACGCCGCCGCGCACATAGCCGGTCAGCGGCTGCACGTCTTTCAGGCTGGCCATCTCCGCCTTGCGCGCGCCGGCCGCAGTCGCCAGTTTCTTAAAGTCCAGCTCCGCATCGCCCGGCACAACCGCGAAGACGTGCTGCTTCTCCGAGGTGACGCACAGCAAAGTCTTGAACACCTGTTCCGCTGGCATTCCGATCTTCCGCGCCACAAGCTCCGCCGAGAATTCCTCGGGCTCGAGCGCGTACTCGCGGATCTCGTACGGAATTTGCAGCCCGTCCAGAATCCGCGCCGCGTTCGTCTTGTGCACCGTGGTCATCGAGCACCCGCTCCCGCCGCTGCTCCCGCAAACGTCAGCTTCTGCGCCTTCGTGTACGGGCCCTCTTCGAAACTCACCAGCGCGCCTGCGTCCAGCGTCAGCACCCAGTCGGCCAGCGGCTCGGCCAACTCGCGCTGATGCGTGGTCAGGACGATGGTGCGCTGTTCGGTGCGGAAGGTCTCCAGCAGCCGCAGCATCTGGTGTGCGCTCTGGATATCCATGTTGGAGAAAGGCTCGTCCAGCAGCAGCAGCTCCGGCCGGGAAATCAGGACGCGCGCCAGCGAGGCCCGCTGCTTCATGCCCTGCGAATACTGCCCCACCGGGCGCGGCAGCGCCGGATCGAGGCCCACGCTGCGCAGCGCGTCTTCCGGCGCGACGCAATCGCGTCCCCGATACAGCCCCGCGAAGTAGCGCAGGTTCTCCACGCCGGTGAACTCGTCGTAGAGCATGGTGGCATGGCTCATATAGCCGATGCGTCCGCGCGCTTCCATGGGATCCACGCCCTCGCCCGCTTCGTCGAAAATCAGCACGCGGCCGTAGGCCGGCTTCAGCAGCCCGGCCAGCGTCCGCAGCATCGTCGACTTGCCCGCGCCGTTCGGACCGAGAACCAGATAGCACCGGCCGCGCTCAAGGCTCACCGACACCTTGCGCAGGGCGGCAAAGGTGCCGTAGAGCTTCGAGACTTCCTCAAGTTCGGCGATTTTGCTGGTCATTGCCGTTCCCGCGCACACTCCAACCGCGGCATAGAAAAGCGAAACACCCGCCGCCTATGCCCTGTCCCGTAAACCCTGTCACCTGCCTTGCGCTATTTCGCCGCCGCTGCTGGAGGTGCGGCCATCGCCGTCGTAGTCGCGGCCTTGCCCGGCGTGGCCGGCGCATATTTGCTGGCGCACTTCGCCTGCAATCCCGTGGCGTGGAAGACCCCGTCCTGCCCGTAGGTGCCGATCGCCAGCGCCAGGCTCTTATCCTTAAACGTGTCAGGAGGCGGCTCGCTGCCGGTGTAGTTCACGGTCAGCTTGCGGGCGTTCTCCACCAGCACAAAATTGACGTGGGGCCCATCTCGCTGGATGCTCCCCGGCTCCACGCTCCCCGCCACACGCAAATGTTCGGTGTAGGCCTTGTGCCCCATCGTCTGTAGTTCCTGGATGGTCACGTAATAGCTCTTGTTGGCTTCCACCCCGGTCACCGCAAGGTACGAGATCGCCGCCACAATAATCGCCGCCGCAATCCCGATCCGAACCATCTGGCTGTTACCGCTCTTCATGGTGACTATTGTAAGCAGTCCGGGTTGCGATACGCATGTGACAGATATCACCCGCCCAAATTGCCGCGCGCCATGCGGCGCCGGCGCCGTGGATAACGTCCCAGGTAGCCGGTGTTCTCCAGGCTAAAGGACTCGGGATCGAGCTGGATCGGAAATTCAATTCTCGGGGATGCCAGCCTCTCCCGCCAAAGGGCACTTGAGATGCACCAGCTCTGGAAGCTTAACCGTCATTTCCTAAGAAATTAATTATTTCAATGTATGTATTGACAATTTTAATTTTCTTCTACACAATAATTCATGTTTGACGATCTGAACCGATGACGACTACTCTCCAATCCGCTTCCGACTGGCAGGAACTCAGCCGCCTCACCCAGGGCCAGCCCATGGTGATCGAGCGAGTCCGGCTCACCGGCAAAAACATCGCAATCGAGGGCTCTTTTGATCTGCCCCAGCTCGCACGCCTTTCCGCCGAGGACCAGGTGTTCGTGGTCGCGTTTCTTCGCAGCCACGGCTCCATTAAGGAAATGGAGCAGGTTTTCGGCGTCAGCTACCCCACCATCAAGGCCCGGCTGAACCGCATCGCCGGCTCGCTGGAGTTCGTCGAAACCAACCCTGCACCGCCCGCGCCGTCGCACAGCGACCTCCTCGCCCGCCTGAGCCGCGGCGAGATTTCCGCCGCCCAAGCCATACGCGCGCTCGAAGGAGAACGGTCATGATTCCCTGGTCGGCCTTCATTTACGTCGAGTGGTGGACACGCTCGCACCGCAACCGCCGCTTCAGCCTCTGGATCCCGCTCTTCCTCGCGTGGCTCCTGCTGCTGCCGCTCCTCGTCGTCCTCTTTCCAGTGGTGGCGCTCGCCTGCCTCTTCGTTCGTATGAACGCCCTTCGTCTGTACGCCGCAGCCTGGGAGATCCTCACCGGCCTGCGCAAAACGCGCGTGGAGGTCCGCTCGCCTGCCGCCAGAGTTCTGGTGAACATCGCATAACCCTGACCGGCCGGCCATGAACAAGTTTTCAACTTTCAACTTCGAATCGAGGACCACCATGAATGACGATCGCAAAGCCATCCTGGAAATGCTTGCCGCCGGCAAGATCAATGCCGAAGAAGCGGAGCGGCTCCTCGCCGCGCTGGAGGCTTCCCCTTCGAGTTCCCACAAGGGCGGTTCGCCGCCCCAGGAAGGCATCGCGGCAGCGAAGAAACCGAAGTATCTGCGCGTTCTGGTGGAAGCCGACGAGCACGCCACCGGCCTGCGCGGCGGCCCGACCACTGTGAATGTCCGCGTGCCGATGCAGTTGCTGCGCGCCGGTGTGCGCCTCGCCGGGCTGATTCCCGCGCAGGCCCACGAGCAGCTCGACAAGGCCTTTACCCAGCATGGCGTCCCCATCACGCTGTCGCAGATCAAGCCGGAAAACCTGGAGGAACTCATCGATCACCTCGGCGACCTCACCGTGGACGTGGACGGCAAGGACGAAAACAAAACCCGAGTCCGCGTTTTCTGCGAATAACCAGACTCGGGCGTCCCACCCTCGTGCACCGCTTCATTGCGGACAGGGTGGAGCTCCGGGAATCGTCAGTCTTGCTGTCGCATGGCGAACCGCGCCAGCGCCATCGCCGCCAGCGCCATCGCGACCCAGCCGAACCAGTCGCCCAGAGTCAGAAAGAGTGTCGCGCTGTGTCCCGCCGGGACTCGCGCCAGCAGCGTCGCAAATGGCGCGCTGTCGCTTCGCGCCTCCGCAAGAACGCGTCCGCGGTTATCCGCCACGGTCAGATAACCGTTCCGCGCGCTCCTCGCCAGGCTGTACCCATCTTCCACCGCGCGCATCACCGCGATGTGCCCGTGCCAGAATCGGTCCACGCGAAAATCCCACGCCGGCACCAGTATCAGACCCACGCCTGCGCGCCCATACCGCCGCGCCGGATTCGTGAAGTCCATATCTTTGCAGATGGCCACGCCCCACTTCTGATTCGGAGCTTTTTCGGGAGCCGCAAAGAACGTCATTCTCACCCCCGGCGTGAAGCGGCTTGTCTCGAAGGGCGGCAGCAGATGCTCCTTGTCGTAGCTGCGGACGGCTTCGTGCGGCGTGTAGATGCGCGCCTGGTTGTGCCGTCCCGCCGCTCCGATGCGCGCCACGCCGACGACCATGGTCGCGCCTGTCCGGTCCGCGATGGACTGGAAAATCGCGTCCATCCGCGCCACGTCCGAATCGAGCGCCACGCCCATGTTTTCCGGCATCACGACCGCCTGCGCTCCCTGCACGATCAACTGTTCGGCGCGAGCCGCATAACTCGCAAACAGTCTCCGCGCAGGCGCTCCCGGATCGTTCACCATCGCGCCGCCGTTCGCATCGGAAGCGATCAGTCCCACCGTCACCTCCGGTCCAGGCTGCGGAATCGCCAGGCGCACCGCGCCGAAGATCAGCGCCGCAGCCACAGTTCCCAGCGTCGCGCCCAGCACCCGCGCGGCCTGGCGCGGCGCCGATCGCCGGCGGTGAGCCGCCAGCGCAATCCCGGTGGGAAAAAGCATCAGCACAAATCCCATGCCCCACGGACCCGCCACGGACGCGAGTTGCAGAAACGGCAGAAAATTCAGCTGCGAATAGGCGATGCAAGCAGCCGAGCCATGCGGCCATAGCCACAGATTGCGCGCGAACTCGAACGCTATCCACGCGGCCGGCAGGACGAGCCACGCGCTCCACACTCTGCCGCGCCGCTCCAGAGCCCGCATCAGCAGCACGCCCGCCGCAAAGACCGCCGCTGCGGTTCCAAAACCCACGAACCACACGGCCGCCGGCGCATGCAGCACGCGCACAAGATAGTTCCACATGTTCAGCCCGCCTGCCATCCAGGCGGCTGCCGCCGCAACCGCGCCCTGCCACGCCGGCCGACGCAGCGCAAACACCAGCACCGGCAACGGAGCCACCCACATCAGCGGCCATCGCGGCGTGAGCCCGTTGCCCCAATAGACCAACGCCGCCGTTGCCGCAAAGGCTGCCAGCGCAATCGCCGCACTTTTCGCTTTAGAGCCGAATCCCACGCAGATACCTCCCCACTGCCCGATGGCACAGTTTCCGGAGTTCCCGCTCGCTCATCCCGATACGGCCGTACACGTACAGCATCACCAGCGCCTGCAGCAGCGCACCCACTTCCAACGTAATCTCCCACGCGTCGTCGCGCCGGAAGATCCCCTGCTCCATGCCCGCCTCCAGCGACGCCGCAAAGTAGTTCGCGGTCGGCGACCGCCTCGCCCGAAAGTCGGCCGGAAACTGCCGCGCACCCTTGCGCCGCTTCAGGAACATCAGCTCGAAGAGCCTGGGCTTCTCGAGGCCGAAATCCAGAAAGGCATCCAGATTCTTCTTCAGGCGTTCCTCTGCATCGCCGGCGGTGTGCGCCTGCGCCACCCGCGCCGCCAGTTCCTCGAAGCCCGCATCCGCCAGCGCGTTCAGCAGCCCTTCCCGATCCGCAAAGTGCCGGTAGAGCGCCATGGGCGTGATCCCGACGGCCGCCGCCACCCGCCGCATCGTGACGGCCTCCGCTCCCCCGCGATCCAGCAGCTTCCGCGCCGCCCCCGTAATCCGTTCCGCTGTGGACTTGCTCGCCATGTCTACGCTGTATACCACAATCCTGTATACGCTGTATACGCTCTCCTGGTACCCTCCTCACCTCCGCAATCCCGGCCGCCGGACCAGCACCCCCCGGCCGTCTCTCCGCGCGCCTCCCCCTCAGCCGCGCGTCCGGACCCTGCTTTGCCACTTGGCACGCGCCAAACCGGTGTGGTCCAATTCTGGAAACATGGCTTGCGGCCTCCCCCATCACCCAGAAACCCGGAAGGCGTTCCGGCTTGTCTGCCTCTTCGCGCTGCTGCTGCCCGCGTGCTCTGCCCGCGCGCAATCGGATCGCTATCAGCTCTACGGCGGCTACAGTTACGAGTCCAACCAGCTCAACGGCGTCAGCGGACATCGCCAGGGAGTAAATGGCTGGGATTTCGCCTTTGCCATCCCCCCGTGGCGCGACCTGCGCTTCAAGATCGCCGCGTTCGGCTATCGAGGAACGAATCAGGGCGCGCTGGAGCACCCGTACTTCATCATGGGCGGCGGCCAGTATGGCAGAAACTTCGGCCGCAAGGCCGCGTTCGTCGAGGCGCTCGCCGGCATCGGCAACGTCAATCCCAACTGGGGCGCCAACGGTTCCGTCGGCGACACCGCTTCCTTCTCCACCATGGTGGGGGGCGGCCTGGACACGCCGATTTCCCGGCATTTCGCCGTCCGCGTCCAGGCGGATTACCAGTACGCCTATTTCAAGGCCAACCTGAAGTTCACCAGCACGCCGACCTACGTTCCGGGGTTGCCCGAAAATTTCATCCGCCTCTCCACCGGATTGGTCTGGCGGTTCTGATCATGCTGAGAGCGCGTGTACGGGAGGATCGGTTGACGAATCAGGGCCGCGCATCGGCGAATCCCCCACGTGCAGGACTTCGCCCCGCTCTCCTCGCCATCGTCGGCTTGCTGGCGGCAGGCCTGCTCGCGCCCCGCTCCGTCCCCGCCCAGACAATCGGTCCCAACCCGGCCCCGCCGGCGGCTGGATCTTCCCCGAGTTCCCACCACGTTCAAAGCGAGCTCGTCTTCGATGGCCAGGGCTCCTTCGGCAATTACAAAATCTTTGCCCAGGGCGAACACTCCAAGCTCTTCTCCGCCGGCGTCGAATACGACCGCCATACCTGGGGTCGTTTTGCCGGGTCCAATGTCTATTACGTCGGAGAGTTCCTCCCCTTCGTGATGCTCGACGAGCCGCTCTATCTGAATTACTACGGCGTCCCGAATGGGCCTGGAAAAAAGAAGCAGGACATGCAGCTGGTCCCGGGCATCGGCATCATGCCCCTCGGCATTCGCTTCATCTGGCGCGACGGCGCGCGCCTCGAACCCTACTTCATGATCAAGGGCGGCATCCTCGTCTTCAGCCAAAAGGCGGAGTCGCCGAATGGCAGTTATGAGCAGGTGACTCTGCGCTCCGAAATCGGCACCGAGATCCGCTTCACGCGCAAAACGGGACTGCGCCTCGGCATGGGCGACTCCCACTTCTCCAA
>DAHUYD010000010.1 GCA_027315385.1 Acidobacterium sp.
GAAGTACCGGCGGATCGCGATGTCGGAGCGGGTGATGGATCGTCCGCTGCCGGAAGTGAAGCTGGTGGACATGCGGCAGGAGTTCCAGGAGACGGGACAGGAGCATTTGTTTTCGCGGGCGCTGATCGAGGCGGCGCAGACGACGCTGGACCGAGGCGAGCAGGCGATGATCCTGCTGAACCGGCGGGGCTACTCGTTTGTGGTGGTGTGCCGGGCGTGCGGCGAAAAGCTGGAGTGCGAGAACTGCTCGATTGCGCTGACGTATCACAAGGCGGCGATGGAGGGCGACGGGCGGGCGGCGGGGCAGCGGCTTGAATGCCACTACTGTGGTTACAAAAGGACGGTTCCGAAACTGTGCCCGAAGTGCGAGAGCGAATATCTCTACTTTCTGGGAGCGGGATCGCAGCAGGGCGAGGAGCGCCTGCAGGAGAGTTTTCCGGGGGCGCGGATCGGGAGGATGGATCGCGATACGGTGCGGGGGCGCGGGGAACTGGAGCGGCTGCTGATGCGCCTGCACTCGGGGGAGATCAACCTGCTGGTGGGCACGCAGATGATTGCGAAAGGGCATGACATTCACGGCGTGACGCTGGTGGGGGTGGTGGGTTGCGATCACGCGCTGGGGATGCCGGATTTTCGCGCGGCCGAGCGGGTGTTTCAACTGATGACGCAGGTGTCGGGACGAGCGGGGCGCGGCGAGCGGCCGGGGCAGGTGATCGTGCAGACCTATCATCCGGAGCATTACGCGATTCAATGCGCGGCGAAGCACGACTTTGCGGCGTTCACGGAGCGGGAGCTGCGGTTTCGGCGGGCGATGCATTATCCTCCCTACGCCGCGCTGGCGAATGTACTGGTGCAGAGCGTGCGCATGGAGGAGGCGGCGGGATGGGCGGCGGCGCTGGGCAAGTGGTGCCGGGACACAACGCTGCCGGGCGTCCGGGTGCTGGGGCCGGCGACGGCGCCGCTGGCCCGGATCAAGCGGACCTACCGGTTTCATCTGGTGATGAAGGCGGAAAGCCGGAGGGCGCTGCAGCAGGCGCTGCGGGGATTGCTTGCGCATGCGGACCGAGTGGAGATTCCGCGGCCGAATTTGGTGGTGGACGTGGATGCCGTGAGTTTGATGTGAGGTGCGCCGGATGGAATATCTGAACGAGGAGCAGGTTCGGGAGCGACTGACGTGGGAGGCCCTGATTCCGGCGATGGAGGGCGTATTGCGGGATCTGTCGCTGGGGCGAATTCAGCAGCCGGTGCGCACCGTGTTGCGCGTGCCGGAACACGAGGGGATCTTCGCGTTGATGCCGGCCGTGTATGGCGACGTAATGGGCGCAAAATTTGTGACGATCTATGAGGAGAACGCACGCGATGCGAAGCTGCCCACGCATCAGGCGACGATTTTGCTTTTTTCGGCGAAGACAGGCGAGCCGCTGGCGGCAATGGATGGGCGGCTGATCACGGAGATGCGGACGGCTGCGGTGTCGGCGGTGGCGACGAGGCTGTTTGCCGCGCCTGAAGCGAAGGTGTTGGCGATTCTGGGCAGTGGAGTGCAGGCGCGGTCGCATGTGCGGGTGCTACGGCGGATGCGGGCGTTCGAGGAAGTGCGGGTGTGGAGTCCTGCGCGGGACCATCGGGAGAGATTTGCGGCGGAGGAGGGTGTGCAGGCACTGGAGAGCGCAGAGGCGGCAGTGCGTGGCGCAGATGTGGTGGTGAGCGCGTCAAGCGTGCGTGAGCCTCTCGTGCTCGGGGAATGGCTGGGGGAACGGACGCTGGTGTGCGCGGTGGGCGCCGTGGGTCCGGAGCGGCGGGAACTGGACGACGCGGCAATGCGAGGCGCGGTGGTGGTGGAGTCGCGCGAGGCGGCCATGCGGGAGTCAGGGGATGTGATCGGGTCGGGCAGGGAAATTTACGCGGAGATTGGAGAGATATTGGCTGGACTGCGAACCCTCCCGGAGCAGCGGGCGGTGTATAAATCGCTGGGCGTGGCGGCCGAGGATCTTGCGGCGGCGGCGCTGGTGTGGGGCCTGGTGAAGCGCACTCGTCTGGATACAAGTCAGATAAAAACTAAAGTAACTTCATGCTAACCCGAGAGTTGTAAGTCGAAGATAGAAACCTGGTGACATTCTTGACCGGGCAGTGCGATTCTGGAGACGCTTTTGGGGGCCATCAAAGTGCGAAGTCGCTGGCTGGTGCTGTTGTGGGCGTGTGGAGCGGGGCTCGGAACCCTGTGGGCGCAAACTTCAGTACCTGCGGAACATGTCCACGAGACGCCGGGCGTGGTGAGAACGGTCGCGCAGATTCGCGCCCTGACGGCGAGCGAAATTGCCGCCGGCGTGCCCGTGGAGTTGCGCGGCGTGACGACCTACTACGAGTCGAGCGAAGGACAGATTTTTGTGCAGGATGGCACGGGCGCGGTTTTCGTGCAGGCGCCCGCATCGCCGCCCGCGGTCCAGCCTGGGGACGAGGTGCTGATCCGCGGGGTCACGGTTCCGAGCTACTCGGTTAACGTGGAGGCGGCATCGATTGAGGATCTGGGCAAGGGGCAGCTGCCAGCGCCGATCGCGGTGACGTGGAGCGGGATGGTGGCTCGGTCGAACGATTGCCGGTACGTGACGATGACGGGGAAGGTGGGATCGGCCACGCTTCAGCATCCCACACAGAGTTCCGGCGGCCGGAGCAAGCCCTATTTGCTGATGGATGTGCAGATGGATGGCGGCCTGGTGCGGGTGCACATGGAGGATCCGGACGGGATCGACCCGATCAGGCTGCTGGACGCGCAGGTGAAGCTGACAGGAGCAGTGGGCGGAATCTTCGACGGGAAATTCCAGCAGACCGGCTCGGAGCTGTGGGTGAGCTCGGTGAAACACATGCAGGTGCTGAAGCCGGGTCCGGGCAATTCGGCGCTGTTGCCGCTGACAGACATTTCGCGCATCATGGCGCACTCGTATGTGGCGGAGGAGAGCCGGCGAGTCCACGTGCGAGGGAGCATTACGCTCTATGAGCCGGGAGTGCGGGTGGTGGTGGAAACGCCGCAGCGGCAGTCAGTGCTGGTGAATACCTTCGAGCAGGCGCCACTGCGTATTGGGCAGGTGGTGGATGTGGTGGGCTTTCCCGCGCCCGCGCAGTATTCGGAGGTCATCGGGGAAGGCACGGTGCTGCCGGGTTCGCAGATGAGGCCGGTTGAGCCGGTAGCGGTGGGATGGGCGCGCGCGTCGCGCGGCGATTATCCGTACGAGCTGGTATCGATGCAGGGCACGGTGGCCGCGGAAGTGCACGAAGTCCACGAGGACACGCTGGTGATTCAGAGCGGGTCGCACGTGTTTTCCGCCATTCTGGCGAGGCCGGTGTGGGACCAGGCAACCGACCTGCCGCCGCTGCCACGGTACGCTGTGGGCAGCCGGGTGCGGGTGACCGGGGTTTGCGTGGTGCACGCCGGCGGTCCATGGAGCACGCCGCAGTGGTTCGACGTGGAGATGAGGACGCCGCAGGATGTAGCGGTGCTGGCGAATCCTTCGTGGTGGACCGTCGAACATTTGCTGCGATTGAGCGCGATCCTGATCGGCCTGGTGGTGATTGCTGTGCTGTGGGCCGTAGTGCTGCAGAGGAGGGTGCGGCAGCAGACGGAGCAAATCCGGCTGACCATGGAGTCGGAGTCGGCGCGGGAGCGGCGCATCGCGCAGGTGGAGATGGAACGCGGGCGGGTGCTGGAGGCCATCAACAGCATGACCAGCCTGAACGAGGTGCTGGGAATGGTACTGGGGCTGATCCGCAGCCAGTTGCAGAGCGAGGCGTGCTGGTGCGAGATGGCGAACGGCACACGCCTGGGCGATCCGGCGCCGGAAGACGAGTCGGTGCTGCTGGTGCGTCGTGACATTTACTCGGGAGCGGGCGAGCGGCTGGGTGCGCTGGTGCTGGCGGGCGCGAATGTGTATCAGAGCCACGCGGGAGATGTACTGGAGATGGGGTCGAGCCTGGCAGCGCTGGCCATCGACACGCGGCGGCTGTACGAGACGCTGGTCCATCGCTCGCAGTACGATCAGCTGACGAACGCGGCGAACCGGTTCCTGCTGGAGAGCCGGCTGGAAGAAACGCTGGCCCTGGCGAGCCGGACGAGGAACCGATTTGCGCTGGTGTACATCGATCTGGACGGGTTTAAACGAGTGAACGATCTATATGGGCACCGGGTGGGCGACCTGCTGCTGCAGCAGGTGACGCAGCGACTCTCGGAGAGTCTGCGGACGGTGGATACGCTGGCCCGCGTGGGCGGAGACGAATTTGTGGCGCTGGTTCCGGTGGTGCGCAGCCGCGCCGAGGCGGAGGAGATCGCGCAGCGCCTGATGCGAGCCTTCGAGACGCCTTTCCAGATCGATTCGTTCTCGGTATGGAGCGGCGCGAGCATCGGGATCGCCGTGTATCCGGAAGACGGGATGACGAAGGATGAGCTGCAGCGTGTGGCGGACAGCGCGATGTACGCCCGGAAGGCGGGCGCGGCGGAGTAGGGACTGACCAGCACTTCCAGAGTGGCGAGGACACGGCAATCCCGCCTCCCGAACGTTCCCTGGAGCGTCTGACGAGCGCATAGCTTTCGCTCACCAACCCTGAGCCGAAATGCGTTCGGAGCCCTGTTTGCTCCGGCCAGCGAGTGGTTTGTGCGGGAGATGAGAAGGACTTAACGGAGACCGATGACGTTGAGCAGCAGGGATGGGGCGCAGCCGAGCAGCACCACCAGGGCGGCGAGCACCCAGAGGGTGAGGCGCGTGGCTGGGGAGACGCGCAGCCTCGGCAGGTCTTCCGGCGCCGGTGCTACATACGCAGCTTTGAGCACGCGCAGATAGTAGTAGAGAGAGACAGCGCTCATGGCGACAGCCAGCAGGATGAGCCAGAGCAGGCCCAGATTCGGCTCCGATTCGAGGGCAGCCGAGAAGATGTAGAACTTGGCGAAGAAGCCGGAGAGCGGCGGAATGCCGGCGAGCGACAGGAGAAAGATGAGCAGGCAGAGGGCGAGGCCGGGCGCGCGGCGGAAGAGTCCGGCGAGGTCGGCGATGCGATCGATGCCTTCCGGCTCCAGGGCGCCCAGAACGCCAAAGGCTCCGACAACTGCGAGCGCGTAGGTGATGACGTAATAGAGCAGCGCGCTAAGGCCGCGCGGCGAGTGGGCGATGATGCCGAGCAGCATGTATCCGGCGTGGCCAATGGCGGAGTAAGCCAGCAGGCGACGGAGGCTGGTCTGCGCGAGGGCCGCGAGGTTGCCGACGACCATGGAAAGCGCGGCGATGAGGATGAGCGTGGGAACCCATCCAGGCGCGTAAGCGCGGAAAGCTCCGCTGCCGGCAGCCGGCGCAAGCGCCACTGTGACGACCTGGGCAAAGATGAAGAAGCTGGCGACCTTGGAACTGGAGGCGAGAAAGCCGGCGCTGACGGTGGGCGCGCCCTGGTAGGCGTCGGGCGCCCAGAGGTGGAAGGGTGCGGCGGCGATCTTGAACCCGAAGCCGATGGCGACCATGACGATGGCCACCCAGAGCAGCGGGTCCTGCGCGAGAAACAGGCTGAGGGCGCGGGCGATTTGCGGCAGTTCGATGGAGCGGGAGAGTCCGTAGAGCAGACTCATGCCGAACAGCAGGAATCCGGCGGACATGCCGCCGAAGAGGAAGTATTTGAGGGAGGCCTCGGCGGACTGGCGGCTGTGCTTGTCGAATCCGGTGAGGATGTAGAGCGAGAGCGAGAGGAATTCGAGTGCGACAAAGATGAGCAGCAGATTCTGCGTGGCCACGAGGAACATCATGGCGACGGTAGCAAAGAGGATGAGGGCCAGGTACTCGCCGACGTGGCCGGTGAAGCGGACTGAGAAGGAGAGCAGGAGGGTGAAGATCGCGAGGGCCAGCAGGGCCGCCTGGACGACGTGCGTGAGGGGCGTGACGACGAACATGCCGGCGGGCAGGCCGGCGAATGGGGCGGATGAGCCGAGGAGGAAAAGGGCGGCGATGCAGCCGGCGCAGGCTACAGCGACTCCGGCACGGAGGCGCGCGGCAAGCGAGGCGCGGCCGAGGACGGTGAGGTCGAGGGCGAGCGCGAGGATCCCGGCGAGGGTGAGTGCAATTTCAGGCCAGGTGAGGCGAAGCAGCTGGGAATAACTGACAGTATTTGGAATCATCGCCACGCTCCGTTGCGCAGGCCGTCAAAGAGCGGCGACTGGAGGGCAGGCAGGATGAGCCGCGTGAGGATCGCGGGATAGAGGCCGACGGTGAGCGTGGACACGAGGAGCAGCAGGGAGCCTAGCTTTTCCGGCAGAGTGATGGGAGGCAGGGGATGGCCGTGGTCGGCCCCGGCGTGCGCGGGACGCTCGCCGAAGAAGACGGTGGTGAGCGCGCGCCAGGTGAAGGCGATGCCGATGAGGATGCCGGCGCCGGCGATAGCGGCCATCCAGGGCAGGGTGCGCCATGCGCCGACGATGATCTGGAATTCCGCGACGAAGCCGCTGAATCCGGGCATGCCAATGGAGGCCATGGCGGCGAGGACGAACGTGACGGCGGCAAAGGGAATGACATGCGCGAGACGCATGGGGCTGAGCTCGCTTAGTTGGCGCGTGTGTGTGCGGTCGTAAACCATGCGGCCGACAACAGCGAAGAGGAGGCCGGCGATGATGCCATGCGAGAACATCTGGAGGACCGCGCCGTCGAGGCCGATTTGCGTGAGCGTCATCAGGCCGAGCAGCACGAAGCCCATGTGGCTGACGCTGGAATAGCCAATGATGAATTTGAAATCGCGCTGGACCAGGGCGACCGATGCTCCGTAGACGATGCCGATGATGGCGAGTACCGCGATGACGTCGCGCCAGGAGCCGAAGCCGAGGACGTGGAATCCCCAGGGATTGAGGCCGGCGGGAAACAGCATCATGGCGACGCGCAGGCAGCCATAAGCGCCGAGCTTCATCACCACTCCGGCGAGCAGCATGGACGCGGCGGTAGGCGCGGCAGCGTGGCCAGTGGGCGCCCAGGTGTGGAAGGGCCACATGCCGGCGAGCACGGCGAACCCGACGAAGACCATGGGGAAGGCCCACATCTGAAAGTGCTGGGTGAAGGGAATGGCGGCGAGCGCTTGCAGGTCGAGCGTATGTGTGCCGGTGACAGAGCCGCTCATGACCCACGCGGCAACCATGCCGGCCAGCACCAGCGCGCTGCCGGCGAAGGAATAGAGGGCGAGCTTCATCGCGGCGTATTCGCGCTGCGAGCCTTCCTTGCCGGGCGCCGCATCGCGCGGGACGGAACCCCAAATGGCGATGAGAAAGTACTTGGGGATGATGGCGATCTCGTAGAAGACGAAGAGGAGGAAGAGATCGAAGCTGAGAAAGACGCCGTAGACGCCGGCAATGAGGACGAGATAGAAGGCGAAAAATTCCTGAGTGCGCTCGTTGATGTTCCAGGAGAAAAGAATGCCCGCGGTCGCGGCGATGCCGGTAAGCAGGAGCAGGGTGAGGCTGATGCCGTCGGCGGCGAGGTGGTAGCTGATGCCGAGCTGCGGAATCCAGGGAACGTTCGCGACGGTGACGAGCTGCCCCGGCTGCCAGTGAGCCAGCGCGGTAAGGCTGAGCGCAAGTCCGGAGAGCGCGGCGAGCAGAGCCAGGATGCGGGCGAGCTGCTTCGACGGCGCCAGCCGCGCGGCGAGCGCGCCGGCAATGGAGACGTAGATGGTCCAGGCGAGCATCAGAGGCCCACTCCCGCGATCCACTGCATTACAGTTCCGTGGATCATGCCCGTGATGATTTGCGGGTAGAGACCGATTGCGAACATGAGCGCAATCACCGGGACGAAGGCCCACCGCTCGGCGAGGGTGAGGTCAGGCAGCGCCTGCCAGCGCGGATTCACCGGGCCGGAGAAGACTTTCTGGATGACGGTGAGCAGAAAGACAGCGGTCATGAGCAAGCCGAGGACGGAAATCGCTGTGGCCCAGGGGACGAGGGGGAACGCTCCCTTGAAGATGAGGAACTCGCCGGGGAAGCCGTTGAGTCCCGGCAGACCGAGCGAGGCGAAGATGGCGATGCCCATCAGTCCGGAGAAAACGGGAATGACTTTACGCAGGCCGCCGAAGTCGTCGATGCCGCGCGAAGCGGCGCGGCGTTCGAGCAGAGTGAGGAACCAGAAGAGCGCGGCCGCGGTGAGCGCGTGGCTGAAGATCTGGAGCATGACGCCGGTGAGGGCCGCGGATTTTTCAGCTGCCAGGCTCGCATCCGCGCCGGTGAATTTGGCGGCCACACAGACGCCGAGGATGCAATAGCCGAGGTGATTCACGGAAGAGTAAGCAAAGGTCCGCTTCAGGTCCTTCTGTACCCACGCGGCAAAGGCGGGCAGAACGATGGTGGCGACGGCGAGCCAGAGCAGGGGCGTCAGCGCATGCTGCATTTCCCGCGGGAAAATCGGCAGCAGGATACGCAGGAAGCCGTAGATGCCCATTTTCGACATCGCTCCGGTGAGGAGCATGGTCGTTTCGCTGGGCGCTTCAGCGTACGTAGCCGGCAGCCAAGTGTGGAAGGGCACGACGGGGGTCTTGACGGCGAATCCGAGGAACGCTGCCCAGAAGAGGATCATGCCGGTCGTGTCGCCGCTAACGCCCCAGTGGATATTCTGGGCGACTTCGCGGGCGATGTCCCCATGCTGCGCAAGGCGGGCCAGATCGACGAAGTCGAAGGTGCCGGTGGCGAGGTAGAGAGCCAGGAAAGCGAGCAGCAGGGCGATGCTGCCGACCATGGTGTAGAGGAAGAACTGCGTGGAAGCGCGGTTGCGATTGGGGCCTCCCCAGAGCCGCACGAGAAAGAAGGCGGGGATGAGGCTGAGCTCCCAAAAGATAAACCAATGCACGAAGTTCAGGGCTGTAAATGTGCCGAACAGGCCGCCCTCGAGGAAGAGGACCAGCGCGAGGTAGAGGCGCGAGTGTTTTTCGTTGTTCCAGGAAGCCGCCAGCGACATGAGGACGACCATGGCGGAGAGGACGAGCATGAGGACGCCGAGGCCATCGACGCCGACGTGATAGACGATGCCGAGCGAGGGGGCCCAGGTGCGCCAGACTTCGTACTGGAAGCCGGGGAGGGCGGGGTTGAAGCCGTGCCAGATCCAGAGCGCGTTGCCCAGAGAACAGAGCCCGAGGAGGAGGGCGAGGGCGCGGGCGACGGCGCGATTGCGACCAAGGAGCAGGACGAGGCAGCCGCCGAAGAGGGGCAGGGATGTGAGTTCGGTGATGGTCATCCGCGGTGCCCCCAGAGCAGCAGTGCGGCGAAGACGACCAGCGCGCCGGCGATGACGCGAAGATAATTCTGGACGCGGCCGTTTTGCAGGCTGGCGATGAGGCGTCCGCCGAAGTTAACCTCGCGGCAGCCGAGATCGAAGCCGCCATTCACCACGAAGCGGTCGACTCCGGAATCGAACCAGCCCAGCCCGGTGACGAACCAGGAGACGAGGTTCACGACGCCGCCGAAGATGAACCGGTCGAGGAAAGCGGAGAAGGCGGAGACGAAGCGAGTCAGCGCGATGACCGTGACGCCGTAAATCTCATCGACATAGAGGCGATGGGCGAGGGCGTGGAAGACAAGAGGGATGCGCCGTCCGAGTGCGTCGGGATCGGTGGCGCGCACGATCGCCTTGCGCCCGTAGAACCACCAGCCAAGGAGAAGACCGGCGAAGACGAGCAGCGAGGAGTAGAGCATCAGCGGGATAAGGCCGGGCTCAAGGAACGCGTGAACATTGAAGGTGAGCGGCTGGGCGGAGAGGAACGACTGGAACCAGGGCCAGGCAGGTGTGCCTACGAATCCGAGGAAGACGGCGAAAACCGCCAGCAGGACGAGCGGCACCGTCATGACGGAGGGGCTCTCATGCGGATGGACGATGACGCACTGCTCGGGCGGGCGCGGCGAGTCGCTGGGTTTGGCAGCGGCTTCCGGCGCGCGCTGCGGCCCAAAGAAGACGTAATACATCTGGCGCGTCATGTAGAACGCGGTAAGCAGCGCGCCGAGGGCGCCCAGGTAATACGGTCCGAGGGAAAGGCCCCAGAGGTGCGCGCGCTCGAGGATAGCGTCCTTGCTCCAGAAGCCGGCAAAGAGCGGGAACCCGCAAAGAGCCAGCATGGCGGCGGCGTAGGTGACGAAGGTGATGGGCATGAAGCGGCGCAGACCGCCCATGTTGCGGATGTCCTGCTCCTCGGAGCAGCCGTGGATCACAGAGCCGGCGCCGAGGAAGAGCAGCGACTTGAAGAACGCGTGGGTGATGAGGTGGAACATGCCCACCGCGACGCCGCCGACGCCGAGGCCCAGCATCATGTAGCCAAGTTGCGAGACGGTCGAGTAGGCGAGGATGCGCTTGATGTCGTTTTGCGCGACGGCGATGCAGGCGGCGAAAAAGGCGGTGATGGCGCCGACCCAGGCGATGACCGCGAGCGTGGTGTGGTCGAGCAGCGGATAGACGCGCGCCATGAGGTAGACACCGGCGGCAACCATGGTGGCGGCGTGGATGAGCGCGCTGACCGGGGTTGGGCCCTCCATCGCGTCGGGCAGCCAGACGTGCAGCGGAACCTGGCCGGACTTGCCGACAGCTCCGCAGAAGATGAGCAGGCCGATCCCCGTCGAGACGGCCATGCCGGCGGCGGTGAGATGCGCGCCCATGGCGGCGACAGCGGTGTGTTCCAGACAGCCGGCGCCGCTGTTATAGAAGAGCAGCGTGCCGCTCTGCGCGTAGAGCCAGACCATTCCGAGGAGCAGGCCGAGATCGCCGACGCGGGTGACGATGAAGGCTTTTTTCGCGGCCGCGGCGGCGGCGGGGCGGTGGAACCAGAATCCGATGAGGAGATACGAGGTGAGGCCGACGACTTCCCAGCACATGAAGAGCAGCAGCAGGCTGTTGGCGATGATCACGCCGAGCATGGCTCCCGCAAAGAGCGAAAGGAAGCAGAAGAAGCGGGTGAAGTTGTCGTCGTGGGCCATGTAACCCAGGCTGTAGATGAAGATCAGCAGCCCGACGAAGGTGACCATCACCAGCATGACGGCGGCGAGCGGATCGAGGAGCCAGCCCAGCGCGACCCATTGGGCGCCGAACTGGAACCAGGGGAAGTTGACGAACTGGACGGCGGGTTCTGCGATGGTGTGGACGAGGGCCCAGATGGCCAGGAGCAGCGAGCCCGACATCGATCCGATAGCCAGCGTTGCGGAGAGGCGGCGCTGAGCTTTGGGCAGGAGCGCAGAGAAGCCGGCAGCGAGGATGGGGAGGACCGGAATAAGCCAGAGATACCGGAGAATCCAGGCTGTTGGAGCCGCGACCTGACTGGCGATGGGGGTCACCCTTTCATCTCCGTAATCTCGCTCACGTCAGAGGTGCGCGCGTGCCGGTAAATGGCGAGGATGAGCGCCAGGCCGACGGCGGCTTCCGCGGCGGCGACGGCGATGGCAAAAATGACGAAGATAATCCCGGTGAGTTCTTCGGGATGCGGGCCGAAACGCCAGAAACCGATGAAGTTCAGGTTGGCGGCGTTCAGCATGAGCTCAATGCCAGCCAGGACGAGGATGGCGCTGCGGCGAGTGAGCGCGCCCGCAAGTCCAATGGCGAAGAGCAGAGCGGAAACGAGGAGACAGGCGGCCAGAGGATTCATTGGGCGCTCCTCTGGTCTTGCTCCGGCTGCGGACGTTTTTCGCGCAGGGCGAGGATGACGGCGCCGATCATGGCGGCAGTGAGCATGAGGGCAATGACTTCGAGGGGCAGAACGTAGCGCTGCATGAGCGCGAGTCCGATGGAGCGCATGGGCGCGGGCGGAGCGGCCGGATTTGCCGCCTGATGCAAGATGCCGCTGGTTACGATTGCCCAGCCGAGGACCGCAAAGACGGCCGCGGCGAGCACCACGCCGGCGGCACCGGCAGGCGAGAACGACGGTTCAGCTTTGTCGTCGCCGCCGCGGGTAAGCAGGATCGCAAAAACGATGAGGATGGCGATGGCGCCGACGTAGACGAGGAGCTGCGCGAGTCCGGCGAATTCGGCGCCGAGGTTGAGATAGAGGGCGGCGAGCCCGGCAAACGCGACGGTGAGGCACAAAGCGCAGTGTACGAGGCGGCGCAGCGTCATGGCGGCGACGCCTCCGGCCAGGGTGAGAACTGCGAGGATCAGAAAGGGAAGAGTCGTCCTCATCGTGCCTAGTCGGGCGCAATTCAAGGCAGGCCCGAAGCCGTATCAAGTGCCCGGGTTCAAACCCACCCGGACCTTTCTTAACCTTTCACAGCCGCACACGTACGGCTGTGACTTCAATCACCGCACAAAACTCACAAACGAATTCATTCGGCGAAGCGGTACTCCCGCTTTTCGATCTTTCTGCCGCTTTCGAGCGCGCGCGCCAGGGTTACATAGGGCAGAAGGACGATGAATGCACAGACCAGCCAGCGTACCACAGCGCCGAGTGCGCCCGACCCCGCAATGGTCGCGGGCAAAAATCGCCAAACGCCCGCGGAGAGGATGACGAACAGCGTCATCGGCAGCATGAATTTCCAGGCGAAGTTCATCAGCTGATCCATGCGCAGCCGGGGCAGCGTGCCGCGCACCCAGATAAAGCAGCAGATCAGAGCGAGCAGCTTGCCGAAGAACCAGATCCAGGAGGGAATCCACGCAAGGAAGCTGACGGGGGAAGACCATCCGCCGAGAAAGAGGGTGATGCCGAGGCCGCTGACGGCGAACATCTCGATGTATTCGGCGAGAAAGAAGAGCGCAAACTTGAAGCCGGAATACTCGATGAAGTAGCCGGCGATGATTTCGGACTCGCCTTCGGGCAGATCGAAGGGGCTGCGGTTGGTTTCCGCGGTGGCCGCAATCATGAAGAGGATAAAGCCGGCGAGTCCCCAGGGCGTGAAGACGAACCAGTGGGCGATGCCGTGCGTGTAGCGGGCCTGCTCGTCCACGATGGCGCTGGTCGAGAGCGTGCCGGCGATCATGACGACGGCAATGGACGAGAGGATCAGCGGAATTTCGTAACTGACCATCTGCGCGATGGCGCGCATGGCTCCGAGGAGCGAATATTTGTTGCGGCTGGACCAGCCAGCCATGAAAACAGCGAGCTCGGTGGCGGAGCCGATGGCGAAGAAGAAGAGCACGCCAGCGTCGAGATTGACGGCCGTCATGTTGCGGCCGATGGGCAGGACGGCGTACGCGAGGAACGACGCGGCAACGAGGACCAGGGGAGCAAGATAGTGGACGACGTGATCGGCGGAGCGGGGAACGATGTCTTCTTTGGTGAGGGACTTTACGGCGTCCGCGATGGGCTGAAGAATGCCGAAGGGGCCGACGCGGTTCGGTCCGTAGCGGTTCTGCATGCGGCCCAGGCCTTTGCGCTCCAGGAGGACGGTGAGAGCAAACAGCGAAGCGAAGACGACGATGATGGCGGCGACGATGCAGAGGATGGAGGCGAGCGGCTGAAACGGCGCGGGCGTGTGGAAGACCAGCCAGTCCTTGATCCAGACCCAGATCTGATCGGCGGTGGGCGCGGGCAACGTCATTGGGTCACCGGCTTTTTCCCGGCAGGCTGCTCAACCGGTGTGGACGCCGTGCCGTTGCCTGAGGCGCCATTCGCGGCGCCAGCCGGAGAAGTTGCCGCGGCCTGAGCGGCTTTGGCTGCCGAGGCGGCCGCTGCTGCTGCGGCTTTGGCTTTCGCCTCCTCGGCTTCTTTGGCACGGCGCTCGTCGCACTCGGCGGCTTCGGTGGGATGGATTTTGCGGTAGTACTCGTTCGATTTGGCCAGTTCGGGTTTGGTGTAGAGCAGGCCGGCGAAGCGGTTGCTGGTGCTCAGCTCAAACTGGTTGTCCATGCGAATGGCGTCGAAGGGGCAGACCTCGACGCATATCTGACAGCTCATGCAGGTGGAGACGTCGATGTTAAAGACGGCGGGATAGAACTGCAGCTTGCCGACGAAGTCGGGCTTCTTGTCCTTGCTCTTCTCGATGTGGATGCACTGCGGCGGACATTCCTTTTCGCAGATCTGACAGGAAACGCAGCGCAGGCCGGCTTCGGGATCGGCGCCATCGTAGAGCAGGAACGGGAACTGGCGCGTGGCCTCGGGCAGTTGGTGCCGCTCTTCGGGATACTGGACCGTGACGAGGCGGTCCTTATCGACATAGCTGCCGAAGAAGTTGCGTGCCGTTTCAACGAGTCCCTGAATGATGCCTTCACCGAACATGGGAAAAAGTCCTTAACATTCAACCCCTGAGAAGCGTTCAGCGTGCAGCGTACAGCGCTCGGCAACAGAGTCCCTGAACGCCGATCGCTGACAACTGATTGCTGTGTTCACCGATCCACCTCGCCGAGGACGATATCCACGCTGCCCAGAATGACGACCACGTCGGCGATGTTGTGGCCGAGGCACATGTCTTCAAGAATGGTGAGATTGATCATGCTTGGCGGACGGACGCGATAGCGACAGGGAATCGTGGAGCCGTCGCTGATGAGGAAGAATCCCAGCTCGCCTTTGGGGGCTTCGATGCGGCCGTAGGCTTCGCCGGCTTTGGGCCGCAGGCCGCGCAGGCGCGTTTTCGGATCGATGATCGGGCCGCCGGGAATGTCGCGTACCGCCTGTTGGAGAATCTTCAGCGACTCGCGCATCTCGAGGATGCGCATCATATAGCGGTCGTACACGTCGCCGTGGTCGCCGAGGGGCACGCGAAAGTCGAAGCGGTCGTAGACGCCGTAGTGGTCTACTTTGCGAATGTCGTAATTGACGCCGCTGGCGCGCAGCATGGGGCCGGTGACGCCGGCGTTGATGGCCAGTTCGCGGGGCAGAACGCCGACACCCTGGGTGCGGGCCATGAGAATCTCGTTGCCGCGGAGCAGCGCCTCAAACTCGTCGACAAATTTCGGCAGGCCGCTGACCAACTGGCGGACTTCTTCTAGCCAGGCGGGTGTGCAGTCGACGCGCAGGCCGCCGAAGCGCATGTAGTTGCACATCATGCGCGCGCCGGAGAGCGATTCGAAGAGGTCGAGGATCTTCTCGCGCTCGCGGAAGGCGTACATCAGGGGCGTGCCGCTGGCGCCCATATCCTGGAGCAGGAAGCCGACCAGGCCGGCATGATTCTGAAACCGGCTGAGCTCGGCGACGATGACGCGGATGTATTCGGCGCGCTCGGGGACGGGGATCCCGGCCAGCTTTTCCACGGCCAGCACGTAGCCCCAGTTGTTGGTCATGGAGTTGAGGTAGTCGAGGCGATCGGTGTAGGGGATGGCCGCGAGGTACGCTCCGTGCTCGGCGATCTTCTCATGATTGCGGTGGAGATAGCCGAAGACGGGCTTGAGGCGGACGACCTTCTCGCCCTCCAGGCGGACGTCCATGCGGAAGACGCCGTGCGTAGAGGGGTGGTGCGGGCCCATGGAGACTTCAAGGATGTCTCCGAGGCCGTCTTCGCCGGCTTCGACGCGGCGTTCCAGTTCGGCAACGCCGGTCATCGCGCCTCCTTCGTGCTGGCTCTCTGCAACGAAGCAAACGGAAGCGAAGCGAGACTGTCGTCGGCCGGCGGGACGTAGTCTTTGCGCATGGGATAGTCCTCGAAGCCATCCCACATGAGGATGCGGCGCAGGTCCGGATGGCCATCGAAGACGATGCCATAGAGGTCGAATGCCTCGCGTTCCTGGAACTCGCAACTGCGCCAGACGGGTGTGAGCGAGGGGACATGCGTCTGGTCGATCCGGTTGGCGGTGCGCAGGCGCAGGACGACGGGCATGGCAGGAGGGTCGTGCTTCTTTTCCATCGAGAAGAGGTGGTAGACGGCTTCGAGGTAGCCAGGGATCTTCGTCTTGCGGGTTTCTTCGACTTCCTGCTCGATCCCGGCGCCGACCGGACCAGGGACCACTTTCTTCACTTTGATTTTTTCAGTGGTTTCGGTATCGAGCCAGTCGACGCCGGTGACGAGCGTGCAGAGGTCGAGGCGCAGGTCGGGATGATCGCGGAGGAAGAGCGCGACGGCCGGGGCATGCTCATGATCGAGCAGGAGAGAATGCTGGGCGGAGGGGCTGGCGTTGGGAATGACGGTGACCTGCGCGCCGGGAACGCCGGCCTCGATCTGCGCTTTGAGGTCCTCGGCTGTGGGGAGCGCGGTCATTGGAGAATCCTCAGAGGGTTGCCGGTTTCCTCAAGGAAGACATTGTCGTTCTGGGCCGGTTCGAGGCCATGCGCGCCGAATTCAGGCACGGGGAACTCGCTGGGGAGATCGGCGTTGAGATGACGGGGGCGGCTCTCGCCGCGCAGGGCCTGCTCGTCGATCTTCTTCTGGAGCGTCACGAAGGCATGGATAAGAGCTTCAGGACGCGGCGGGCAGCCGGGTATGTGGACATCGACGGGAATGTAGCGGTCGATACCCTTCAGAACGTTGTAGCCGTCGCGGAACGGTCCGCCGGAGATGGCGCAGGCGCCCATGGCGATGACGTATTTGGGCTCGGGCATCTGGTTGTAGAGGCGGACCACCTGCGGGGCCATCTTCCTGGTGACGGTTCCGGAGACGATGATGAGGTCGGCCTGGCGCGGGGAGGGGCGGAAAACCTCGGCTCCGAAGCGGGCGAGATCGTAGCGGGCCATCGTAGTGGCGATCATCTCGATGGCGCAGCAGGCCAGTCCGAAAGTAAGCGGCCAGAGGGCCGACTTCCGGGCCCAGTTGAACACGTAATCCACCGAGGTGGTGATGACGTTGCGTTCAAACTGGTTCTGCAGAAAAGAACCCACGCATTCCCTCGTCTTCTAAACCGCATTCTAACACCCTGCGGCGCGATGGCCAGGCGTCAAAAGCGCGACAGTGGCGGGATTTTGGCGGGCTGCCGCGCCTCTGTGTCGTTTGTTTTCAGAGCGGCTTCGCTGGCGGGGAACGTGCATGGATGGTTCCGACTTCGTGCGCGCCTGCTCCCATTTGTGGCTGCCCTGGCTCGCAGC
>DAHUYD010000070.1 GCA_027315385.1 Acidobacterium sp.
CGGCCGGGGATCTTCATGCCGATGATACCCATCTGGTTTTCCACGGCCAGAGGCAACAGCTTGTCCTCGAAGCTGAAGTGCCAGGGATCGGCGGCGTTGAGAGCCATCAGGATGGTGTCGAAGGGATGGCGGTGGATGGCCTCGATGAGAGCGTCGGGGCGGTAGTGGCCGGTGATGCCGACGTAGCGGACGACGCCCTGCTGCTGCATTTCGACGAGGGCTTCGATGGCGCCGCCTTTCGAGAAGATCTGGTCGACGTCCGTCAGAGTGCCGATATCGTGAAGCTGCCACAGGTCGACGTGATCCGTCTGGAGGAGCTTGAGCGACTCGTCGATCATGCGCAGGGAGCCTTCGCGGGTGCGCTCCTTGGTCTTGGTGGCGAGAAAGGTCTCGTTGCGGCGGGACTTCATGACTTCGCCGTAGTAGCGCTCGCTCCAGCGCATAGGTCCGCCGTAGATGGAGGAGGTGTCGCAGTAATTGACGCCGAGATCGAGGGCGCGGTGGATGATGGGGACGGCCACGGCGGCGTTGTCGGGCTTTTCGAGGGCGGCCTGGCCTCCCAGGGAAAAGATGCCGACTTTGTAGCCGGTGCGGCCCAGGTTGCGGGTGGGCATCGCGTCCTGGGTGCGGGGATTGTTGGGCAGGGCGCGCGGGCCTGCTGCGCGGGTGTTTTCAGCGGCAGCGGGCAGAGCCGATTCGGACAGGGAGGATCCGACAAAGGCGGCGGCGGCCGCTGCAGTGCTTCCCTTGAGGAAAGCGCGGCGGTCGGGACGGGTGGGCTGGTTCATGGCGGGACCCCTTGAAAAGAGGTAACAAACCGTTTTACCACAGGGAGGCGGCTGAAGGGCGGGTAGCGGAAGAGCGGGTGACTCCAGCGGTGATGGAGCCGGCAAGGGAAAAGAGGGATGGCGGGTAGGCCATCCCTCAGGGGGCAATAAAAATAGAGATTAGCGGCGGCCGTGGCTGTGGTCGCCCCCGCCACCATGCGGTTTGCTGTCGTTGTGCGGCCGGCTGTTATTTTTCCGCGGACGGCTCTGCCGCCGGGATTGTGGACGGCTCTGGCGTTGCTGGGGCTGCGGCCGGTTGTAGTTCTGTGCCGGCCGGTTATAGTTCTGCGCCGGTCGGTTGTAGTTCTGCGCCGGTCGATTGTAGTTCTGCGCCGGTCGGCTGTAGTTTTGCTGCTGGCGGTTGTTTACCGGGGCGCGGTAGTTGTTCTGGACTCCCCGGTTGTAGCCGCGATTGAAACCGTTGGCCTGGCCGCGATTATAGCCGCGGTTGTAGGCGGCCACCTGTGCGCGTTCGAAGCCATGGTTGTAGCCAGCGACAGCTCCGCGGTGATAGGCGGCATCGTAGGTGCGGGCGAAGCGGGCGTTGTAGACGCGCGCATCGCGTCCGCGGTCGTAGTATCCGTAGTGTCCGTAGTTGATAACGGTCACGCTGCGGGAAACGTAGCTGACGCGGTTATAGACGATGCAGGGATGCGGGCCCCAGCCCATACCCCAGTGGCCCCAGCCCCATCCCCAGTGCGACCAGGCGCCGACCACGACACCGAAGCCGAACCCGATGGCGAGACCGCCAAAAAAGGCGACATGCGGCGGCGGCGGAGGCATGTAGTAGCCATACCAGGGGCGGAATCCCCAGATGGCCCAGGGGTTGTAATACGGCACATAGACGACGGCGGGGTTGGCGGGAGCGATGACGATATTGCCGGGCGCATAGTTTACGTATTCCTGGGGGGAACTGCGCAGATCGCCGCGACTGTACGCCTGCTGGCGCATGTCCTGCACGGCGCTCATCACGTCCTGGGGCTGGTTGTAATAGGCGTTGCCGAGTTGGGTGGTCCAGTCCAGGTTGCGATTCATGTTGTCGAGGACGGTGGGAAAGGCCGTGATGGCCTTGACGCTGGGATCCCAGGGCTGTTCGTCGGCCATCTGGGCTAGTTGAGCGGGAGGAACGCCCTGATTGCTCTGAACAAACTGGTCGGCCTGGGCGACCTGCTGGGGATAGGTGGCGGCGGCGAGCACCTGGGCGACGAGGGAGTCGGGGTAGAGGGCGATGGGCGCGACCAGCTGATCGAGTTGCTCAGGTCCGAGTGGGTTCCAGGCCTGGGAGGGAGGGCCGTCCTGATAAGCGGGCGGCGGAGCCTGCTGCTGGTCGGGCGGGGGCGGGGGCGGGCCCTGCTGGGCGGATGCGGCCAGCGGCATGGTGAGAGGAATCATGAGCCAGACGAGCGCAAGGGCGAGGCTGCGGCGGCCAACATCGAGGGAAACGGCGGTGAGGCGGTGCGTCCATCGCGTGGGGCCGGGAGTTCCAGCAAAGGGCGAATGATCGATGTGGGTGTTCATGGAATTTCCTTTCAGCCTTCAGGGCCATCCTGCTGCGGAGTGCCTGTCGCGGCGCTCTCTGAATTCTTAATGATATGGAACACGGGGTGCGGGGGGAAGTCGCGGCGGCGGAACCTTGCCTGGCGGGAACTAAACGACGGAATCGAAGAACTGGCGGAGAATGCGCGCAACCAATTCGGGCTGCTCGAAGGGCGCGAAGTGTCCGGCATCGGGGATCTCATGGTACTCGGCGCCGTAGCCGCCGCTGCGGATTTGTTCGGCAAGGAGGCGCATGTCGGCGGGAGTGCTGCCGGGGTCCTCGCCGGCGGCGAGGACGCAGCAGGGAACACGGAGCGTGCGGGCGGTGGCGACGGAGTCAGGACGTGCGGCCAGGCCCTGCTGGACGGCGACGAGATGAGTGGCGGGAACGGCGAGCATCATCTCGCGCGCTTCGGCGACCTTGTTGGGCCACCGGCGATGCGCGGTGGGACCGATGACTGCATGGAGCGTTGCATCGATGAAGGGAGCGGCGCCGCTTTTTTCGATCATGTCGATGTTCAGGCTGCGTTTGGCGCGTGCGGTCTGGTCGTCGGCCTGCGGTTTGGAGCAACAGAAGGCGAGGGCCTCGACGCGAGAGGGAATGGTGCGCCAAATCTCGTAGAGGGTGTAACCGCCAATGGAGCAGCCGGCGAACATGGCGCGGTAAATGCCGAGGTGATCGAGGAGGCGGACAGCATCGGTGGCGAGTTTTTCGACGGTGATGGGGGCAGGCGGGAAATCCGGGCCGGCCTCCGACTGGCCATGGCCGCGGAGGTCGGGGAGGATGAGGCGATAGCGCATGGCGAGAATGTCGGCGACCGAGAGCCAGAAGCGATGATCGACAGGCGTGGGATGGAGCAACATCACAGTGGGGCCGTCACCCATGATGGTGTAGAAGAGCTTGTCGCCCTCGGAATGGAAGAACACAGGAACAGGGTATAGGGTTTGGGGGTTCAGGGTACAGGCCAGATCGAGGGCGGGTAGCTGAAGAGCGGGTAGTTAGAGGCCTGGTACCTAAACAGCGGCGAGCCACGAGCTGTCAGGGCTGGGTGGGCGGCTGGTATGGCGGGGGGGAAGGTGGGAAGACGATCGGCTCCTCGGGCATGACGATCCAGAAGATGACGTAGGCGAGCAGACCCGAGCCGCCGCCGAAGACCGCGAGAAGGACAGTGATGACGCGGACCCAGACCACATCCCAGGCGTAGGCGTTGGCGAGGCCTTGGCAGACGCCGGCGATCATGCGTCCGGCGCGGGGCCGGACGAGGCGCGTGACAGAAGCCGGGTACGAGGCTGAGTAGGGGGGTGAGCTGGGAGCCGGGGGAAAGGTTTGCGCGCCGCAGCCGGAGCAGAAGCGGGCGTCGTCAGCGAGCGCCTTGCCACAATTTCTGCAGTAGATAGCCATGACCCTGCCTCCCCCACCGTGCAAATCTTCAACAGCATAACCCGGAGCGCGTGGCTGCCGGCAAGGAAGCCTGACCGCCCGCTCCGGTGGACAGATAAAGATACGCAGGAGGGGCCTGTGTGGTTCCCGAGGGGAGGCGAGATGGGAAGAGGGAACCGGGAGCGGGTGGAAGGTCTCAGATATCAGCCAGAGGGTGAATTTTTCGGGGTGAGCGGAAAGGCCGGGATCGAGGAGCTTTTTGGCATCCAATAGAAGAAACGGGACCCTGAAAACCGCAAAGAGACGAGGGGAGACCATGCGACTGGCAGGGAAGGTGGCGATTGTGACCGGAGCGGGGTCGGGGATAGGGCAGGGCATCGCGAAACGGCTCGGGTGTGAAGGGGCGAAGGTTGTCATCGATTACGTGGGCAGCGTCGCGGGGGCGGAAGAGACGCTGAAGGAGATCCAGCAGTGCGCGGGCGAGGGCGGCGGCGAAGTAGTGCGCGGCGACGTGACCAACATGGATGACGTGCGCTGCCTGGTGGACGAGGCGTGGAAGCGATATGGGAGCGCGGACATTCTGGTGAACAACGCGGG
>DAHUYD010000081.1 GCA_027315385.1 Acidobacterium sp.
CCGCCTTCAGCCGCTTGAACGGAATCTCCAGCGTGAAATCCACCGCCCCCAGCCCCTCCACGGCAGCTTCAATCGCCCGCCGCGTCTCGGCCGAATCGCCCACCAGCCGCACCAGAACCTGCGCCTCGGCCGCGTCCGCAATCACGTTCGGCGCATGTCCGCCGTGAATGGTCCCGATATTCAGCGTGCTCGGCCCGACGTCCTCCGTCACCGGCAGCTTGATCTCCAGCACCCGCCGCAGCACCCCCACCATCTTGTGCGTCGCGCTCTCGCCCAGCTCCGGATACGCCGAGTGCGCCATCTTCCCCGTCGTCCGCACCACCGCCCGCAGCGCACCCTTCGACGCCAGCGCCACCCGATTGTCCGTCGGCTCGCCGTTGATCAGAAACCGGCTCAAAAACCCGCTCCCGCCCCCTCGCTCCTGCGCAAACAGATTCGCCGCCTTCGCCCCCGCCGAATCCCGCTCCTCGCCCACCACAAACAGCAGCCCGGCCTTCACGCCTTCAGCGCCCAGGCGCTCCGCCGCCGCAATCTGCGCCGCAATAATCCCCTTCGCGTCGCACGACCCGCGCCCGTAGACAAACTCCTCATCCTCGCTCGACGGAATAAATGGCGGCACCGTGTCCATGTGCGTCGAGAAGACCACCTCCGGAGTGTCGCCCGGGGCGCACGCGTACACATTCTTCCGGTCGCTGCTCGACCCGCTCTCCTTCGGCTGCGCCACGGGCATCGTCTCCACGGCCCATCCCCGCCCAGCAAGAAACTCCTCCAGATAAGCCCCAACCGCGCCCTCGTTGTAGGTGATTGACTCAATGTCCACCAGGCGCCGCGTCAGTGCAATCGGATCGAGTGTCATAAGGAAGCACCAGTGTACCGGGTGCCCCACCCTTGTCCCCGTCTTTGGGACAGGGCAGGTGAAATGGGTGCCCAAAGCTTGTTCCTGCTTCTGGCGACAGCTGGGAATCACCTGCTTCCGGCTACCGGCTCCTCCTTACAATGGAATTCGATGCTCCACGCTCATTCGGCCTCCGCTTCCCTCCGCTCCGTCGACAATCTCCGCGCCTCCGCCGGCCGTCTCGAAGCCCTCCTCAACACCGGCTCGCCCAACCCGTCCTTTTCCGCGCTCGTCTGCCATCCCCACCCCCTCGGCGGCGGAACCCTTCACAACAAAGTCGTCTACCACGCCATGAAAGCTTTCCAGTCCTTCGGCCTGCCCGTGCTCCGCTTCAACTTCCGCGGAACCGGCCTCAGCGAAGGCGCTCACGACTTCGGCCGCGGCGAGCAGGACGACGTCCGCGCCGCCCTCGACTGGCTCGATCGCGAATTCCACCGCCCTATCCTCTTCGCCGGATTCTCCTTCGGCTCCTGGGTCGGCCTCCATGTCTGCTGTGGCGACCCTCGCGTCTCCGGACTCGTCGCCCTCGGCCTTCCCGTCCACGCCGAAGGCCGCGATTACGACTTCGGCTTCCTCGCCAGATGCCCCCAGCCCAAGCTCTTCATCAGCGGCACGCGCGATCAGTACGGCCCCGCCGCGCAGGTAGAAGCCACCGTCGCCAGCGCCCGCGATCCCAAAGAGCTTGTCTGGATTCAGGACACCGATCACTTCTTCGTTTCTCAGAATGGAACTCCACACCCGTCCTCGCCACGCACCGGGAGTAAGCTGGATGAGGTGAAAAAGGCTATCCGCTTATGGGCTCTGCGCTCCTTCCCGGTTCTCCCCGAATGATCGCGCTCGAAGAACTACAGGCGGTTTGCCGGGACATCTTCGCGTCGGCACTCGCTGCCTGCAACATCCAGCAGGCCTTCGACCGCCACCTCCACTTCGAAAACCGCACCCTGGTCCGCCATCCCTCGTCGCGCCTGCCCCCCATCACCCAGCCGCTTGCCGGCTTTAGAGATTACTACGTCATCTCCTTCGGCAAGGCGGCTCTCTCCATGCTCGACGCGCTGCTCGAGCGCCTGCCGGAGAAGAAACACCTTCACGGCGTCTGTTCCGCGCCGGAAATCCCCAAACACCGCAATCGCCGCATCCGCTATTTCGCCGGCGGCCATCCCCTGCCCAATGAGGATTCCTTCACCGCCGCCCATGCCGCGCTCGCGCTCCTCAAACACGCCAGAAAAGACACCTTCGTCTTCTTCCTCATCAGCGGCGGCGGCTCCGCCATGCTGGAACTGCCCATCGACCGCGCCATTTCCCTCGACGACACCATCGCCTTTCACGAAACCCTCGTTGCCAGCGGCGCCACCATCACTGAGGTCAACACCGTCCGCAAATATTTCTCCGCCGTCAAAGGCGGACGCCTCGCCCTCGCTGCGCCTCAGGCGGAAAAGCTTTCCCTCCTCCTGGCCGACGTCCCCCTCAAAGATCTCGCGGCTGTCGCTTCCTCGCCCACGCTGCCGAACTACTCCAGCCTCTCAGAGTGTTCCGATATTCTCGAGCGCTTCCGCCTCCTCGAAAAATTCCCCACCTCTGTCCGCGCCTGGTTCGAGCGGCTCAAACGCGAGCAGAGCGCCGCTCCCCCCGCCCAATCCGAGAACAACCCGCAAAGCGCCACGGCCTTCGGCCACGCTCAGTTCGACACGCTGCTCTCCAACCACGATTTCGTGAATGCTGCGCGCGATCACGCCCAGGCGCTGGGCTACAAGGTCATCATCGACAACACGTGCGATGACTGGGACTACGCAGAGGCTGCGAAGTATCTCCTTGCCCGCTTCCATGCATTACGGAGAGAACTCCCGCGGCTCTGCCTGCTCTCCAGCGGTGAAGTGACCGTCCGTCTCGGCGGCCATCCCGGCTGCGGCGGACGCAATCAGCAGTTTGCGCTAGCTGCCGCGCTCGACCTCGCCCAATATCACGGACAGCCGCTCGCCGTCCTCAGCGCCGGCTCCGACGGCATCGATGGCAACAGTCCCGCGGCCGGTGCCGTTGCCGACACCACCACCGTCGCTCGTGCCCGTGCCTACAGCTTCGATCCGGAGGCCACCCTCGCCCACTTCGACGCCTGCACCCTCTTCACCTCGCTCGGCGACTCCGTCGTCACCGGCCCAACCGGCAACAACCTCCGCGACCTCCGCATCCTCGTCTCCGGCTGACCGCTGGCTGCCACGCTCAGAACTTCACCGTCGGCGCCTGCTGTGCCCCCTGCGTCGCCGTAAAGTAGTCGTTGTCCGGCTGGAATCCCCCAAGGTGCGCCCAGAAGTTATTCGGGATCTGCTGAATGTACGTGTTGTAGTCCCGCACGTCGTCGTTGTACCGGTGACGCTCCACCGCGATGCGGTTCTCCGTCCCTTCCAGCTGATCCTGCAGCTCCAGAAAATTCTCATTCGCCTTCAGGTTCGGATACGCCTCCGCCACCATCAGCAGCCGTCCCAGCGCGCCGTCCAGTTGCCCATTGGCCTGCATCGCGCTCTTCGGATCATGCGCCGCCAGAAGCGCCTCGCGCGCCTGGTCCACATCGGCAAATACCTTCTCCTCGTGCGTCGCATAACCCTTCACAGTCGCCACCAGATTCGGAATCAGATCCGCGCGCCGCTGTAGCACAACGTTCACATCCGACCATTGATTGCGAATCGCCTGCTGCTTCGCCACCATCTGGTTATGCGCGCTCACGTAGCTGCCCACCACCAGCAGCCCCGCTCCACAGATCACCACGGCCACCGCAACCGCGATCCAAAGTCCTCGACGCATCATCGTTTTTCCGTCTCCTCTGCTTTCCCCTGAACCTTACCAGCTTCCCCCGGCGCCACCCCCGCCTGTCGCGCCTCCGCCAAATCCGCCAAACCCGCTCCCGCTTCCGCCACCGCCACCGCCGCCAAATCCGCCGCCAAACCCTCCGCCGAATCCGCCCCCGCTAAACAGCATCCCCAGCAGAAATCCCAGCAGCCCCGATCCTCCCGCCCAAATCAGGAAGATCACTACCAGAATCAGGAAGACAATCCCGCCCACGACCTGCCCCAGGCTCGCCTGCTGCGGCTGCCGCGCGATCTCCGCGCCCTGCTGCGTCAACGGTTGCAGCTTCACGCCGCGATCCTTCGCGATAATCTGCGCGATCTCATCCGTCGCCAGCGTCAGCGCGCCGTCAAAGTCATTCGCGCGCAGCATTGGCACCATCTGCCGCCCGATGTCGCCCACACGCCCGTCCGGCAGAATCCCCTCAAGCCCGTACCCGGTCTCGATGAACCTTCGCCGCTGGTTCGGCGCAACCAGCACCAGCACGCCGCGGTCGGATTTTTTCGATCCGATGCCCCACGCTGTGAACAAATCCACCGCATACTGTTCTACGGTTTCCCCGCCCAGCGAGTTCACCGTTACCACGGCGATCTGTGCGTGAGCATCGCGGTCGACCTCGCCGCACAACCGGTCCAGATCCAGAATCGTCGCCTGCGACATCACGTGCGCATCGTCGCTCACGTAATCCGTGGGCTTCGGCAGATCCTTCACCGCTTGCGCCCGCGCCGCGCCCGCCACGCACACCAGCAGCCCAATCCATGCAGCCGCCTTCATGTTCAATCGAAACATTGCCCCTATTGTAGTCGTCCATGCAGGCAGGCACGGAGGCCCTGCGCTCTGAGCCCTGTTAAAGGGCCTTCTCCATCGTCAGAGCATCGATCCGCCCCAGGTAGTACCCGCGAATGCGCCCCGTCCGCCTGAATCCATGCCGCTCGTAAAAACCCTGCGCCGCTTCATTATCCACCGCCACCTCCAGCACCAGAACCTCGGCGCCAGCCACGCGCAGCCGCTCCTCCACGGCTTCCAGCAGAATCCCGCCCACGCGCCGCCGCCGCATTTCCGGCTGCACGTCCAGCGTGATGAGCCGCCCCAGCAGCGCGCCCTCCCGCCGCAGTGTGCCGGCAATCGTAAACCCGGCGATCTGTCGCGCCCCGCACTCCGCCACCAGCGCAAAGTTCCTTGGATATTTCAGGAAATACGCCAGCTCCGCCTTCGACCACGATATCCCCGGCACAAAGCAAGCCTGGTCCAGCGCGTACAGCCCGGCAAAATCTTCAGCCAGCGCCTCTCGGATCAGCATCCGCGGCTCACCGCTGGGCGTTCTGTGTTGCACCCCCACCCTCGCTGGCGACCTCCGGCGCCGGCTGCGCCACCACCCCGCTGAACTTCGAGGCCGCCATCATCCGCCGTCCTGTCCACGCCACCTCGTGCACCGTCCACCCCGCGTTCCACCACTTCCACGCCCGGCTCTGCGGATCCACCGCGAAGATCAGCGTACTCTCGTCCGACGTCACGATCATGCGCCCCATCGCGCCATCCCACCGCAGATCGTTGATCGCCACCACCGGCAGTTGCTGCAACTTCTTCCAGCTCTGCCCCCCATCCGGCGTGTAGAACACGCCCTCTCGCCCGCCTGCCCACAGCGTACCCTCTGGGGTCACCGCCATGGTGCGCACCGCCGATAGCCCTGCGGGAAACACCACCGGCGTCCATGTTGCGCCTCGATCCTTCGAAACCATGATCCCGTTCCGCCGCGCCGCATATACCGTACTGCCCTGCGCCGCAACCGAAATATAATCGCCCAACCCCGAATCGAATCCCGCGCTCTGCGCGCTCAGCACCGGACCCTGCCATTTGGATCCATCATCCGCGCTGCGGAACACGCCCTGCGCCGTCGCCGCATACCAAATCCCGTCCGCCGCTGTCAGCGCCGTCACCCGCCCCTCAATCTGCCGGGCCGCCGCCTTCTTCCCGGACCGCCGCTGCTGGCGCCCGCGCTCCGGCCTGCCCCTGCGCGCATCCTGTCGTCCGCTCAACGGGCCCGCGCCATCGCCTTCTGCGGCAGCCACGCTGTTCGCAGCCGTCCATGCCATGCCGTTCCAGCGGAAGACCCCTTCGTCGGTTCCAGCCAGCACCGTCCCGTCTTTCCCCTGTGCCAGCTCGAACACGTCCCGCCCGCCCAGTCCCTCGCTCACCTGCCGCCAATTCCTGCCGAAATCCGTCGTCAGAAACACGCCGCCGAATCGCTTGTCGTTGATCACGCCGGCATAGATCGTTTCCGGCTCCTTCGCGTCCGTCAACAACGCCGCCACCTGCCGCTGCGAGTACCCCGCATTCGACGGCTCAAACGTCATTCCCCCGTCGTCGCTCGCCAGCACGCCGCTGCGGTCCGTCGCCAGCAGCACATGCTGCGGATTCCTCGGATCCACGTACACGTCGTTCACGATCACGTCGCCCGGCGTCGTTCGCTCCCAGGTCTTCCCGCCGTTCGTCGTCTTGTACAGCCCCTGGGTCGTGCCCGCATACACCGTATCGCTCTGCGCCGGATCCATCACAATCGCCCGCGTCCTCCGCGCCGACGACGGAATCCCGTTCACCTTCCGAAAATCGCTCCCAAAGTCATCGCTGCGGTAGATTCCCGAGCACGCGCTCAGATACATCAGCCGCGGCCTGTTCGGATCCACGTACATCGAAAAAATGTCCGAATCCGTGATGATCCCCGTGCTCATGCTCTTCCACGTCTTCCCACCATCCATCGTCTTCCACGGCAGGTGCCACGTCCCCGCGTAAATAATCGTCGGGTCGTACGGATCGATCGCGATCGACTCCACTTCGTGAATCTCCGCGCTGCCCGCCGGGCTGATCTGCTCCCAGTGCGCCCCTTTGTCCAGGCTCCGGTACACCCCGCGCAGAGTCCCCGCCACCAGCTCGTTCCGATTGTTACGCGCCTGCTCCAGCGAAAGCACCGCCTGCCCGTGCATCCCCGGCTCGTCCGCCCAGGTCCGGCCGCCGTCGTGGCTGATGTAGACCCCTCCGTCCGGATGATCGATCACCCACACGCCCGCAAACAGCGTCTTCGGATCCGAACGGTCCACCACCAGGCTGTCCACCACCAGATTGTCCTGCGGCCCAAGCTTCGCCAGCCGCTTCCACGAGGCTCCCGCGTCGTCGGATACGTAGATCCAGCTGTCCGTCGTCCCCAGAAAGATTCGCTCGGGATCGTGCGCATCGAACGCGAACCGCCGCGCATCTCCACCATCAGGGCCAATCGCCGTCCACCCGCCTGACGTCCCAGCAACAGCCTGAGCGTGCAATCCGGTAAACGTGACGGACAAAACCGCCAGCAAAAGTGACAACCGCGTCAGCTTCATATCTCCACGGAGGCTGCGCGCAGGGACTCCTCTTCCGGCTCTCCGCGCAGCATAAGGGGTTAACGCTATGGTATCCGCTTTCCCCGCCCATTAGGGCCTTTCTACCCCTCAACACAAAGATCGCTTCACGCCTACCAGACGCGGCACTTCTTCGCCGGATCCATCGCCTGCCCCGTACGACAGCTGAACGCCTTCGAGAACTCCGGCACATTCACCAGCACGCCCTTCACCCGGATCGGGTTCGGCGAGTGCGGATCTGTTTGTGCCATCATCCGGTCGATCTGCGCCCGGTCGTTCGTGCACCAGTTTTGCGCGTACGCGATAAAGAACTGCTGCATTGGCGTAAACTTCGCCTCTGCGGAACTGGCCGCCGGACCCGGCACCTTGCCTCCGTCCATTGCCATCCGCGCCATCAGCGCCATCATCGCCAGCCGGATCCCCCCGTTGTCTGCCGTGTTCTCGCCCAGCGTCAGCTTTCCGTTCACGTTCAGCCCCGGTACCGCCTGGAACTGATCGTATTCATTCGTCACGCACGCCGTCCGCTCCTCGAAGTTCTTCTTGTCCTGCGGCGTCCACCAGTTGGACAGATTCCCGTGTCCGTCGTACTGCGATCCCTGATCGTCGAACCCGTGCGTCAGCTCGTGCCCCACCACCGCCCCGATGTGCCCGTAGTTCGTTGTCGCCGGATCGTTCCTGTCATAGAACGGCGGCTGCAGGATCCCGGCCGGGAAATTGATGCTGTTCTGGCTCGGATCGTAGTACGCATTCACCGTCGGCGGCGTCATGTACCATTCGCTCCGATCCACCGGCTTGCCGATCTTGTTCAGCTGGTACGCCGTATCGAACTCCCGCGCCCGCACCGAGTTGCCCAGCGCATCGTTCGGCTTGATAGCCAGCTTCGCATAGCTCCGCCACTTGTCCGGATACCCGATCTTATCCGCGACCTCGTGTAGCTTCGCGATTGCCTTCACCTTGGTTTCCGGGCTCATCCAGGCCAGGCTCTGGATATCCTCGCCCATTGCCGTCTCGATCCCGTGCACCATCGTCAAAGCTTCCTGCTTCTGGTCCGGCTTAAAGTACTTCGCCACATACAACTGGCCCAGTGCATCGCCCATCGACCCGTCCACGGCATTCACGCACCGCTTCCAGCGCGCCTGCTGCTGGGGTGTCCCCGTCAGGTCGTGTCCGTAAAAGTCGAACGACGCTTCCTCGAATGGATGCGGCAGACGCTGCGAATACGAGTCCGCCAGATGCACGCGCATGTACGCCTTCAACGTCGCCAGATCCGTTCCCTCAATTGCCGCGTTCAATCCCCTGAAGAACTCCGGCGACGCCACGTTCAGCGACGCTACCTTCGGCGATCCCATCGCTGCTATGTACTTGGGCGCGGACAGGAGCGGCGCCGTCCCGGAAAACGCCGTCAGCTCCTCCATGTGGTACGTCGCTTTCGGATCCCGCCGTTCCACGACACCCTGCGAGGCCTTCGCGAGCTCCGTCTCAAATTTCATGATCCCGTCGGCTTCCGTTTGCGCCTCATCCGCCGGATCGCCCAGCAGTGTCAGCATCTTGTCCAGATGCGCCACGTACTGCTTGCGCAGCTCCACGCTGTGCGCATCCGTGCGCAGGTAATAGTCCTTCTCCGGCAGGCCGATTCCGCCCTGATCGATAACTGCAATCTCCTTGTCCGCATCCTTCAGATCCTGCTGCGACCCGTAGCTCATGAACACGTCCACACCCATCCGGTTCAGGTACGCGATCAGATTTGGCAGTCCAGCCTTGCTCTTCAACCGATTGATCCGCTTCAGTTCCGGCTCCAGCGGCGTCAGCCCCGCCTGGTTGATTGCAGACGTGTCCATGCACGCCTCGTAATAGTCCCCGATCTTCTGCTCGTTCGGCGTCCGATTCGTTCCTGCGTGCTCTGCCTGCTCCACCACCTGGTGCAGCGCCGCCGTATTGAACTCATACAGCGCAACGAACTGGTTGAACCAGGGCAGGTCGTTCGGTATCGGGTGCAGCTTCGCATAGTTCCCGCAGGCGAACTGGTAAAAGTTGTCGCACGGATTCGCCGTCGTATCCATCGCGCTTGCGTCGAACCCGGGTATCGGCCTCGGAACCGCCTCGCCTGCCGTCTTCGTCTGCGCCGCCGCGCTGATACCCATGCCCAGCCCCATGAGCGCCGCCGCCGCGGCCATAATCCTGCTGTCTTGCATTTGCCCTCCTTGGAAAACCGCTGTTCCTGTTACTTTTGCGCCGGTCCCAGAATACTGGTCCACAAAAAATCGGGGCTGGCGAACAGCCAGCCCCTCTCTTGTTTCGATTCTGCAACGACTACTTCGATGTGCCGCTTGCGGCAGCTTTGTGGTAGTGGCGGTGCCGGTAGTGGCGGTGCACCGAATTCCGCGGCTGAGCCTTGTACTGGCTCTCGTCCACCGCGGTCGTGCCCGGCACGTCGTTGTCGAAGGTAGCGCCCGCCGGTACCAGGTAGTCGTCCACCTCGTTCTGGCCGCTCGTGCCCGTCCGCACCTGAATGCGGCTGGCATCGATCCCCTTCTCGCTCACCAGGTATTCCTTCGTGTTCACCCCGCGCTGCGCTGCCTGTTTCTCCGCCGTCGGCCAGTGCTCGCGTTCCCACTTCGTCTTCGGCGTCTTCGTCGGAGCCGAATTGCCCACCAGCACGATCGTCGAATCCGGCTTCTGCTGCGCGTTCAACGCCACGTCGTCCAGACATGCCTTCGCTTCGTTGTCCACCCGCGTCGGCCGCCGCTTGTCCTTGTTGAACGTGATCGAGCACAGCGTCTGCGTCTTCGGTGCCGGCGGCGGTGGCGGCGCTTCCACATCCACCGTCGTAGTGGAGGAAGCCGTCTGCCCCTTGTCGTCAGACACATTGCACGTAACCGTGATCGTTCCCGATGGCGCTCCCGTCGTCGACAGCGTCGCCGAATTGCTCGTTCCGCTGATCGATCCCGCCGATGCCGAGTAGCTGTACGTCAGCGTCCGGTTCTGCGGGCTCACGCCCGTCGCGGTGATCGTCGACGTCCCGCCCGGCTGCACTGTCGGCGGATTCGCCGTGCAGCTCACCGTCGGCGGTTCAAACTGCTTCACCGTAAAGTGCGCGGAGGCGTCCGCCGACTCTCCCGGCTTCGGCCCCTCGCTCACGTGCCCCGTCACCGTGTAATCGCCCGGCTGCAAATTCGTCGTGTCGATCGTCGTCGTCGAGTTCGCGCCGCTCACCGTCAGACCCTGACCGCTCCAGCTATACGTCGCCTTCTTCTTCGGATTCAGGTTCGACGGCGTGCACGTTACCGTCACCTGCTCTCCCGGATACACCGAATCCGGACTCGCGGTGCAGCTATACGCCACCGGCGGCGGCGGTACCAGGCTGCCGAAATGCATCACCAGGCCTGTGCTCAGCCGCGCCGCGTCGATATTCGCCCGTCCGCCCACGAATGGCTGCGTCCCATAATCGACGTGGTAATACTGGAAATCCGCCTGGAACAGCCGCAGCGCAAAGCGATGGTTCCAGAATGGCAGCTCGTAATCCAGTCCACCGCCGGCCGTCAGTGCCGGCCCGATCGTATACGCATGCGCGAATCCGTCGCCGTTCGGCCCCCCCAGGCGGACCGCTCCCACAAGCGCGTGCGCGAAGGGTGTCATTCCCGCCATCGGATAGCGGAAAATCAGGCCTGCCCCTAAATCTCCGGCCCCGTCGTTCGCGCCGTCCGGATGAACCGCAAACTCCACCTGGCCGCCCACGTACCGGTTGAAGTAATAGGCAAAACTGCCGATCGCTCCCGCGTTGATCGACGAGTACGAATTGGTGAACGTGGTGCCCGGGCCAGTATAGGGATCCGGTATCGTCAAATTTCCGTGCGGCGCCAGATACGAATATCCCAGAAACACGTCCATCCGGGACGGGGATTGATCGCCGCTGCTTGAAGTCGACCTGGGCGGTGTGGCCGATGCCGCCGATGAAGACGACGAACTTTGCGCCAGAGCCATCGATGCGCCCAACCCCAGAGCGCAACCAGCCAGCACAATCCGGCCAAAAATGCCGAACGGACGAGAATGCATGCGTCTACCCTCCGCAAAACTCAAATGACTGATGAACTTGCTCAACCCCGCCATAACTTCTTCAGGGGGCGGCAAACTAAAAACAATTCCGCTTTATGAAATTACCACAGGAACATCCCTCGAACCCGCGCTCTTCCGCCATATCACAGCAAAATTGGCGGTCTATAGGTACCTTCTGAGTTACCCTGCTGGGTCAATGAGGTTAACTCAAGAGCTACCTCTGCCCCCTCGCATTCGCTCGGCAATTCGATTTTCCGGCCCGCTCGCCGCGTCGCCCCGGCGCGATCGATCCCCTTTTACTCCAGGTTCAGCACCCGCTTCAGGCTGCCCCGCTCGTGCTGAATCTTTTCCTGTAGCAGCGTGATCGCATACAGCAGTTGCTCCGGCCTCGGCGGACACCCTGGCACGTACACGTCCACTGGGATCACCTGATTCACGCCCTGCACCAGCGCGTAATTATTGAATACGCCCCCTGACGTCGCGCACGCGCCCATCGAGATCACCCATTTCGGCTCCGGCATCTGGTCGTACAGCCGCCGGATCACCGGCGCCATCTTCCACGACACCCGCCCCGCGATCACCATCAGGTCCGACTGCCGCGGCGATGGCCGGAAAACCTCGGCCCCGAACCGCGCCACGTCGAACCGCGACGCTCCCATCGACATCATCTCGATCGCGCAGCACGCCAACCCGAACGTCATCGGCCAGATCGAACTCTTCCGGATCCAGTTGATCGCCGCATCCACCGTCGTCAGAAAAACGCCTTCCGGCTGCTCATACCCATAGCTCGCCTCCAGGACTTTTCCCCGGTTCTTCGCGCTGCTCTCCAGCGTCCCAAACAGCCGCCGATCCTGCAATTCGCTCATGACTCCATCATACCGCCGCGCCAATTCTCCCTCCAGAACGCTGACCGTTTCTTACCTGGCCAGCCGGGGCTCAGCTAACCGGCCCTTAGCTGGCCAGCTCTTCGGTGGCCGCTGAGTTAAAATGAGCACCAACGAAACCACTCATCGTTTTCCCTGGCGCGGCCCTGTCGCTCTCGCCTGCGGATCGCAGTTCCATCACGATTCTTCCGCGGAGTCTCATGCCTCGTCGCCGTGTGCTTTTGCCTTTGTCTCTTCTCGTCCTTGCCGCTCCCGCGGCCCTCGCCCAGGCGCCCGCCACGCCCGCTATCTCCTCCGGCGACAACGCCTGGATGCTCACCAGTGCCGCCCTCGTCCTCTTCATGACTGGCCCCGGCCTCGCCCTCTTTTACGGCGGCCTCGTCCGCCGCAAAAACGTCCTCGCCACCATGATGCAGAGCTTCGCCATGATGTGCATCGTCACCGTCCTCTGGGCGCTCTTCACCTACTCGCTCGCCTTCGGCCCAGGAAACCCCTTCATCGGCGGCTTCCACTTCGCCTTCGTCCGCCACGTCGGCCTCGTTCCCGATCCCGACTACAGCTCCACCATCCCCGCCCAGACCTACATGATTTATCAGCTGATGTTCGCCATCATCACCCCGGCGCTCATCTGCGGAGCATTCGCCGAACGCATGAAGTTCAGCGCCATGTGTCTCTTCCTCAGCCTCTGGACCATCGCTGTCTACTCCCCCATGGCGCACATGGTCTGGGGAAAAGGCGGATTCCTCAACGCCGCCCTCGGCGGCACACTGCCCTGCCTCGACTTCGCCGGCGGCACCGTCGTCCACATCACCTCCGGCGTTTCTGCTCTCGTCTGCGCCCTCTACATCGGCAAGCGCGTCGGCTATCCCCGCGAGCCCGCTCCTCCCCACTCCGTCGTCCTCAGCTTCATCGGAGCCTGCATGCTGTGGGTCGGCTGGTTCGGTTTCAACGCCGGATCCGCTCTCGCCGCCAACGGCCTCGCCACCAGCGCCTTCGTCAATACCCAGTTCGCCACCGCCGCCGCCGCCATCTCCTGGTGCCTTGCCGAGTGGCTCCGCAATGGCAAGCCCAGCGCCCTCGGCGCCATCTCCGGCGCCGTCGCCGGACTCGTCGCCATCACCCCCGCTTCCGGCTTCGTCCAGCCCATGTCCGCGCTCGTCATTGGAGCGATTGCCGGCGTCTTCTGCTACCTCATGGTCACCGTCGTCAAATCGATCTTCGGATACGACGACTCACTCGACGCCTTCGGCGTCCACGGAGCCGGCGGCACCATCGGCGCCATCCTCACCGGCTTCTTCGCCACCTCCGTCATCAACCCCATCTATGGCCCTGGCAAGCCCACCGGCGCCATCGATGGCCACTGGCATCAGATACTCAACCAGCTTGCCGGCGTCGCCATCGCCTGGGGCATCGCCATCGTCGGCACCCTCGCCCTCCTCAAGCTCGTCGACCTCCTCATCGGCCTCCGCGTCACACGCGAAGAAGAAATCGAGGGCCTCGACGTCACCCAGCACGGCGAAGAAGGCTACGACTTCGGCTCGTAACGTTAACCCCGCTCCCGGCCGCGCGCTGCGCCGCCGGCGTCTGATACTCTGAAAAACCAGGACCCTGGCATTATGCAAAAGATCGAAGCCGTCATTCAGCCCTCCAAGCTCGACGCCGTCAAGGATGCTCTCCTCGAAGTCGGCATCGAGGGCATGACCATTCTGGAAGCCCGCGGCCACGGCCGGCAAAAGGGACACACCGAGTTCTATCGCGGACGCGAATACACCGTCGACCTTCTCCCTAAGATCAAAATCGAGATGGTCGTGCGCGACGAAATCGCCGAAAAAGCCATCCAGGCCATCCTCTCCTCGGCCCGCACAGGCAAAATCGGCGATGGCAAAATCTTCGTCTCGAAGATCGACGAGGCCATCCGCATCCGCAACGACGAACGCGGTCCGTCCGCCCTCTGAGCTTCACCGCCGGCAGCCCTGGCTGTGCCCGCCTTCTGGAGCGCGCGACGGCATCGGAGTCGCTGTATCTTCTGAACGCTGAACGCTATACGCTGCTCTTTTCGCCATGACCTTGCACCCGTCCAGCCTGGCGCTCCTGCGCAGCCGCTATCAGGAAGACTCAGCCCTCCTGCGCCAGAATTTCGACCGCACCGGCGACGGCTCCTCCGCCATCCGCCGCCGCGCCCGCATGGTCGGCAATCTCCTCTCCGAGCTTTGGGAATCCATCGTCCCCGACGCTGACAATTTCCCCATCGCTGTCATTGCCACCGGAGGATTCGGCCGCCGCGAACTCTTCCCCTGCTCCGATGTCGATGTCCTCTTCCTCTGCGCCCACGAAAAAATCGACCCCGAATCGCGCGAGTTCATCCGCACCTGCACCCAGGCCATGTGGGACATCGGCCTCCGCGCCAGCCCCGCCACCCGCTCCCTCAAAGAATGCGAGCGCGTTCACCCCGACAACCTCGAATTCACCGTTTCCCTCCTGGACCGCCGCTTCCTCACCGGCAACCGCGACCTATCCCGCAAATTCGAGAAGGACCTCCTCCCCTCCGTCATCCTCCGCGAGTGGGACACCGTCATTCAGAACCTTGCCGAAATGGCCCGCGCCCGCCACGCCAAATACGGCAACACCATCTTCCACGTCGAGCCCAACGTAAAGGAGTGCCCCGGCGGCCTCCGCGACTTTCACCTCGCCCAGTGGCTCACCCTCCTCACCGCCATCCAGGAAAACAAATCCTGGCCCCGCGCATCCGCCGACGACTTCTACGGCACCCACGACGAGCCCGAATCCGCCTACGACTTCCTCGCCGCCGTCCGCTGTTTTCTCCACTACCGCGCCGGACGCGACGACAATGCCCTCGACTGGCACGCCCAGGACGAAGCCGCCGCCCTCTCCATAGGCCTCGAAACCCGCGGCACCTCCGACCCCGCCTACTGGATGCGCACCTGGTATCGCCAGGCCCGCACCGTCTACCGCCGTGCCACTCTTCTCATGGACGCTGTCCCGCCCCCGCGCCGCTCCTTCTATAGACAGTTCCGCCGCAAGCGCGCCCCGGTTCCCGGCACCGACTTCTTCCTCCAGGATGGCCGCCTCGATCTCGCCGAAAATGCCTCCGTCAATGACGCCGATACCATCCTCCAGGTCTTCGGCCTCATGGCTAAACACGGCTACCGTCTCAGCTTCGCCGCCGAAGACCGTATCGCCGACGCCCTGCCCGTCCTCGCCGTTCAGATGCCCGAAGGCCCCTTCCTCTGGAACTGCCTCCGCGACGTCCTCCTCGGTCCCTGGGCCGCGCACGCTCTCCGCACCATGCACGCCCTCGGCATCCTGGAGCTCCTCATCCCTGAATTCCATGGCATCGAATCCCTCGTCATCCGCGACACCTGGCACCGCTATACTGTAGACGAGCACACCTTCCACGTCATCGACAATGTCCATCATCTGCGCCAGCCCCAGCATGACTGGGAAAGACGCCTCGCCTCGCTGATCCCCGAAATCGATCGCCTCGATCTGTTCTTCCTTGCCCTTCTTATGCACGACACCGGCAAGTCCCGCCGCACTGGCAATCACGCCGTCAACAGCGTCGAGCTCTGCGAAAGCCTATTCTCCCGCCTGATGCTCGATCCAGACGAGCGCGAGACCGTCCGCCGCGTCATTCGCAATCACCTTGAAATGTCCTCCGCCATGCGCCGCGATATCTTCGATGCCGAAACCGTGCACGCGTTCGCCGAGAAAATCGCCACGCAGCCCCAGCTCAAAATGCTCACGCTGATGACCTACGCCGACATCCGCGCGGTCTCGCCCGAAGCCCTCACTCCATGGAAGGCCGACAGCCTCTGGCAGCTCTACATGAGCGCCTCCAACTTCCTCGACCGCAGCGTCGATGAAGTCCGCTACCACGCCGCCGCCGACCCCGCGCTCGTCAGCCGAATCGTTGCCCAGCTCCCTGCCGGCCAGTCCATCTCCGCCGCCCTTCCCGCAACCATCGACGATCTCCGCGTCTTCCTCGAAGGCCTGCCCCAGCGCTATCTCGCCACCCGCTCCCCGGAGCAGATCGCAGCCCAGTTCCGCCTCGCCCGCGCTCTCTCGGAAAGCCCCGTTCAACTCGCCTTCCGACCTCTCCGCCAGCTCAACGAACTCACCGCCGTCACCCCCGACCGCCCCGGACTCTTCGCCGACGTTGCCGGCGTCCTCTCCGCGTGGGGCATGAACATCGTCAAAGCCGATGCCTTCTCCAACGCCGCCGGCCTCATCGTCGACACCTTCCAGTTCACGGACACCTATCGCACCCTCGAACTCAACGCCTCCGAAATCGACCGCTTTCTGCTCAGCGTCCGCGACACCGTCGCCCGCCGCGTCTCCGTCGAGGAACTCCTCCGCAGCCGCCACGTCAAACACCAGCGCCCCCGCGTCACCGTCGAAACCCGCCTCGAATTCGACAACCAGGCCTCCACGCACTCGACCCTGCTCCAGATCGTCACGCAGGACACGCCCGGCCTGCTCCGCGCCATCGCCCTCAGTTTCGCCGCCTGCGGCTGCAATATCGAAGTCGCCCTCATCGACACCGAAGGCGAAGCCGCCATCGACGTCTTCTATCTCACCCACTCGGGCCGCAAGCTCGACGAGCCCCTCCAGGCCGCCCTGAGCGAATCGCTCACGATGCGGCTGCATCATCTGCGGCAGTAGCTCGGCTATACTGACGCCCGGCGAGCCCCGAACCGATGAATCGTCTCGTGGCATGGATAGTCCTGGGCGCATCGGTCTCCGAGTTCGGCCAGAGCCCCGCGTCCCCGGCAGCTGCTGAGAAGTCCGTGATGGTTGCCGCGGTTTCCCGCGACGGCTTTCTCTATGTCGGCGGCATCGGCGTTGCGTGCGTAATGGGAAGACGGAAAAGTTGACCTGCAGCTATAGCCTGGCTCAGCTCATACTGAAAGTGGAAGGCCATCACGTGCGACATCAATCACCCGGCGGCCTGCACGATTGCGTCCTGCCAGGAAGCCATCTGCCTCAAGCCGAATTACCCCCAGCGCCTGGTTCAACATGGGCCTCGTGTATTCAGAACTCAGGCAATCCATACCTATTCTTCTGATGGGCCGATTCCTCGAAGCCTTTGCCTGCTACGAAACTGCCATGCGCCGCGCGCCCAACAGCACCCAAATCCGCAGCCTACTGCCCAATCTCACCCAAAATCGCCAATCACGATCGAATAGAGGAACCGAATGCGCTCTTCGCTCCGTCTGCGTACGCTGCTTGCCGCCCTCGCCCTGCCCGCTCTTGCATGGGCGCAGGCACCCCTCACCCAAATCGCCGCGGTCCCGCTGCCCGGCCCCGCCGTCCGCTTCGACTACCAGAGCCTCGACGCCGCCCACGGCCGCCTCTACATCTCCCACATGGACGCCGACAGCCTCGTCGTCTTCGACGTTCGCACCCGCCGCGTCATCGCCAACCTCGGCGGATTCGCTCGCGTGCACGGCGTGCTGGCCGTCCCTCAAATCGGCCGCCTCTACGCCTCCGCGACCGGCGATCATCGCGTCAACGTCGTCGACATGCGGACTCTGAAGACCATCGCCACCGCCGGCCCCATCGATTACCCCGACGGACTCGCGTACGCCCCGGCTGAAAAGCGCGTCTTCGTCTCCGACGAGCACGGCGCCGTCGACGCCGTCATCGACGCCGCCAACAACAACCTGATAGCTTCCATCCCCCTCGGCGGCGGCGCAGGCAACACCGTTTACGACGCTGGCTCAGGACGCATCCTGGTCGCAGTGCATCGCCTGAATCAGCTCGCGGCCATCGACCCGGCGACGTTAAAAATCGTCGCCCGCTTTTCGCTCCCAGGCCTCGAAAACCCCCACGGCATCGCCCTCGACGAATCCGTGCGCCTGGCCTTCATCGCTGGCGAGGACAATCACTCTCTGGCCGTCTTCAACCTCGCGACGAATAAACTTCTCTCCATCCACCAGGTCGGCGACGATCCCGACGTCCTCGCCTTCGATCCCGGCCTCCAGCGCCTCTATGTGGCTGCCGAATCCGGAACCGTCACCGTCTTTCACCTCACCGGTCTAACCCTGCAACCGCTCGGGCAACTCTACCTGCCCCACGCGCACACCGTCGCCGTCGATGCCGCCACGCATCTCGTTTACTTTCCCCTGCAGGACCTCCACGGCAAACCCGTGCTTGTGCTCATGCGCCCGAGCAAATTTGAAACCGCCGTCACGAACTCCGGCGATCTCAATGGCCGTTAGTGTCCGGAATTCTGCAAATCCTCAGAGAACAGGACCGCCTCCGGCATTCTTTATCAGCGCGTCGAAGGCAAAATCGTCGCGGTGGATTTGATCGCCTCTTCGTATTCCAGACAGCGGCAGACCTGCCCCAGGCGAAAAGTACCCGGGACAGCAGGATCACCGTAACCTGCCTTATCTGTGCGATCGAAGTCCTGCGACTGCTCGGTTGTGCATCACCTGGGCAAGCGGCCCCTGAAGCTGCGCCGCGATGGGAACACCCCAGGACAGACGGGCGCCACTCGCCCGCGGAGGAACCGAGCGATCGTTTCTCACACCGCGACGTGTTCCTTCATGCCCGTCACTGTTTCAGCGATACAAGGATGACGGGGTCGTGGAAAGGAAAAGCCCCGCATCGCTGCGGGGCTTTCCGTTTGTGCCGAAGGCGCATTCGCCTGAACGGTTGGTCTAGTACATGCCTTCCATGCCGCCGCCGTGGCCGCCCGCCGGAGCCGACTGCTTGGGCTCGGGGATTTCCGAGACCATGGCTTCGGTGGTCAGCATGAGGCCGGCGATGGAAGCCGCGTTCTGCAGAGCCGTGCGGGTGACTTTGGTGGGGTCGATGACGCCGGCCTTCACCAGGTCCTCGAAGACGTTGGTCTGCGCGTTGTAGCCGTAATGCGCATCCTTGCTCTCGAGGATTTTGCCCACCACCACTGCACCCTCTTCGCCGGCGTTGCCGACGATCTGGCGGAGAGGCTCTTCGAGCGCGCGGCGCACGATGTTGGCGCCGATCTTCTCGTCGCCGTGGAGCGTGCCGATCAGTTCCTCGACCGCCCTGGCCGAGCGAACCAGCGCAACGCCGCCGCCGGGGACGATGCCTTCCTCGACCGCGGCTCGAGTAGCGTGCATGGCATCCTCGACGCGTGCCTTCTTCTCCTTCATCTCAGTCTCGGTAGCCGCGCCGACCTTGATGACCGCGACGCCGCCCACGAGCTTCGCCAGACGCTCCTGGAGTTTCTCGCGATCGTAGTCGGAGGTGGTCTTCTCAACCTGGCTGCGGATTTCCTTGACGCGGCCCTCGATGGCCTTGCTCTCGCCACGGCCCTCGACAATGGTGGTATTGTCCTTGTCGATGGTGACGCGCTTGGCGCGGCCCAGGTCCTCAAGCTTGATGTTCTCGAGCTTGATGCCGAGGTCTTCGGTGATGGCCTTGCCGCCGGTGAGGATGGCAATGTCGCCGAGCATGGCCTTGCGGCGATCGCCGAAGCCAGGAGCCTTGACGGCCGCGACGTTCAGTGTGCCGCGCAGCTTGTTGACGACCAGCGTGGCGAGCGCTTCGCCGTCCACGTCCTCAGCAACGATGACGAGCGGCTTGCTGTTGCGGGCAACCTGCTCGAGCAGCGGGAGGAGATCCTTCATGGAGCTGATCTTCTTCTCGTAGATGAGGATGTAGGGCTCCTCGAGAACGGCTTCCATGCGGTCCGGATCGGTGACGAAGTAAGGCGAGAGGTAGCCGCGGTCGAACTGCATGCCCTCGACAACTTCGAGCTGCGTTTCGAGCGTCTTCGACTCCTCGACGGTGATGACGCCATCCTTGCCGACCTTCTTCATCGCCTCGGCAATGATGTTGCCGATCGTGGTGTCAGAGTTGGCGGAGATGGTGCCGACCTGGGCGATCATGTCGCCGGTGACGGGCTTGGAGAATTTCGCCAGCGCGCCGCCTTCGACGGAACCGTCTTCCTTGCGCTTGCCGACGATGGCCTCGACAGCCTTGTCGATGCCACGCTTCAGGGCCATGGGGTTGGCGCCGGCGGCCACGGTCTTGACGCCTTCGCGATAGATGGCCTGGGCGAGAACGGTGGCGGTGGTGGTACCGTCGCCCGCGACGTCGGAGGTCTTGGAGGCGACTTCACGGACCATCTGGGCTCCCATATTTTCCAGGGAGTCCTTCAGCTCGATCTCCTTGGCGACCGTAACGCCGTCTTTGGTGATGGTGGGGGACCCGAATTTCTTTTCGATGACGACGTTGCGGCCCTTGGGGCCGAGCGTCACCTTCACCGCATCAGCGAGAGTATTCACGCCGCGCAGAATGGCCTGGCGGGAATCTTCTCCATGCAGAATTTGCTTTGCCATGTTTCAATCTCCTGATCTTGAGGAGCCGAAGCTCCGTTTTTGAACTCAAATTGCCGCGGCGCGCTGGCGCGAAGCGCGGCTGCCGGGACGGCCAATCCTACTTCTTCAGAATGCCGAGGACTTCTTCTTCGCGCATGATGAGGAACTCCTCGCCATCGATGCGGATCTCAGTCCCGGAATACTTGCCGAACAGTACGCGGTCGCCCTTCTTCACGTCGAGGGGGAAGACCTTGCCCTCGTCGTTGGACTTGCCCTTGCCAACGGAGATGACTTCGCCTTCCTGGGGTTTCTCTTTGGCGGTGTCGGGGATGATGATGCCGCCGCGCACGGTCTCATTGTCCTCGATACGGCGGAGGAGGATGCGGTCGTGCAGCGGGGTGAAGGTGGTGGTGGCTGAAGCTGTAGCTGCCATTGCGGTGCGTCTCCTTCAGGTTTTCGGGACCGCGTGCGCGGTCCGCATGAGGTTTTCCGCAGGGCGGGCCATGCGGAAGAAGCTTGCGGAAACTTGTGCCGAGTCGGGTGGTTGCGGGAGCGCCACTATGGCCGTTGGTCCCCTGCGCCGGCGAAAATCAGCTGCCGACGCCCTTAGCAATGTCACCCTTCGATTGCTAAACATACATCGTGCAACCTGTGGATGTCAAGGGGTCGACGTGAAATATGAGTGAAAGACGCGCAGAAAAAGTGCCAGAGCATGCTTGCTGATAGCAGCGGCATGGGTAGAGGGGTTTGGCAGCACGGCAGGAGGCTGCGGCAGATCTATCGAATAACTTGCTTTTATTAAGTAGCTTACACGCTATCTGCGATGAAAGAAGGACTGGGGACGGGTATCCATGGTGGGTGGCGGAATGGGTGCCGCCGGGCGCATGGGGCGCCAGCCGGCTCCTGCAAAGGGGGAGCGGACGCGACGACCCCACCAGAGATGCATCAGGAAAGCCATGATTACGATCAGGGGAAGGATGAGAACACTACCCTCGGGGCCGGTAGCCCCGCCGCTCCAGAGGACTGGGCCGGCGGGATGTTCGCGGAAGAGATGGCCCTGGACGATGAGGCCGCTGTCCGCCGTGCCGTAGAAGTAGGACTCGGACCAATCCCACGCACAGTGGAAGCCGACGGCCCACCACAGCGAGCCGGTGTACCAGAGACTAAGGCAGAAGACGAGCCCAATAGCGCCGGCGGCGATGACGCCCATGGTGGACTCTCCGCTGTTGAAGTGGTGCCCGAAGCCGAAGGCCGCGGAGAGCAGGAGCGCTCCCCACCAGAATCCCAAAGCGCGGGTCAGCGTGAACTGAGGATATCCGCGCAGAAAGGACTCCTCAAAAAGAGCGCCAAACAGGAAGACGCCGGCCCAGAGAGCGGCGTCGCGGAGGGCCGGCGCGCCATGGAGAGCAGGTCCATCGAGTGCAAGGTAGCCTAGCTTCCACAGAGAAAACACGAGCGCGGAGAGCGCGATGAATCCCCAGGCCAGGCCCGAAAAGAGAAGGAGCGTACGGGCATGTCCCCTGTATCCATAGGCGAGCAGCGGCCTGCGCTCGATGCGAGCCATAAGGAATGTAGCCCCCAGCAAGGCGAGGAACTGCATCAGTTCAGCCGCCGCCCCCGCAGCGGGGGCCAGCGGCGAAGCGGGATAGCCGCGCAGCCATGGGTAGAAGAGGATCTCCAAAACGTCGCTGAGCAGGTACCAGAAGAGAAAGAAGAGACAGGCAGACCAGCCGGGGCGCAGACCTTCTGGCCCAATCACGATGGAATGAAGACGACGCAATGGCCTCGAGGGCCGCAATACGGCATTCTGCTGATCTGTGGGGTCCATCCGATTTTTACTCTAGCGCAGCCAGCAGCCGGCGATGGACCCGCCACTCATTACCTCGATCGTTTCGAGGTCTCCCGCCGCGCCAGCGCGCGGTTCATTACATCGTGGAGATAGGCGCGCGCGTGGGCGCGAGTTCCGAGACTCTGAAATCTGGACCGCGCCGAGGAGCTGCCGGACATCTGGCTGTCGGCTTTGAGCAATACGCCCAGGAAGCCCGTGAGACTGCGGCCTTCGGGAATCGGCTCCAGCTCGCGCGCGGCGAGGTCGAAACCGGGCGCTCTCGGCGGAGAGAGCACTGGTGCAGCCAGTGTCAGCGGGCAATCCGTGCGCAGAAATTCTGGCGATACCAGGCTTCGGACGGGATGAGCGCTGCGGTCGCGGCTCGTGAGCGGATCCAGGCGGAAGAGCGACTCCAGGGTCGCCGGCACCGATGCGTGGTCGTACACGATGTGGTCGACGCCGGAAGTGATCCAGGGTGACACGATCAGCGCCGGGACGCGCACGCCATACCTGTCGAACGCAAATCCGTACTGGGCGTAATCGCCGGAACTGCCATCGCCGGGGGGCACGGCTGGTCCCGGAGCAACGTGATCGTAAAAGCCGCCGTGCTCGTCGTAGATCACGATGAGCGCACTCGACTCCCAGAGCGGCGAGCTGCGCAGAGCCTCGTAGATCTGTTTGAGGAGAGCTTCGCCGCTCATGACACCGTCGAGGGGATGCTGCGATGATCCGCCAGAATAGCTTCCGTTCACCACATCGCCGTAGTTCGGCTCGATGAACGTGTACGCCCAGGGATACGCGCTCCTCAAGTCGTCGGCGAAGCCAGACAGGTCGTTCACCTCCCACAGGTCGATGCCGAGGAGTGAGGAAACCTGGGAAACGCGCCCTTCGATCGGCCCCTGGTCGTCGTGGTAAAGACGGTAGCCGATGCCGCCCGCTTTCAGCGCGTCGAAGATGGAGCCATTGGGATAGCGGAAGCCGTTGACGTCTTCCCACTCGAGCATTTCCGCGCGGGTGGGGCTGTGATCGAGTCCGGCCGACGACGCGCCGTGAAGGAAATAGCGATTGGGCCAGGTGGGGCCAGGCAGCGAGCTGAACCACTGGTCGCAGACAACGAACTGGGTTGCAAGCTGATAGAGGACCGGCAACTGGGTAGCCGTATCGAAGCAGAGCATGATGTCGCCGATGTTGACGGCGGGCGGCGCGGAACCCTCGGACGTGCTGGTGGCGTAGTTAGCAGCGAAACCGGAGTTGCTGATGGGTGGATACGGATCGCCGGGCACATCCTGCACGCCTGGCCCGCACAGTTGCTCCACCACATCGGGAAATTCGTGGCCGGGATCAGTAGGCATGCTGCCTGGCGCATTTCCGGTAACGCAATAACTTTGGTCCTTCCAGGAGTTGCAATCGCCCGCCCTGGCGGCGGTGAGACCGCGGATTCCGGAGAGCGCCATCATGTTGTCGAAGGAGTGGTTCTCCAACATGGGGACGAAGACGTGCTGGATGGGAGTAGTCATCGTGCATCGTCCTTTCGTCGCGCAGAGCGCGGCCAGGATGCAACGAAATCGAGAGGAGGCAGGAAAGCAGGTCTGTTGCGCGATATCGTCCAGGACGCGACTGGAGGAAGCGCCACGAACCGCACGCCTCTGGCACGCTTATTGTATCGGCATGGTAAAGCAGAGGCCGTCTCTGGCGGGATTTCCCCTTGAATACGCGGAGACGGCAGGCGGGGCCAGGATTCCCAGGAGGACAAGGCCGTCAGGAGAGCGAGGCGCGGCGCAGGCGAGCGATCAGTTCGTCTGGATGGATGGGCTTGGGGAAGAGCTCGAAGCGATGACCGTCTGCTTCGGCGCGGTGGACCATCTCGGATGTTGCGGCCTGGCCGGAGAACAGGAATATTTTGACCTCGGGAAACTCAGCGCGCAGCGCGATGCCAAGCTCCACGCCTGACATTCGGGGCATCAGGACGTCGCTGAGCACGATGTCAGGGCACCGATCGCGGGCCGCTTCCAGGGCCTCCGCGCCGGAGTAGGCGGGGATGGCTTCGAAGTTATTCTGCTGGAGGATGGCGCAGATGGTGTCCGTAATGAGGTGTTCATCGTCGACCACCAGGACGCGGACCCGCTCGCGGCCTCTGCGCGTTATTGACTTTGCCGACTCCTGGATGGGCGGAGGCGGAGGCTCGGCGGCCAGAAACAGCGTTTCTCGCAACAAGTAGCGGCTCCTCTGAATTACTGCACAATTGGGGATGGACTACCAGCTGGGCGAGCGCTTCTGGAGGCGGGTACCAGTGGTACAAACAGATTAAAGGATGTACCGCGATCCGGCATAGCGGTGGTGCTGGAGACCTGAATGCGGCCTCCCCATGACTCGACAAACTGCCTGACGACCCAGAGGCCCAGGCCGGTGCCGGAATTGGGCTTGGTGGTGAAGAACGGTTCGAAGAGGCGGTCGAGGTTCTCGGGAGGAATGCCCGTCCCGGTGTCAATGACGCGGATGGCTAGTCCCTGGCGCCCTTCTTCCTCCGCGTTTCGGAGGGACACCGTGAGGGTGCCGCCGTCGCGCATAGCGTCGATGGCGTTGGAGAAAAGGTTCGAGAAAACCTGATGCATTTCTCCGCGCAGGGCCTGGATGGTTGGCACGACGACAAAATCCTTCCGAATCTCAATGCCGGCCGAACGGAAGCGGCTTTCATAAACGGTCAGCACTTCGCTGAGCAGGGCTGTCAGGTCGACCTGCGCGGGGACTGCGGTTTCCCGGTAGAAGCCCAGAGTGTGCCTCGCGATATGGGCGACCCGGTGAAGCTCCTTTTCCGCGGTGGTAAGGAACTCCTGAATGCGGTCCGCCTGGGCGTTGGATGTGCGCGCGAGGTAAATGAGGTTGAGCACGGACTCGAGGGGATTGTTGATCTCGTGGGCGATGGTGGCGGCGAGGCGGCCTGTGGCAGCGAGTTTTTCAGAGAGCAGGAGGCGATCCCGCTGGAGCCGCTGATCCGTCACGTCCTGGGCAAAGAGCGAGATGCCGTCCACGGATGGGTACACGTTGACATGGAACCAGCGGCGCAGAGGCTCGTAGTATTCCTCGACGCGCAGTGGCTCACCCGTGCCCATGGATTTGCGGTAGGCTTCGCCGAACCGGCTGCTTTCGAGGCCCGGGAAGGCGGTCCAGAGGTCGGCCCCGAGGAGGTCGCTGACCGGTTGTCCGGCGAAGTCTGCCCAGACAGCGTTGGCATGTTGGATTTGCCAGTTGCGGTCGACGAAGACAAAGCCTTCGGAAATGCTTTCGAGAATTGCCCGGAACTGGCCTTCCGCCGTTTCCGCCCGCACGCGCAACTCATGCTCGGTGCGCACCAGTTCGCGGCGTATGCGATGCATGGAGATGTGCGATCCGACACGGGCCAGGAGTTCTCGGGCCGTGAAGGGCTTGACGAGGTAATCGTCCGCCCCCGCTTCGAGACCCCCGGATTCGGCTTCTTCACCGGCACGCGCAGACAGCATGATGACGGGGACTGTGGCTGTGGCTCCGTTTGCCCGCAACTCGCGCAGGAGCGCGAAGCCATCGAGGACGGGCATCATGACGTCCGTGAGTATCAGGTCGGGAGGATTGTCGATGGCGGCGATCAGGGCCTGGGCGCCGTCGCCGACGGCCTGCACCTCGTAGCGCCGGCTCAGCAGTCGCTGGACGTATTCGCGCATGTCGCGGTTGTCGTCGGCCAGAAGGACGCGGCCATCCTTCCGGGTGGCAGAAGCGGGCTCGCCGAGCGGCGATGCGGGACTGTCGATGGCCACATCTTTCAGAAGCTCCTCTTCGCCACCCTCTTCTCCCGGAAGCCAGCGGAGGGCTTCCTGCACAAAGGGAGCGGCGCCGATCCGGCTGTCACGCAAGCCCGTCTCGCCGCCGAGGCGGCCGGAGGGGAGATGCGCGAAGCCGAAGGGGATCTTCACACGAAAGGCGGTGCCCTGACCGAGACGGCTATCGGCTTCCACGGTGCCCCCGTGCAGGCGCACGAGTTCGTCAACCAGAGCCAGGCCGATACCGGTGCCCTCGTGTGTGCGGCCGGCGGTGCCTTCGATACGGTGAAAGCGCTCGAAAATTCTTGGCAGCTCCGACTCGGGAATGCCCATCCCGGTGTCGCGGACAGACAATACGGCAAGATCGTCGACCGCATGGAGGGATACTTCGACGGTCCCCGAGAGGGTGAACTTGAAGGCGTTGGAGATGAGGTTGAGAACGACCTTCTCCCACATTTCAAGGTCCACGTAGACGGGCTGCGGGAGCGGCGGACAGTCGATGGTGTAGGTGAGGCCGGCGCGATCCATCGCGGAGCGAAAGAGGCTGGCTAAGTCGGCTGTGCGGGCGGCAAGGTCGACGGGCCGGCAAACAGCCTGGACGCGGCCAGCCTCGATGCGGGAGAAATCGAGCAATGTGTTGACCAGCTTCAGCAAACGGAGACCGTTGCGATGCACGGTCGCAATCTGCTGGCGAACCGGCGCCGGGAGAGGATTTTCGCGACAACCGTCCAGCATTTCCTCAAGAGGTCCGAGCATGAGCGCCAGCGGAGTGCGGAACTCGTGACTGACGTTGCTGAAGAAGACGGTCTTGGCGCGGTCGAGTTCCGCGAGGGCCTCGGCGCGCCGCCTTTCCTGCTCCCAGGCCTCGGCATTGGCGATGCTGGCGGAAATCTGGCCGGCGACGAGCTTGAGAAAACCAAGATATTCGTCGCCGGCGGGACGATAGGGATTGAGCCCGACGATCACGGCACCGGCTCGCCCGGTCGATCCCGAGGGCGTGAGCGGAAGCACGGCCGCGGTGTTCGGGGGCTCATCCCATGCGCCGCGCGGCAGGTTGGGAAACAGGCCGTTGATGTTCCGCACGAGGTGAACCCCGTGCGACCCCAGCGCCTGCTCGACGTTCCAGATACTCTGCCCATCGAGAGGGAGCACCGCGGGAGCAGGCGGATCGCCCGGGGCGAGATACAGAGCGCTGGCCAGCTCCAGCGCGGTGCGTCGTTCATTCAGGATATAGATCAGGGCAAAACAAATATCGAAAGGATTGGTGGAGAGACCCTCCGCCGCGAGCCGACAGGCGTCGCGCGCGGTGCGGGCCTCCGCCGTGCGGGAAGCGAGTTCGCGCAGCAGGGTGACCCGGCGCTCGCCGATGATCCGCCGCGTATCGTCAGTATTGGCGCATATGATGCCGCCGGCTCCGCCCTGATCGTTCGGTACCGGGCTGTAGGAGAAGGTGTAATAGGTTTCCTCTCGATA
>DAHUYD010000096.1 GCA_027315385.1 Acidobacterium sp.
GAGGTGATCCTGCGCGGCTGGTGCGAGCGCGAAGGGCACGCGCGCATCGGTTTCGGGGAGTGCCGCGGCATTGTGCGCGGATAAAGAGCGATCACTGAAAGAAGCCCGCGTACCAGTGCACGACGGTCTGGCCGGCGAAGAGCGCGTAGAGGGCGGCGGCGCAGAGGAACGATCCGAAGGGGAGCCTGGTCTGGTCGGGACTCCGTCGAGAGCGGGCGGCCAGGGCGATGCCAAAGACGGCTGCCGCGAAGGTGCCGAGGACGAAGGTGAGCCCGGTGAGCGCGGGGCCGAGCCAGGCGGCGATCATCGCCAGCAGCTTGGCGTCGCCCAGGCCCATGCCTTCGCGATGGCGAAGGACGTAGTAGAACCAGCGGATGAGCCAGATGAGGAGCGCGGCGCAGAGAGCGTAAACCAGAGCATCTGCCGCATTGGCCAGATGCGCGACGCGCGTGCCGGCCGGGATGACTCCGCGCCAGGCGATGCCGAGCAGAATGCCGGTAATGGTGAAGGTGTCGGGCAGGCGCATCGTTTCGGCGTCCATGGCGGCGAGGCCGAGGAGCAGGAAGCTGAGGATCGCGGTGCCAACGCCGGCCAGCGTGAGCCCGTAGCGAAGGTACGCGAGCAGGAACAGCGCGGCGGTGGCCGCTTCTACCGCCGGATACCTCCAGGGAATGCGCCAGCGGCAGGCGCGGCAACGGCCGCTCAGGACGGCGAAGCTGACGAGCGGGAGATTGTCCGACGCGCGGATTTGCGCGCCGCAGTTGGGGCAGGCGGAGCCGGGGCGCACGATGGAGCGATGCCGGGGCAGGCGCGCGATGCACACGTTGAGGAAGCTGCCCAAGGCAAGTCCGAAGAGGACGACGAAGATCCCGGTGACAAGCGTCAAGGGTACAGGGTAGCAGTCGGTGGTGGGTTGTCAGTAGTCAGTGATCGGTTGTCCCTCGTCAGGCTTGATACAGCGTTCCGCGGGAAAGTTAATAACAGGTCAGCTGTTGTCGTTAGCAGGACTGCCGGTGCCCGGGCCGAAACAGTGCTGCCTGCTGCAGCGGTACATGGCCTTCAGCGTATCGGAATAGGTGTTGCTCCAATGGTCGGTGGCGCCGGCCTTCAGCACCTGTTTGATGGCCGCTATCACTCCTGCACGGTTCTGGTTGTTGCGGTTCTCGAATTGCGCGACGGCCTTCTGCAGGGCTGACAGGTGCTTTTGAAGCTGCGAAACCTGGGTCTTTGCGCTCGCTATCTCTGTGTCGATACGCACCTGCAGCCGCGCAACGAGGTTGCCGTCGTCGCAGTACGTCAGCGGCTTTCCCTGGAGGCCGTCCATTTGACGCATGATAATATCCAGCGCGCCGATGGTCGCGAACATCTTGTCGGTGGCTTCCCGCAGATTCTTCTCCCTCTGTTCGGCCGGCGACGGTTGAGCTTCCCCCGTCACCACCGAAGCCACCTTGCCTGCTCCTTCCTCCGCGAACGACTTCACCCAGTCTTCGGCTATGCCGCCGCCGTAGTCGGCCAGCTTTTCGAGGGCCTCTTCTCCCAGATGCGAGGCGAGATTTACAGATCCCCAGGCCAAAATGGCGCCGATCCAGCCTACAGGTACGACAAACGTTGCCACGCCATACATGACTAACTTAGCCGTGGTGTGAAGTATCGCGTGCTGCGCGCCGGATTTCACCGCGGACCCGGCGGAACCGAGGCGCGAGATTCCCGCCGACCACCATTCACTCCAGCTCTGAGGGTTGCTGTTGCTTTGGGCACGAGTCAACAACGCCTGGAGCCGCGCTGCGTTGTTCTTCCCCTTCCGCTCCTGCTCGTCAGGATTGGGCATACGTCTCTCCTTGCGCGCCCCCTGCATCGCCCTCGCCGTCTTCACGAGTTGCGCAACAAGCTGGGGCGCCTCTTCTCTTTTGCGATAGGCTTTTCCCAGGACTCCGGGAAAGCACATCGGGCATACTACCGTCAACGAATCGTGGGAGGCAGTATACCCAAATGCGATACGCAAATGCGAAATGGAGCGGCATTTGCGAACAGCCCTCCTGAACAGCCCTCCTGAGCAGCCCGTCCGGGTTGGCCCGGGAAGAACGGAGTTGACGCAGGGATTTCGTGTTCCGGCTCCGTCACGGGTGGAAATCTGCTCGTCGAATCGCCGGAGTTTCGATCTCTACGGCTGGAGGCCGTTCCAGGACCAGCGGGGAATGGCGAGGCCGGCGGGGACATCGTCGGCGGAGCGATGGTAGCGGGCCATGGTGGTCGTGGTGGCCCACGCGAAGTAGTCGTGGAGCGCGCGGCCGAGGGCGGAGTCGGCTGCGATGGCGACGTCGGCCAGAGCCTGATCGAAGCACGCGATTGCGCGGATATCCATTTCCCCGTGTTCTCCGTTGCCGCTGTGGATGCGGACGACGGAGGTCTCGTCGCCGCAGGTTGAGGAATAGAGGCTGGGTCCGCCGAGGGCTTCGGCCCAGTATGCGGCGAGCCGCTCGGTGTGGTCGGGCTGGAATCCGTGGCTGAAGGCGTGGGCAACGACCTCGTCGTCGAGCACGCGGAGGTGCCAGGCGTGGGCAAGACGGCGCATGCCGTCCATGCCGCCGGCGGCTTCAAAGAGCGTTTGCATGGGCATCATGATGGCAGGAGTTGGGGCGCCGAGCAAGATCGCAACGTGCTGATCGCAACGCGCTGCCCGGCCCCAGGATGACAGGGATGCGCCGATCCTCGTTGTAGAGTGAAATTATGCCTCCTGAGGACGACGCGGGACCCTATGCTGCCGCAAATCGCCGCGCCGGGGAGTTGTTTGCCGAGGCGGTCGGCATTATGGCGCGGCTGCGGGCGCCGGGCGGGTGTCCGTGGGATCGCGAACAGACCTTCGCGACGATTCGCAAATACACGCTGGAAGAAACCTACGAGGTGCTGGACGCCATCGAGCGCCGGCACTGGGCGGACCTGGCCGATGAGCTGGGCGATCTGCTGCTACAGGTGCTCTTCTACGCCGAGATGGCCGAGGAAGCCGGATACTTCAGCATCGGCGATGTGATTGCCGGGCTCAATCGGAAGCTGGTGCGGCGGCATCCGCATGTGTTTGGAGAAGCGGCCGCGGCGGAAGCGGGGAACCGGGCGGAGGGACTGGAGACGAAAGGGATTGGCTCAGGGCAGGTGCTGCGGAACTGGGAAGAGATCAAGAGGCTGGAGAGGGCTGCCCGTCCGGGGGACGGCCGGAAGGGGCTCGGGGAGGCCGGAGGGGCGGGCCGGCTGGATGGCGTTCCGCGGGCGATGCCGGCGCTGATGGAGGCGGGGAAGATTGGGTCGAAGGCGGCGAAGGTGGGATTCGACTGGCCGGAGGTGGGCGGGGTTGTGGAAAAGCTGAAGGAGGAGACTGCGGAGGTGGAGGCGGAAATCCGGGTGGGTGAGATGGAGAAAGCGGCACAAGAGTTGGGAGATCTGTTGTTTACGGCGGCTAACCTCGCGCGTCACCTGAAGGTCGATGCGGAGTTAACCCTGCGCGATGCCAACGAAAAGTTCCGGCGGAGATTTGCGGCGATGGAGGCGGCAAGCGGGCGTCCGCTGGAGGGGCTTGCGGCGGAGGAGCTGGAGCGGTTGTGGGAGGGGGCGAAGAACGCGACGGGGGAGGGACGATGAGCGCGCTTCCGCCGGAGACGGTGCAGGCGCCGGACGGCACGGTGCTCGTACTGCGGTCGTGCGAGGGGTACGACGAGCTGGAGGCCTGCGTGCGGCTGCAGATCGAGACGTGGGGCTACGACGATGGAGATGTCATTCCTCGGCGGATGTTTAAGGTGGCGCAGCGGGTGGGGGGGCAGGCGATTGGCGCGTTCGATCCGGCGGGAGAGATGGCCGGGTTTGCCATGGCGATTCCGGGGATGAAGCCGGGGCCGGATGCGGCACAGCCGCAAGTGCCGTATTTGCATTCTCATATGCTGGCGGTGACGCCGCGCTACCGGAATGCGGGGATCGGGCGGCGGCTGAAGCTCTACCAGAGGGCGGAGGCAGTGAGCCGGGGAATCCGGCTGATGGAGTGGACATTCGACCCGCTGGAGATCAAAAACGCACATCTGAATATCCACAGGCTGGGCGTGATCGTGCGGAGTTACTCGCCAAATTTCTATGGTGTATCCTCATCTCGACTGCAGGGTGGGCTTCCCACGGACCGTCTCCATGCGGAGTGGTGGATGGACTCGGAACGGGTGAAGGCTATCCTCAGCGGGGCTCCGTGTACGCCGCCACAAACTCAGGAAACAATCATGGTTCCGCAGGCGATCGGCGCATGGAAAGCGTCCGCCGAAAGTGTCGGCCGGGCGCAGGCGGTGCAGGCGGAGAATCGCGAGCGGTTTCTGGCGGCCTTTGGTCGCGGCCTCGCGGTTGTTGGATTTCAGACGGACAATGAAGGTAACGGCATATACGAACTCGCAAGGCTGAACCTACCGAACCCGGGAGAGTTATGAGAATCGATGCCATCATTCTGCGTGAGCTTCGCCTTCCCCTCGTCCATCCTTTTCAAACCAGCTTCGGCACAACAACGGAGCGGCGCATTCTGCTGGTGGAGCTGCGCGGGGAGGGGCTGACGGGCTGGGGCGAGTGCGTCGCCGGCGAGCACCCGTATTATTCGGAGGAATCGATCGACTCGGCCTGGCAGGTGATCCAGAGCGAACTGGGGCCGATGCTGGCCGCCGCCGACCCGGAGCACGCCGGGAAATGCCCTGGGATCTTTCGCAAGGTGCGCGGGAACCGCATGGCGAAGGCCGCCCTGGAGAACGCGGTGTGGGACCTGGAGGCGCAGGTGCGGAGGATTCCCCTGGCGAGCTTGCTGGGCGGCACGAGGGAGAAGATCGACTGCGGAGTATCCATCGGGATTCAGGCGACGATGGAGCAGCAGATGGCGAAGGTGGAAACGGAGCTGGCGGCGGGATATCAGCGCATCAAGCTGAAGTGCAAGCCGGGCTGGGACGTGAAGATGCTGGATGCGGTGCGGAACCGCTGGCCGGACATCGAGCTGAGCGTGGACGCGAATTCGGCCTACCGTCTGAACGACGCGGATCACATTGTCAGCTTCGACGCGTTCGATCTGATGATGATCGAGCAGCCCCTGTGGGCCGACGATTTTTATTTCCACTCGATGCTGCAGAAGCGCCTGAATACCGCCATTTGCCTGGATGAGTCCATTCGGAACCGGCGGGACGCGCTGGCGGCCATCGAGATGGAGTCGTGCCGGATCATCAATATTAAGGTTGGGCGCGTGGGCGGATTCAGCGAAGCCATTGCGGTGCACAACGCCGCCCAGGAGCGCGGGATCCCTGTGTGGTGCGGCGGGATGCTGGAGACGGGCATAGGGCGGTCGCACAACATCGCGCTGTCGTCGCTGGAAAACTTCTCGCTGCCGGGCGATGTCTCCGCCTCGAAGCGCTACTGGAAGGAAGACATCATCGAACCGGAAGTGACGGTGTCGGACCTGGGGCAGATCGATGTGCCGGAGACGCCGGGACGCGGGTTCGAGGTGCGGACCGACCTGGTGGAGAAGCTGACGGTGCGGAAGGAAGAGATTCGCGCCATGGCGGTGGCGTGATGGGCAGCGGAGGATCGGTCAGCGGTTTTCCTGAGCAGCAGTCTTGACGTCCGTGACTAATATTTGAGATACCCCCGCCCCCCGTAGTGCAATTTACTAAGGAGGGTGTCGTGAAGAGATTCCCAGCTACTCGAAAATGGCTTCTACCAGGATGCAACGAGTTATGGAGCCATCATTGACCATTCGCTGGATAATCAAACGATGGAGAGTGGCTTTCTGGCGGCACTGGCAGGCGCCGCGCTCTTGATTTGCGCGAGCGGCTTGTACGGGTTTCTGGGGTACGCGCTTGCATTGCGATCGAAAGAGCTTGCGATCAAACAAGCTTTGGGGGCTGGACGGCTGAGACTGCTGGCGGATATTGCCACCGATTCCATCATCGCAGCGGCTACCGCCATAGCTGCGGGGGCGGCCGTGCTCGTGCCCGCAAAAAGGTGGATTCAACATAGCCTACCCGGCGGCGGGGCTGGACCATCGAGCCCTTGTTTTACACGTCGGCCATCGTTCTGGGGACTTGCGTTCTGGTGGCAGTAGCGTCGTCGATCAAGGCAATTCGTCGTGACATTCAGGGAGAGCTGCGACACACCGAGTAACGAGCAGGGGACCGAGTAGCTGGAGTTGAGGCGGAATGGGTCCGGCGCGATCAGGTGCGAAAGGCGGTCGCTTTCGCGGGATGGTCGGCATCGAACGGTGAATGCCGGCGTCCATTGACCGCGGCTTAAGCGGTTGCATAGACTGAAAAGCAGTCAGGCCCTTCCCATCGATATGCCGTTGTTTTCCTCTCTGCGCCGTTTCCTGCTGCCCTGCTTGTTGATTGCAGCTTTGCCGGCTGTGCCCTGCTTGGCGCAGCAGACGATTCCCCTGCCTTCGCCGCGTCCGAACACGCTGCCGCCGCCCGGCATTATGCCCGCGCCGCCGGCCGAGCTGCCGGCCACAGCGCGGGCGGGCAAAGGGCCGGCGCTGCTGGATCCGGCGGGCCCCACGGTGAGCATGCAGACCAGCGAGGCGATGTTCGACCTGGCGGTGGCGCTGAATGCGTGCGGCTACGATAACGGGCTGAACGAGTCGGACCCGATTCGGCAGACGATACGGGGGGAAGTAAACCAGGCGGCGCAGAGTTCGGAGGCGGCGCGCGACGATCGCGACAAGCTGTGCCTCTATATCGATCAGCACAAGCTGGACGATCCGGCGCGGAACCTGGCGCAGTACGTCTCACTGGCGGTGTACCTGACCCCTCCGCCGATGTTGACGCCGAGCGTCCACGAGCAGGATTTGCCGCCGGATGCCAACGGGGTGCTGCTGGTCCTGCCCCTGGTCCGGAAGTTTGCGCAGGACATCGATCTGCACGTGATCTGGCTGGAGAACCGGCCGGCGTATGACGCGATCGCGGAGAAGCTGCACGGTCCGCTGTCGCAGATGATTGTGAGCACGAATTATTACCTCAAGATGCCGGCGTCGATCTCGACGGGGCGGCGCTTTCTGGTGGTAATCGAGCCGATGCTGTCTCCGGAAGACACGAACGCTCGCGTGTACGGCTCGAACTACGTTGTGGTGGCATCGCCGAAGAACGGGGCGATTGCGATGCAGATGGTACGGCACGTTTACCTGCACTACGAGATCGAGCCGCTGCTGTATTCGCGGCAGAACGACATGATCCGGATGCAGCCGATTCTGAAGACCGTGGATTACGCGCCGCTTCCGTTCAACTTCAAGAACGACATCGTGGCCCTGGTGGTGGAGAGCATGATCCGGGCGATTGAGGCGCGGATTATGAACACCGGGGTGCCGATCGTCAAGGTGCCGGCGGGCTTACCGCGCAGCCAGGCGGAGCCGTACGAGATCGCCCACAACGAATCGCTGCAGAAAGCCGAGGAGGTGCGCGAGGCGGCGGTGGAGCACTCGATGGCGCAGGGATTTGTGATTACGCGGTACTTCTACACCCAGCTGACAGCGTTCGAGAAGACGCCGCAAAGCCTGTCGGAGGCGATTGGCCCGATGGTCTACGGGATGGACGTGGACGCAATTGTGCATGCGGCGCGGAATATTGCCTTCGACCCGCACTGGGAGGGGGAGATGCTGGCGCACGCCTCCCCGCGGCCGCAGGGGCTGGACGTGGCCGAGCTGCGGCTGATGAAGGGGGACGTGGCTGGGGCGACGGCGCTGGCGCAGAAGGCGATCGAGGACCATAGCGGCGAGCCGGGGCGCGCGGAGTTCATTCTGGCGCGGGCGGACCTGATGAGCAACCAGGTGGGTCAGGCGGTGGCGGCGTTCCACAAGACCGTCACTGAGTCGAAGGATCAGCGGCTGGTCGCGTGGTCGCACATTTATCTGGGGCGGATCTACGACGTGGAAGATCAGCGTCAGCAGGCGCTGGCCGAATACAAGGCCGCCCTGGAATCGCGCGATGGCCAGCCGGACACGCTGGCGGCCGCGCAGTCGGGCTTGAAGAAGCCGTTTGCACTGCCGCCGCAGGCGCAGTCGGAGAGTGCCGCCCCGCCGAAGGAACCTTCGGCAACGCCGCAGCCACAGTAAGCGAACAGCTTCCGGCTCCGCAATTTGGGTGCGGCCGCACCGGTCGTGGAACAGTCCAGGATACGGGCGGCGGGCTTGGAATCCCGTGCTGCCGTAGCGGAGCGAATCCAGATCTCGCTTTCCGTATTTCCTTATTTTTCAATGTCATGTAGCTGACATAGGCCCGCTAAGCCCAACATTCAGCGGTTCTTAGCGAAAGGTCTGACAACTGAAAACGCGGGGTTGGCATCTGAGCCATTGCCGGAATGACCAGGATGCCAATGTGAAAATCAGGCTGCGCAGGACGGGCGATTTCACATTGCGCACGACACGATTCGAAAAGAGCCGGCTCCATCCCTCTGTGCGATTTATCCCCTGCCTTTGGTTGAGGGAGTCTGCCAAGGTTGACGCCATCCAGGCAATGGTCCTTGATCGTGCTCGGTCGACTTATGTCCCTAACCTCGCGGTTCGAGAGAAGGTGGAGAGCCCGTCGTGAGTTCCGTAATCCATATTCCGGCCACATTGCGCGGTGCGGAAGCTGAATCGAAGTGCACCCTTGAGGTGTGGCAGGAGAGTTCGTCGACAGGCCGGATTTTCACCCGCTGCCGGATCACGGAGGACTCTCCCGAGTTGCCGGATGGGGCGTATCAGGTGAAGTTTGGCCATCACACGGTGAAGACCTGGAAGTGCGGAGGGTATTGGGAGCTGGTGTTCCTGGCGCCGGAAATGGGGGCGGATATTTTTGTGCAGCCCGCGAAAGTGGCGAGCTGAACGAGACCGTCGGCCGCAGTAATTCGAGACCCTTCCCAGCAGGGCTGACCAGATTGCGGACAAGGGTGGGTCCGGCCAGGGCTAGAACTAGAAGGAGATATCCCCGGGCGTTCAGGACGCTGCGATTCGTCACGGCTTGTGAGGGGGGTGAGCCCGGCGCCTGCCGAATCGCGAAACGCGGGTGGTGCCGGATGTCCTCCGGCGCCTCTGCCATAATGAGGGAGGAAGCCGCGCATGGAGTCCTCCGCTCACGATCCCGGCGTAACGACCGGCGCGCTTTCCGCCGCAGTGGAAAGAAGCTGCCTCCCCGCCCGGCTGGAGGAGCTGGAAACCCGCCTGGGTTATCGATTTGAAGATCGAAAATTGCTGGAGCAGGCCCTGACCCACCGGTCGCTGACTCGTGACGGCACGCCGGAGAGCAGGAGCGGGGCGAATAAAGACAACGAGAGGCTGGAGTTCCTGGGGGACGCGGTGGTAGGACTGGCCGCGGCGGAATCGCTGTATCTGCGGTATCCGGAACTGGCGGAAGGCGACCTGACGCGGCTGCGCGGGGCGCTGGTGAGCCGGAGAAATCTGGCGCAGGTGGCGCGGCAGCTGGAACTGGGGAAATGTTTGTTGCTGGGCAGGAGCGAGGAGAACAGCGGCGGGCGGGCCAAGCCGGCGCTGCTGGCCAATGCGATGGAGGCCGTGCTGGGGGCATTGTTTCTGGATGCGGGCGCCGAGGCGGTGGGGCGGGTGGTGGACCGGGTGATCATTGAGCCCTCGGCAGAGGCGCTGCGCGGGCAACTGGCGGCGGGGATGGGAGATTACAAATCCGGATTGCAGGAATTGCTGCAGGCGCGCAGGCTGGGGCAGCCCGAGTACCGCACCGTCGCGGAGAGCGGGCCGGACCACTGTAAGCAGTTCTTTGTGGAGGCGCGCATCGGGGGCGAGGCGCTGGCCACAGGAACAGGAAGAAATCGCAAGCTGGCGGAACAGGACGCGGCGCGGCAGGCGCTGGAGATTCTGAAGGAGAACGCGTAATGAGCGCGAGCGTGCCGCCGCCGGATCGCGCGGACCCCATGGCGACCGCCGTGCCGCCGCCGCGGCGGGTGCTGGGAGGGGAACGCGGCGAGAGCGACGACGTGGCGCTGCGGCGCGAACTGGCGGCGAAGCCTGACGCGCGCGACGCGGTCATACCGAACATACTCGACATGGCCGGCTCCCTGTTCCGGGTGATCGTGATTGCGGTGTTTGTGCTCACGTTTATCGCGCAGCCGTTTCGGATTCCATCGGAGTCGATGGAGCATACGCTGCTGGTGGGCGATTTTCTGCTGGTGAATAAGATGACGTTCGCGCCGCCGGGTCCGTGGGGATGGCTGCTGCCGTACCGGGAACCGCAGCGGGGCGACATTATCGTGTTCCACTATCCCGACAAGCCGTCGGAACACGTTGTGAAGCGGGTGATCGGGCTGCCGGGAGACGCGGTGCATCTGCAGGACGGGCTCGCGTGCATCAACGGAACTCCGCTGGACGAGCCGTACGTGGCGTTCGAGCCGGCGTATCAGGATGAGTATCGAGACGAATTCCCGCAGCGGCTGTATACCGATCCTGGAGTGGACCCGGGCTGGTGGCAGCAGATGCAGCAGGACGTGCACGCGGGCGAACTGCTGGTGCCGGCGGGCCATTACTTTGTGCTGGGCGACAATCGGAATTTCAGCCGCGACAGCCGGTACTGGGGATTTGTGCCCCGGCAGAATATTGTGGGGCGGGGGTTCCTGATCTATTTCTCGCTGCGCGAGCCATCGGCGACCGATCCGACGCAGGATGATAGCCTAAGACAGAAAACCGATCTGCTGGACAGGATAAAGGACTTCGCGCGCTGGAACCGGATTGGGCGCGTGGTGCACTGACGCACTGTTCGGCGCATGGACCGACATTTGGAAACGAAGCCTCGACCAACCACCGACGAAACTCCTCTTGAAGCCTTTGCCTCCATTTGTGGCGTACTGGTGGTGGGACTCTTCGTTCTCACCTTCATTTTCCAGAATTTCGCGATTCCGTCGTCGTCGATGGAGAACACGCTGCTGATCGGGGACCACGTGCTGGTGAACCGGATTACGCTGGCGCCTCCCGCGAAGTGGGCGCCGTTCGTCTATTACCGCAACGTGCGCCGGGACGACATCATCGTCTTCTACAAGCCCACCCTGGAATCGAACGGCGAGCATTTGTTTCTGGTCAAGCGCGTGATCGGGCTGCCTGGCGACCGCATTCATCTGGAAAACGGGGTGGTCTACCGCAACGGGGTGGAGCTGAAGGAGCCGTGGGTAAAGCAGCCTCCGGACCAGCCGGGATTTCTGCCGTACCGCGACGATTTTCCCGACGTGCCTCCGCCGGCGGACGACGACGTGACGGCGGAATGGGGCGAGGCCCTGCCGCAGTACATCCACAACGCGGATTTGGTGGTGCCGCCGGGGATGTATTTCGTGATGGGCGACAATCGCTCGGTGAGCCTGGACAGCCGGTACTGGGGATTTGTGCCGCGTGCGAACATCGTGGGGCGTCCGCTGCTGGTCTACTGGTCGTTCCGGACACCGGACAGCGAGCAGTACAAGACGTCGTTCGCGGACGAGATTGCCTGGATCGGGCATGAGACCCTGCACTTCTTCACGCAAACGCGGTGGAGCCGCACGTTCCACATCATCCACTAGCCATGAACGCCGAGGACGAGCTGGGGGAAGAGTTAACGCCGGAAGAGCGGACTCGGCGACGGCGGCGGATTGCGGCGGTTCTGGTGGCGCTGGCCGCACTGCTGCTGGCGATTTTCATTCCGCCGCTGGTGAGCCTGGGGCGCTATCGGCGATCCATCACGGCGAGCATTGCGGGGGCTCTGGGCAGGCCGGTTTCCGCCGGCGGAATCTCGCTGCAACTGCTGCCCACGCCGGGCATCACGCTGAACAATTTCACCGTCGAGGAAGATCCCGCGTTCGGATATGAGCCGGCGCTCCATGCGGGCTCCGTGATGGTGTCGCTGCGGCTGAGCTCGCTGTGGCGGCGGCGGCTGGAGATCAGCCGGATCAGCCTGGACCAGGCGAGCCTGAACCTGGTGAGGAATGCGGCGGGGCAGTGGAGCGTGGACTCGATTCTGCTGCGCGCCGCGCAGCTTCAGCAGGCGCCCACTGCACAGCGGCACGCGGGACCGACGCCGCGCTTCCCCTACATCGAAGCGACGGACTCGCGGATCGATTTCAAGGAGGGCGTGGAGAAGAAGCCCTTCTCGCTGCTGAACGCGGAGTTCTCCATGTGGCAGGCGGGGGGCGGGCAGTGGCGGCTGCGGCTGAAGGCGCAGCCGGTGCGGACGGATCTTCCGCTGGAGCTCTCCGATGTGGGCGAACTGAACGTGTCCGGCGCGCTGCGGCGCAGCGCGAACCTGAGAACGCTGCCGGTGGATCTGAATGTGGCCTGGCGCGGCGCGCAGCTTGGGCAGGTGAGCGAGCTGCTGAGCGGAGAGGATACGGGATGGCGGGCCAGCCTGGACCTGACCGGCCGAATCAGGGGCACACCCGCCGACCTGCTGCTGAAATCCACGGTGCACATCGGAAACCTGCGGCGGCAGGAATATCAGCCGCTATCGACGCTAAACGTGGACGCGACGTGCAGCGCGGAGTATTTGCATGAGCAGCGCGCGCTGAACGGCATCACCTGTTTTGTACCCGTCGTTCCCGGTCATCTGCTGCTCACGGGGAGCGTGGCGGAATCGGTGGAGAGCGGCGCGCATCTTCAACTGGAAATCAATCATGTTCCGGCCGAGCTTCCGTTGAGCCTGCTTGGGCTGATGCGCTCAAGCCTGCAGAGCGCGACGGCGACCGGCGACATCAACGGCGAGTTCCGGCTGGTGTCGGGCGGCCAGCGGGTAGTTTCGGGCGCGGCGACGGCCACCGGGGTGTCAATCGCGAATGCCGGCGGAACCTGGGCGCTGCCGCCGCTGCATTTTGCCGCGGCGGAACCGGCGCCGCGGCAGAGCGCGGAGCGCGGGCGCGGAGCGCGGCGGCGCGAGGCAGCAGCGGCGCAGCCGCACGGGATTTTGCTGGAACCGGTGACGATTCCGTTTGGCGAGGCTGCTCCGCTGACCGCCGATGGCAGCCTGTCGCGCAGTGGATTCACGCTGCACCTGGAAGGCGCAGCCGCGGTGCAGCGGCTCACTGCTCCGGGAGCGACGCTGGGGCTGCTGAACCATACGCTGGCAGTGGTGGGCCGCAAGGGGCGCGCGGATCTGAATGTGACGACAACGGGAGCGTGGCTGCCTCCGCTGGGCGTCTCGGACATGGGGCTGAGCACGAGCGGCACTGTACATGTTGCCGGGCTGCTGGTGCGTCCGGGCTTCCTGCCCGCGCCGGTCGCGGTCGACGCAGCGGAGATCGCCATCGGTCCCGGGCAGATTGCGTGGCACGATGCCTCCATTCGCTACCAGGGCATTGCGCTGAGCGGATCGGTGACGTACCCCCGGACGTGTGCCCAGCCGTCACCGTGCGCGGCCACCTTCACGCTGCGGGCGCCCGCGCTGAGCGGCGCCACCATCGAGGCCGCGCTCGCGGGAAGGCGCCCGGGATTCTTCGACCGTATGTTTGCCAATGCGCTGGGGGCACCGAAGCCGGCGACGTGGCCGCCGCTCGAGGGCACGATCCAGGCGAAGGTTTTCACTCTGGACCGGCTGGCCCTGCATCAGGTAACGGCTGCGATTTCCGTGGATCGGACGGGGCTGACTCTGAAGTCCGTGGACGCGTCGGCCTTTGGCGGAACACTCCATGCGACCGCTGCGATGACGGCCCTGAACGGCACTCCCAGCTGGAAGGTGGATCTGCGGTGCACGGGCATGCGGCCTTCGGAGGCCGGGGAGATGTTTCGCGAGCACTGGGGAGCGGGACGCTTTGACGGCGACGCCATGCTGACGCTGAGTGGGAGGAGCACTGCGGCACTGGCCACTTCGGCGGCGGGGGAATTTCATTTCACGTGGCAGAATGGCGGCCTCGCGGCGCCCTCGGGACCGCTGGGGCGCTTTGCGCTCTGGACGGGGAGCGGCACGGTGGTGAATCGCGCGCTGGATTTGACAGGCGGGGGCCTGACGCGAGCCGGACGTCTGACGGCGGTGCGCGGCACGATCGGTTTCGACCGGCACTTGACTCTCACGGTGCGGCGGCGCGGCGGCGCGGTGCGCATCCTCGGAACGCTGGCCCATCCCACAAACGCCGCTCACTAAAGGCTTCGCAGCGGCGAGGCTCTTCCGCAGCAGGCAAACCCAGCGGATGCGGGCTACCCGCAGCCGTTCTCACTGCACAGAACCGGGCGGCGTTTCCCTGACGGTTTTTATGTGGACGCTGTCCTGAACTTCCGGGACGCTGCCGTCGTTGAGGGTGACAGAAGTGGGCGCTTCCTGGAAGATGACCCGGCGGGTGATGGTCCCGTGCGCCGGAACTCGCACCTGGACTGTGTCAGACGTATCGGCGCCTTTGATGGTGAGGGGAACCTGGGCCTCGGCATAACCCTTGTTGACGATGTCGACGGCGACCAGATCGGTGAAGTGCGCTTCGGGCGAGAAGAAGACCCCGGTAATGGAGAGATCGGGCAGCCCATCGTCGTGGTAGACCCAGCTCGAGAAGAACCAGCGGAGATCCTGTCCGGCGTCGGATTCGAGGAGATGCTCGAAGTAATCCGGCGTCGTATCCTGGGCCGGGTTGTAGGCCTGCAGCGCGCTCTGGAGCGCATCGTCGCCAGCGATGGAACGGAGCATCCAGAGAACATAGGTGGCTTTGGTGCGGACATATACGGCGCTCTCCGCGTGGAGAAGGTCCTGGCCGTTGGAGACGCCGGGTGAGGCAGGCTCAGCGAGAGAGAGCGCGGGGCGGCCGGCGTTCATGCTTTCCAGGGCGGCGGTGCGGCTGTCCGCGGAGTCGAGCCAGAGGGTGCCGATGAAGTTTGCAACCCCCTCGTTGAGCCAGCCGCGAGGGGACCAGAACGCGGCATGCGCGAGTCCGCGGGCGAGGATGGGTGCGAGCCCGGAGGCATCGCTCGATGCCAGCGGGATGGCGAGAACGTTGCCGGTTTCAGCGGGGGCGTCGCCGGTCTCGGGCAGGTCGAGGATGGTGAGTTTGGGGTGGGGCCTGGTGCCGAGCCAGCGCTGCACGAGCGGCTGCACGCGGGCCGCGGCGGCGATGTAGTCCTGCGCGTGGTTCTGGCTGCCGGCGGTGGAAAGCACGCGGATGCCGTTCCCGCCGGACTGAGTACGTCGCGCCAGGAAGAGCGATGGGGCCTCGAAGCCGAGGCGCGTGGCGGGCAGAGTGCAGGTGATCACGCCGGGATAGGCGTCGGTGGGCATCACGAGGGGCTTGCTGAGCGCAACCCAGTGGCCGTTGAGCAGGGCGGCGTTAGGCGGATCGCCGGTGAACTCGTCGGTGACGCGCAGAGCCATGGTGGCGTCCTGGTCCATCAGCTTTTGGCGGCCGATTTCAGTGAAGAGCTTGTCGCCGTCGCCCAGAGCCGCGGGCAGCGAACTGACGGGATACCAGACGACATCTCCGAAGCCGCGGAGGCCGGTGAAGCCGGTGGAGATACGATCCCAGTCCGACGCTGCAGCGGTGGCGGCAGGCGCGCCGAGGGCGGTGATGCGGTCCGCCGAGACGGGGACGATGCCGCCGTAATCGACGGTGAGGGTGATTTCAGCCAGGGGGGCGAGCGGGTGCGGCGGCGTGATGGCGGCCTCGCGCAACTCGCCGGTGTGGTCGGCGTCGCTGGGCAGAATGGATTGGGTGAAGGGAAGAGCCTTGCCTGCCAGGCCGACGTCTTCAAAGCGGAGCGTGGAGGATAGCTGGAGCGGGATGACGGTGAGGGGCGTGGATCCGGCGTTGCGCAGGGTGACGCGCGCGTGAGCCTCGATGGCTTGCTTGCCGGGCTCGAGATGGACGTCGAGATTCCAGGCGGTAATGTCCACTGCGCTTCGCTGGGCGTTCGTGATCGCCGCGGGCGCAGGCGGAGCGGGCTGTGCGGATTTCGGCTTTCCGGAGAAGAGAACCTGGGGCTGCCGCACCTGCTGAGCGAAAAGGACTGAGCCGCCGAGTGTGACGGCGGCCATCGAATGCCAAAACTTCATGAACCCAGGCCCTTCAGTTGCTTTTTCTCGGGAATGCTCGCGGGCCGCGGCTCGCGAGCGGCGCGACGCTGGCGAGCCGCCTCAAAGAGGACCACCGCGCCGGCCGCGGAGACGTTGAGCGATGCCACCTGGCCGGACATGGGGATGCGCAGGAGATGGTCGCAGGTTCGGCGCACAAGATCATGGAGCCCGGCGCCTTCACGTCCAAGGACGATGACGGCGCCGGAGGTGAAATCGTACTGGTCGTAATCCTGGGCGCCGCGCTCGTCGAGACCCACGAGCCACAGCCCCCTCTCCTTGAGCAGTTCCAGGGCGCGCACCAGGTTGACGACTCGCGCTAGGCGCAGATGCTCGGCAGCTCCGGCGGAGGCTTTGACGGCGACCGGGCTGAGCGGCGCGGCGCGGCGCTCGGCGAAAAGCACGCCGTCGACTCCGGCGGCTTCGGCGCTGCGCAGGAGCGCGCCCAGGTTCTGGGGGTCTTCGATGCCGTCGAGGGCGAGGACGAGGCGCGGCTCCGGACCCTTCAGCAGGTCTTCGGCATCGAGGAAATCGCGTTCCCGAACCACAGCCACCACGCCCTGGTGGGCCGGTGTGCGGGCCAGGCGGGTGAGCGCCTCGCGCGGCTCGGTGCGGAGCTTTACGCCCGCTGCCCGGCACAGGGCCGCCACCTGGGCCAGCCGCTCGTCGTGCCGTTCCCGCGCCACACAGACGTGGTCGAAGTGGCGCGAGCCGGAGCGCAGAGCTTCCTCCACCGGGTGGAGGCCGTAGAGAATTACCATCGTCACCAGTGTATCGTCGGCTCCAGGGCCGATCCTGAGATAATGAGTTAACTCCATGTTGCAGGGGATCGACTCTCCGGCCAGGGGCCGGGGCAGTTTTTGGCGGTGCGGAGGCGGTATCCGGGTGGACTTCGCGGGAAAAGTGGAAAAACTGATTGCGGGGAGCGTCTTAGGGCTGGGTTCACCCGTCTGTGTGGGTGACATGAGCGCGGCGGCACTGCAGTTGGCGGAGCAAATTCGGCAGGAAAACGTTCTTGTGGCGGAGGGCCTGAAGCGCCACGACGCGGGGCTCATCGACGAGCTGATCCTGCAATATCAGCATCGGCTGCTGCGCTACCTGCTGTATCTGACCGGGAACCGGGAACTGGCCGAGGATCTTTTCCAGGAAACGTGGATGCGCGTGCTGTTGCGCGGCTCGCAGTTCAACGGCAACTCGCGTTTCGATACCTGGCTGTTTACGATCGCGCGCAACCTGGTGATCGATCTGCGGCGGCGGCCGATGGCCAGCCTGGAAGAGATGTTCGAGAAGAGCGAGGACGACCGGCCCTTCGAGATTCCCAGCCAGGAAAAGACCCCGTTCGATCATCTGGCCACACTGGAGCACGGCACGCTGGTGACTGAGGCGCTTTTAACGCTGGAGCCGTTGCAGCGCGAGGTGCTCACGCTGCGCTTCCACGAGGATATGTCGCTCGAAGAGATCGCGCGCCTCACGCGCGCTCCGCTGTCCACCGTGAAGTCGCGACTCTATCGCGGGCTGGCCGCGCTGAAGCCCCATGTGGCGGCGGCGCGCGCCCGGAGCGGCGGCGAACAGGAGGCGCGATGAACAGCGATTTCGCGCGCAGCCGGGCCCACGGCCATCCCATGCCGGAAGTGGTGCTGCGCACGCGCCGCTCTGTGATGGAGGCCGCGCACCAGATGCGGGTGCAGCGGCAGCAGCGGCGCAAGCAGATGGGATATATCCTGCTGGCTCTGGGCACGCTGGTGGTGCTGGCCGCGCCCGCGCTGTGGAGCGCCCTGACCGATCTGGCCGCCGGCGAGGCATTTACCGACATGCCGGTGATGCTGCTGACGCTCTCGCTGGTGCTGCTGTCGGCGATGTTCGCGGTGCTGCTGGTGAGCTGGCGGGGGCGGCAGGATCGCGCGAATGAGGAGCAGCGGTAAGGGCCGGCAGGCGAACCTTTGGCAGTCATGAAATCCGAAAACCCACAACGTCCCAGCGCGAACACCGACGGCTTTGCCGGCGAGCTGCGCTTGATCCCCGGGTGGTCGATCGCGGGGGCGGTTGCCGTGTTCACGCTGATGCAGTACCTGATGTGGATTGTGGTGCCCGCGCATCGGCATCATCCGCCCAATCTGCCCTTCTGGTTCCGCGCGTACTTCAACATCACGCTGGCCGCGCTCGCCGCGCTGTACGTGCTGATGGTGGGCTATGTGAGCCGCGATTCTCCGCGGCGCGGGATGAGCACCACGCTGTGGACGGTGGTTTGCCTGGTAATTCCGAGCGGGATCGGCGCGGTGCTGTACTTCCTGCTCCGGCAGCCGGTGCTTTCGCTGTGCCCGGTGTGCAGCGCGCGCGTCGAGAGCGAGTACCATTTCTGTCCGCAATGCGCCTACCAGGTGGCGCCCTGCTGCGGCAATTGCCATCGCACGGCGCGGGTCACGGACCTTTATTGCGTCCACTGCGGACATGAGCTGGCGGCGGATCACCCTCCCAAACGGCTGCACGCTTTCACCGAATGAGCGCGCTTTCAGCGCGTTCGCCGAAATAGAAAGGGCGCGCAACTCCCAACGGGTGCGCGCCTGGGCGCAAGCTCGGCGTTACCGCGAATTCCAGACGGCGTAGACCAGCAGGGCGAGAACCGTGAACAGCACATTGCCCCAGAAGAACATCAACATCATCATGTTCACGGTTTCGCGGAGCACCGGATCGTCAATTGCTCGCGGGGCGGCGCCCTTCCAGGCGGCGCGGAGCCGCCGGACCGGCAGGAGAACGAACCCAATACCTACCACAATGGCCAGCGAGCCCCACATGTGCAGCGCCGGAGTCGCTCGAACCATCCGGATCAGGGCGATGAACGCGGGGACGGTAAACAATAGGGAGATCACGGCGCTGCTTACGAATGTCGTCACAGCGTCGCGGCCGCGCTTCCACGTGAAACCGACTCGCATTGGTGTCAATTCATCCCCTCTCTACCGGCGTATTAGCATGTAACCCCGGCTATGCCCTCAAGCAGCCCTGCAATGGCAACCATATCGCTGAAGCGGAGTTCCCCGGCCCCCAAATAGATGAGCACGGGATTTTCCGTGGCGACGCCGATGCCGAAGGCCAGCACCCCCAGCATGGTGGCACCGATCAGCCACCCCGTCTCGCAGGCATTGGCCTCTTTCATCTGTGGTTCCCCAGCCCGGAGGCCGCGCGCCGCGATGGCTTTGATCGGCCCGCCGGTAACGGCAATCTGGGAGAGACCATTGAGGTTGGTTGCTACCTGCGCAAGGGTCGTCGCGGTATTTTGAGAGACGAGATTCTGGGCCATCTGAGCTGTCGTCGGCTGGGAGAGAACCAAGGAGATGTCGTTGAGCGTGATGGTCGGGACGAAGGGCTGCGTCATGGCCAGGATTCTTGACGGATCGATAGAAGTCGGGTCAGTCGCCAGGAGATATGAGGAGTTTGCCGCAATCCAGGAGTCAACCACTGCGTTGATCCCCACCCGGGTGAGCTCAGCGCTGAGCATCGACATAGTAGTTGAGGCCGAGGCGAAATCACTGGCGGTTGCGCCGGCACCATGAGCGTCAGCTGAAAGGGTCTGCATTGAAGCGAGCCAACCTTCGACTACTGTGGAGTTGGGCAGGTGGGCGGGGGGGTGGGTTGCGAGGTCCGCAGGTTCCACCGGGGCAGGTGGGATTTTGAGCGAGTAGTTTAAGGTGGAAGCTCAGCCAGAGCGATCCCGGCAACCGCCCCCGGAACGGAATGGAGTAGGGCCCTGCGATTGAGCAACATGGGGGTCCTCCAACGATAAGGTGAACTACTGATGCAGACGACGTTAGCGGGAAACCCGCGCTTTAGGTGCACAGGAGTAGACCCTCTTTAGTCACCTTTTAGTAATTCACTGCTCCGCTACCTTGGCCCAGAGGGTCTGTGCGGAATCGGCTGCGCCGCGGTCGGTGTCGGCAGGGTTCCGCTTCCAGTTCCGGCGGTTGTGCCGCTTTCATTGACCCTTCCGTTCCGCTCTTCTTATATTCTTAGGTTGCCGTATGCCCATGACTGCGCTGATTGTCGACGATGAGGAGCTGAGCCGCGAAGAGCTGAAATACCTGCTCGACAGCGGGGACGTCGAGATTGTCGGCGAAGGCACCAACGGCGTGGAAGCCGTGGACCTGATCCGCACCCATCATCCCGACATCGTTTTTCTGGATGTGCAGATGCCGGGGCTGGATGGCTTTGCCGTGCTGAAGAAGCTGCTGGAACTGGGCGAGGGCGACCGGCTGCCGCAGATCATCTTCGCGACCGCCTACGACCAGTACGCGGTGCGCGCGTTCGATGTCAACGCCATCGATTATCTGCTGAAGCCCTTCGACCGCGACCGGGTGATGCAGGCGGTGGAACGCGCGCGGTTGCGGCTGCAGGAGGTGAACGGCGAGCCTGCTCCGGCGCCGGGAGATTTGCGCGTGGAGACGCTGCTGAAGCTGATCGAGCAGCATCAGGCGCCGCGGCCGCACAGCGGCAAGATCGTGGTGCAGGCAGGCAGCCGTCTGCTGCTCATCGACCAGAAGGACATCTGCTTTGCATCGATCGAGGAGGGGATTATCTCCGTGGTCACGCCGGCGCTGGAGGGGCAGTCGAAGTGCCGCACGCTGGAGGAACTGATCGATCTGCTCGATCCGAAAGTCTTCTGGCGGGCGCACCGGTCGTATCTGGTGAACATCAACCACATCCGCGAAGTGGTGCCGTGGTTCAAGAGCACGTACCAGCTGCGTATGGACGACAAGAAGCAGACGGAGATTCCGGTGAGCCGGGCGCAGACGAAACGGCTGAGGGAGCTGTTCAATCTATAGAGCGATGGGCGTCTTCGCAACAGCGCTGCCGGGCGCGGCGGCGAAATGCATCTGCTCGATGCCGCCGCGGAAGCTGGCCGCGGCCATCGCGCTCAGCCACTGGAGCATCGGTCTTTATTTCGGCGGGACGGCGTGGCTGCTGCTGACGCTGTGGCTGCTGGCGGGCGCCGGAACGCCGATGGCGCGGCTGGCGGGGCGCGTGTCGCCGCGGCCCTGGCTGCAGGGGCTGGTTGCGGCGCCGCTGTGGCTGCTCATCTTTGTAGCCCTGAATCTGCCGCTGGCTCTGCTGGGGCATCGCGTGGGGCTGCGCTACGGCCTGTCGGTCGAGTCCTGGCCGGCGTGGTGGGGCGACTGGGCGAAGTCCACGGGAATTTACGTTGTCGTGGGCACGATTGTGCTGAGCGTGCTCTACGGGCTCATGCGCCATGCGCCGCGGCGGTGGTGGTTATGGTTCTGGATTCTCACCATCCCCGTGGAAGTCTTCTCGGTTTTCGCCGCCCCCATCGTCATCGATCCGCTGTTCAACAAATTTGAGCCGCTCCAGAAGGTGGATCCCGCGCTGGTGGATCAACTGGAGCGCGTGGCCGCCCGCGGGGGGCTGCATATTCCGCCGAGCCGCATCCTTCTGATGGACGCGAGCCGCAAGGTGACCGGACCGAACGCCTATGTGACCGGGCTGGGAGCGTCGAAGCGGATCGTGGTGTGGGACACGACGATCCACGAGGAAACGCCGAACGAGATCCTCTTCACGTATGGGCATGAGCAGGGGCATTATGTGCTGCACCACATCGCGAAGGGCATCGCGTTCTCCGTCCCGATTATTTTGTTTTTCTACTGGATCGGTTTCGTGCTGCTGCGGTGGCTGATTCGCGTGCGCGGACCGCGCCTGGGGATCGAATCCGCGGCGGGCTGGGCCTCGCTGGGGCTGGTGCTGTTTCTGCTGGTGGGGCTTGGGTTTCTCGCCGATCCTATCGGGAACGCGATGTCGCGGCACATCGAGCATCAGGCCGATGTGTACGGGCAGGAGGTGATTCACGGGCTGGTGCCGAGCGCGCGGCAGGCAGCCGTGGATTCATTCTGCAGCGATGCGCAGCTATGGCTGGACAATCCGCATCCGAACCCCTTCGTCGAGTTCTGGACCTATTCGCATCCGCCCACGGAACAGCGCGCCGAATTTGCAGAGCATTACAATCCGTGGGCTCCAGGGCATCGGCCGCGATACTTCAGGAAGTAACGCCATTTTCCGCGCCTGACCTCGCCATAGGTTATGGCTGCGGCGTAGTGGAGAGGCCGCCGCCTTCTTCGACCGCGACCTGGTCGATGATGCGCTGCACGAACACGATGTTGAAGTTGATGTGGCGCGCGACGTCGGGCACGAATTCGGTGACGAAGTTGCCGATGGGGGCGGTGGCCCAGGCGGTGGCGATGCGGGTGGCGCTGGGGCCCCACCCCACCTGCTGATAGGGCACGTAGGTGATGTCCACGGCTTCGTCGGCCATGGTGCCGACGATGTTGGAGGAGTTGACGATGCCGCGGCCAGTGTCGGTGACCGTCCAGAAGGGCTGATAAATGCAGTGGGCGATCCGTCTCACCAGCGAGGCGTTGGGCATCCGGATGTAATGCGGATATTCGTGGTCGATGGAGGGGATGAGAAAGGTGCCGAAGAACTCGCCCGTTATGTCCTGAGTGAGGGAAACGCCGCTGAGTTTGGCGACGCCCATGACGCCAGGGCCATAGGGCGAATGAGAATCGGTGGCGACCGAATAGGCCGAAGTGCCGACGATGGTGAGCAGGTTGAAGGGGTCAGCGACGCTGCGGCCCGCCAATTCGGCCAGCGATCGGGGGGTCTCCAGTTCGACCGCATTGTGCCGGAGATAGGCGCCGAAGTCCGCGCTCTGTTGCTCACAGCACGCGCGGTGGGGGGAAACCTCGCTACAGGACTGCGCGCGGCAGGGCATGGGAACGGGGACATAGTTGGGATTCAGGCTCGGGACGGGAAGGCCGTGGCGGCGGGGTCCCTGCGGGGGAAAAGCCTGCTGCGGCGTGGCTGGGGCAGGCAGCCCCAGGCTGGCGAGCACAGCGGGCTGAGGCCGGGGTGCGTCGGGCAGGGGATCCTGCGCGTGGGCGGCGGCGCACGCGGCCAGCAGGAGCGCGAGGACGCAGAGTCGCCGCGCGCCGCGACTGCCGGCGCTCCGGTCGGACGCGTAATGATTCCGGTAGATGGCCGCCATGCTGTCTGCCGTCATTCTTGTCCGCTGAAGCCTCCGGCGGCCGCGCCGGGAATCGGAGCCTCCACTCATTGGATAGACGAACTCCGAGGCGTTTGGGACGACCGCGCCTGGCGGCGGCGATAACGGCGCCAGCGGCTCATGATACTCGGTACGAATTCAAGAAGCAGATTGTTGCCGGCATCGCCGGCGATGGAGGTGGCCCATGTCTCGGCGACCACGCCCGCGTTGGCGCTGCGCGCGGGGTAGTAGTACACGGTAAGGACGGATGCGGCCAGATGTCCGAGGATGTCGGAGTAATTCACGGTGATCCTGCCGCTGTCAGTATGCGTGACGAGCGCCTGCTCGCCGGCCCAGAGGCCCCGGCGGACAATGCGGGCCCGCGGGTTGCGGTAGTAGCGCGGGTCCTGGTGGAGCAGGACAGGGAAGAAGCTGCTGACGAAGAAGCGCATGCTGGCATCGCGCACCGCGGCGGCGCCGAGGCGCTCTCCGAATCCCGCCTCGTCGGTGCCGTACTTTGGATTTCCGTCGATGCCCTGTTCGAAGCCGGCGGCAACGAAGGAGGGGATCGGGGCGTAGGGTACGGTTTCCAGATGCAGCCAGAACATCATTTTTTCGCGCGCCGTGAGTGGCCGGATCGTCTGGCCCGGATCGACGTAAGGGCTCCAGCTGCGATGCGGCGGCTGCGGATGACCAGCACGCGGCCGACGTGGAGCTGGCATGGCCGGCGCGGTGAGGAACGCCGGGCGAGGCGCGTCATCGAGTTTGGAAGGAGCGAGTTCGGGCGGATGGAGCTTGGTGGGAGGCTGCGGCCAGGCCCGCGCGGCGGGAAAGAAGAATCCTGCGAACAGAAACCATCGTGCAATCAGTGCGGTCGCGATGCGGAAATCTCCCATTGCCAGGAGGTTTGGAGGATCCATTGCGGCCCGGGGATGGCCGGGTTACTCATCAGGAACGCCGTTGAGGGAAGCAATTGACCGATTGGTATCGCCTGGCAATACTGAAATTCGACGGGCGAGGACCCTCGCGCCACAGGAAGCGATGGAATCAAAAGGCGAGCAGCCTCTCGGTGAGCACCTCGAAGAAGACGTGAAGAGGATTATTGCGTACCTCAACGACCGGGTGGTGCCGGAGGTGCGGGAGAATTCGTCGAAGGCTCTGCGCATTGCTGCAGAGCAACTGAACCGCCTGGCGACGCATCTGGAGCGCCATCAGGGAAAATGAAGCTGCCGTGATGCGTCTGCCGATCCTCCGGGTTCGTTCGTCGATTTCGTCGCGGTGCGGGAGGGCGGCGAGCGCGGCGCTGCTGCTGGCGCTGGCGGCTGGCTGCTCGCACCGCGAACAGACTGGCTACACCCCTCCGCCCCCCCCGATTCAGCCCGCGGGTCCGCCGGCGGCGGCGCCGGCGCCCTCCTATCGCCCGGCGCGGCGCAGCTCCGTAGTGAACGCCGAAGAGCAGTACGTGCAGAGCCACGCGCCCATTTACACGGAGACCGGCATGGCGAGCTGGTATGGGCCTCCCTACAACAACCGCGCCGGGGCGAATGGGCGGATCTACGACGAGAACGACATCTCGGCGGCGCACCGGACCCTGCCGATGGGATCGCTGATCCGCGTGACCTATTTGCGGACGGGTGAGTCGGCGGTGATGCGCATTACCGATCGCGGGCCGTTTGTCGCGGGGCGCATTCTGGATCTCTCTGAAGGAGCGGCGAAAGCCATCGGCATGTACCGGGCTGGCGTGGGCGAGGTGCGCATCGAGGTGTACAGCGCGCCGGAGCCGCTCGATTCCGGCGGGCGCTGGTGCGTGCAGGTGGGCGCGTTTTCGCACCGCAAGGCCGCGGTCCGGCTGGAAGCGCACCTGCAGCGCGAATACCGCACAGCCAATGTGATCGAGTTTCAGGGGCCGACCGGGTACTGGGTACGCATCCGTCCCTACGACGGGAACCGTACGCAGGCGGTCGCCATTGTGCACAGGCTGCATCCGGCGGAAGGCGAGGCCTGGCTGGTGCGGCTGGACTAAGTTTCACAGGGTCTGCCGTGCGCTCGGCACCTGCGCTCGTCCTGTCTTGTCCAACTCCTTGTAAAACCCCAGGCCCTCGGCGCGCAGCATTTTCGCGATGTACGCGATCTGGCCGAAGTGCAGACCAAAGTGCTCGATGACCTGGTAGATGGCATCGAGGCCGTGTACGCGGTAGCCCTGAATGTCGTATTCCGCCAGCAGATCCGTTTCGGTGAGGCGCAGCAGGATCTGCTCCGATTCGCGCACGGTGGCGCTGAGTTTATCCAGAAGTTCTGCCCGCGGCATCGGTCCGTGCTCGGTGAATTCGGCGGGGCGGTTGCGGCGATCCTCCTCGCGGTTGAACGCGGCGACGATCCACTGACGCATGTTGCCGTTGAGGTGGAGCATAAGGTTGCCGACGCTGTTGCTGGCCTCGTTCGGGCGCCACCACACCTGCTCGTCTGTGAGCGATTCGACGCAGGCGCGCAGGCGCGGCCAATCTTGGCTCATGAGCCTGGTGCGGGAGAATTCCAGAAAGAGGGAAGTGCAGTTGGGCTGCGATGTGCTCATCGGCCGGTCCTCTTTGATGAAACTCCTCCGCGAACGGGACGATGTCAAGGCTTCGCTCCTGTAATCTGGCGTTGGGCCGGTATGAAGACTCTGCAACCGCAATTCCTTCGCTCGGCGATGGACGCGGCGCATTTTCCAGCGCCGGGCGCGCCGGAGATCGCCTTTCTGGGCCGTTCGAATGTGGGGAAATCGAGCCTGATCAATGCGCTGCTCGGGTCGAAGCAGGCGCGCGTGTCGTCCACCCCGGGGCGTACCCGGGCGATCAACTTTTTTGCCCTGGCTGAAGCGCCGCAGCGGCCGCCGCAAATGCTGTTTGCGGATCTGCCCGGGTATGGCTACGCGAAGATCTCGAAATCGATCTCGGCGGAATGGCCGAAGTTTATCGAGCCGTATCTGCGCGAGCGCGCAACGCTGGCTTTGTGCGTGTGCCTGGTGGACGCGACGATTGCCCCGAGAGAAAGCGACGCGCAGCTCTTCGCATTTCTGGAGCACGCGCGGCGCAGCTTCGTTATTGTAGGGACGAAGGCGGACCGGCTGAGCGGCAACGGGCGCGCGAAGGCGCTGGCCGCGCTGCGCGGCGTCTTCGGCCAGCACGAGTTGCTGCTCTGCTCGGCAAAGACCGGCGCTGGGCTGAAAGAACTGTGGCAGCGGATCCGAGACGGCGCCGCGCAGTTCGCGGGTTAGGATCTCTCGATCCGCGCCAGCAGCTGGGTGGGATGAATGGGTTTGAGAATGACCTCGAACTGATGGCCGTCCAGGCGCGCGTCCCGCATCAGATCGCTGGTAGCGGCCTGACCGGAGAGCAGCAGGATGCGGCACCGCGGCAGCAGGGCTCGAATGCGGATGGCGGCCTCAATGCCGCTCATATCGGGCATGACCACATCGGCGAGCAACAAATCGGGGTGCCAGGTTTGGGCCAGTTCCACCGCTTCGGCTCCGCGGTAAACGGCGACGGCATCGTAGCCGTTTTGGGCGAGGATGATCCTCAGAGTGTCGGCGATGACAGACTCGTCATCGGCTACGAGTACCCGGGGTCGACTGCTGGTTGGGTCCTGGGCGGTCATGGATCCCTTCATCGGGCAGGTGGAGCGGATAAGTGGAACTGGCCTGAGTGTAGCCGCGCCGCAGGCAGCGGCAGAATGAATAATTGGCGCGGCATGTGTTGGCGCGTGCCGCAAGCCCACAGTCCGGCGCGCTGCGCGGCTTTTGACTCGCCGCCGGGGAACCGATATAAACGTCCTTTCCAGCCTGTTTTCTGTTCAGGCTTTCTTCGGGAGAGGATTTCAGGCTCCTGAGCCACCATCACCGCTACGGGATGATCGGGAAGGCGGTGAAAATCCGCCACTGCCCCGCAACTGTAAGCGCGGCCTGCCACGTCAGGTGTGAAGACGCGGCAGGAGGCCGAACCAGAACGCCACTGGAGCAGCTGCTCCGGGAAGGCGGTTCGGCATACGCGCAAGTCAGGAGACCGGTCCTGTAGGCCGGAGTCCGCGTTTTGCGCGGGCTCGCGTACCGCGTTCCGAGGGGGACGGAGGATCTATGAGACTCTTTTTGCGGCCACTGCGCCGCTTCCTGTCGGCATTTCTCATTTTCATTTCGGCGGCCGCTTTGCATGCGGTCAGCGTTTCCGGGACCGTCACCGATCCTCTGGGCTATCCGATTGCCAACGCCGTGGTGGCGCTGGTGCAGGATGGCAAAGTGGTGGTAGCGGTGCGCACGGGAGTCGACGGCGGCTACACCCTGGTCAGTCCCCGGTCCGGGCGCTTTTACGTCCTGGCCTCGGGGCCTTCCTTCCGCCAGCTGGAGACGCACAGCTTTTATGGCGGGAAGTTGAGCGCGGTGGCGCAGAACATTGTGCTGGAACCGGAATGGGTGCGGCAGTCGGTGGTGGTGACGGACACGGGACGGCCGGAGCCGCAGGCCCAGGCGACGGCATCCATCACCGGTATTGGCGCGCTGCCATTGCAGAACCGGGCCACGATTGTGGATGCGCTGCGCATGGCGCCGGGAGTGAATGTGGTGCAGACCGGGGAGCGCGGGGGCGAAAGCTCGGTTTTCATCCGCGGGGGCAGTTCCGACGCCAACCGCGTGCTGCTGGACGGCGTGCCGATTGAGGATATCGGCGGCCAATTCGATTTCGGCAATCTCTCGACGACGGGACTGGCGCACGTGGAGATCTACCGGGGGCCGAACAGCACCCTGTACGGATCCGATGCGGCGGCCGGCGTTGTGGCGCTCACCACTCCCCAGGGGAGCACGCCGTTTACCTCCCTGCTGTACGACGGGAGCACCGGGAATTTCAACACCTATCGGAACGAGGTGCAGGTGGGCGGCATGAAGCGGCGGCTGGATTATTACGGCGGCTACTCCAGCCTGTACACCGGCAATTCCATTCCGATGGACCAGTACCACGACAATACCTCGGTGGCGAACATGGGCTGGAGCTGGTCGGCGCACACTGAGATTCGCGTGACCGCGCGGAACAGCGTTTCGGCAACCGGGGTCCCTTCGGCGAACGGCGGATATTCGTTCAATGGGATTGCCAACGATGGGAAGCAGTCCGACCAGGACACATTCGGCGCCGCCACGATTACGCATACATTCCGCGACAACCTGCACAGCACGGTGCGGTACGGACTGGTGCGCAAGCGGGAGGAGTCGCAGCAGTGGTATCCGGCGGGGAATCTGCTGACGGGAACCGCCGCCGGAGCGGGCAATTATTACGGCAACCCGGTCGCGGTCACGGGCGCAAATGGATACTCCGCGACGGGCCAGGCGCTGATGAACTACAGCCCGGCCACGGGCACGATTTATCCGTGGGCGCTGGCCCTGGATTCGAACCGCGACGATCTCTACGCGCAGATGGATTATCGGCACGGCCCGCATCTGGGCATCATCGGAGGATTCCGTTTCGACGATGAGCGCGGGATGGAAGGCGAGCCGGTGTACGGGTTGCGGCAGGCGCTGGAGCGGGGAAATTACGATTACCAGGCGCAGATCGGCGGCCAGTTCAAAAATCGCTTGTTTTACACCGCGTCCGGCGCCGTGGAGAAGAATGGGCTGTATGGAACGGTGGCTTCTCCGCGCATCGGCGGTTCGTGGTACGTAGTGCGGCCGGGGCATGGGATGCGCGGCACCAGGGTGAAGTTCAACTTCGCGCGCGGGTACCAGGAGCCCACGCTGAACCAGCAGTTCGGGTCGCTGTACAGTTTTCTGCTGGCCAACGGCGGGCAGGCGACCGCCGCGCAGGACGGCATTGCGCCCATCGGGGCGGAGCTGTCGCGCAGTTATGACGGTGGCGTGGAGCAGAGCCTGTTCAGCGAGCGGGCCACGGTGCGCGCGACCTATTTTCACAACGAGTTCGGCAATCAGATTGAAGCGGTGCCGGCGTCGCTGGTGCCCACCCTGCTGCCGAACCTGACGCCGGCCCAGCAGCAGCAGCTCCAGGCGCAGCTCAACAACGATTTTGCATACGAGCTGGATCTGAACTCGCTCTCGTGGAGCGCCCAGGGCGTGGAGACGGAGGTGGATTACGGCCTGGGGCGCAACATCTATATTCGCGCCGGCTACACGTATCTGAACGCGAAGGTGCAGCACTCGTTCCAGTCCACGCAGTGCCTGGAGGCGGGAACCACGGCGCCCTGCGCGAATCCGAATTTCCCTGGCGTTGCGATTGGAGACTATGCGCCGCTGGTGGGTGGGCGGCCTTTCCGGCGGCCGCCGCAGACCGGCTTCACCAGCGTGATCTACACCGGCAAGCGATGGACCGGCGTCGTGGACGCGGCCTACGCCAGCCGCAGCGACGACTCGACGTTCCTGGGGGGCGACGATGCCAATTTCGGCAACACGCTGCTGCTGCCGAATCGCAATCTGGACTTCGGCTACGCGAAGCTGGACGCGGGAGCGAGCTTCGTGCTCAAGCCGTGGGTGACGGCCTACACCCAGCTCAATAATCTGACCAGCAACCAGCACATCGGCCCCATCGGCTATCCCTCGCTGCCGTTCAACATGCTGACGGGCCTGCGCTTCAACTGGGGGCTGAAGGTTAAATAGGGAACCGGGGCGGGCCGCCGGACGTATTCTCGGGTGGGCCTTAGCGGCCGGCTCCCGCAGCCGGTGACCCGCCGCAACCCTGTTGGCTTCCAGGAGGAGCACCCGATGCAAAAACGATTTTCGTTCATGGCCGTCGCACTTGTTTTGCTGGCGCCCGTTATGGCGCGAGCAGCTACCGGCACCTTCGACCGCACGCTGCACGTGAGCGGCGGAGCGATGCTCACCGTTCAAACCGGTGCCGGGTATATCCATGTCACGCCTGGGCCGGCGGGCGTGATTCACATCGTGGGTCACGTGCAGGCCAACGGGTGGTCCTTCGGTCCCTCGCTTGCGGACCGCGTCCAGCGCGTAGTCAACGATCCACCCATCGCGCAGGCCGGCAACACCGTCACCATCGGCGGACAGCACCAGGACTGGATGAATAACGTCTCCGTCGATTACGACATCACCGCTCCGCGCGGAACGCAGCTGGAGGCAGGCACGGGGTCCGGCGATTTGCGCCTTGCGGATCTGAACAGCTCTCTGCGCGCAAGCACCGGCTCGGGCGGCATCCAGGCCAGCGGTTTTACCGGGCATGTGGAACTGCGCACCGGGTCGGGCGACATCCGCGCAAATTTACAGTCGGCGAAGGATGTGAGCGCGCGCTCCGGCAGCGGCAGCATCGCGGTCACCGGCGTCAACGGTTCGCTGTTTGCGGAAACCGGTTCGGGCGATATCCAGATCACGGGGCGGCCCGCGGCGGGCTGGCGGCTGCGGAGCGGGTCCGGCGACGTGACGCTTGAGACGGGCAACGCGCCCTTCTCACTGGACGCCAGCACCGGCTCGGGCGATGTGCACAGCGACGCCTCGATCAGCACCCACGGCACGATTGGGCAACACCACATTGAAGGCGATGTGAATGGCGGCGGCCCAACAGTGCACGTTGAGACAGGCTCCGGAGATATTCGGATTCGCTGAGGCGCCGGCCCGCGGGAAATCGGGGAACGTCAGGATTCCCGCGGCAGGCCGTATCCTTGCAGCAGGGTTTCGTCTATGCGCCAACGGCAGCCGCGGCTCGTTTCCATGCTGGCCGCACTTGCGGTTTTTGTCCTGTGTATCCCGGCGGCACGCGCCGCTATCGGGACCTTCGACCGCACGCTGCACGTGAGCGGAGCTGTTGTGCTGCGGGTGCGGACGGAAGCGGGGTCGATCCATGTGACGCCGGGGCCGGCGGGGAAAGTCCGCATCGTCGGCCATCTTCACGCCAGCGGAGTGGCTTACGGTCAGCCTGCCGCGGAGCGCATCGAGCGCGTGCTGCGGCGTCCGCCCGTTCGTCGGAAAGGCGACAGCATCGCGATCGACAGTCGTCTGGGTGGGACAACCGACGTCGTGATCGACTATGACATCACGGCGCCGGCCGGCACGCAGCTCCAGGCGAGCACGGGCTCGGGCAATCTGCGCCTGCAGGGCGTGGGCGGATCGCTGAAGGCGTCTACCGGCCAGGGCAGCATCCATGCCACTGGCTTCACGGGCCATGTTTGGCTACGGAGCGGCGCGGGCGGCGGGATTCGGGCGACGTTATCCGGCTCCAACGACGTGATGGCGCACACGAGCGACGGGACCATCCGGATTCGGGGAGTCGATGGACCGCTGCTGGCGGATGCCGGGTCCGGGGATATCCAGATCGCAGGGCGGCCGGCGGGGGACTGGCTGGTGCACACCGGGTACGGGCAGGTGGCGCTGCGTGTGGGAAAAGCGGGGTTCGATCTGGATGCGAGCACCGGCGTCGGGTCGATCCTGAGCGAGGCGGCCATCAGCACCCACGGGGATGTGAAGCGGGGCCACGTTGCAGGCAAAGTGAACGGGGGAGGGCCCAGCGTGCGGGTGGAGACGGGGGCCGGAGATATCCGGATCCAGTAGGCCGGCGGGTCAGCGAGCAGGCGTCCGGTTCCCAGGGCAGCCTGATAGCTAACCGTCTTATCGCCAACCGTTTCGTTCCGGCGGCCGATTGACTCCTGCCCGGAATTCCCGTATCCTGAAGTCCTTGCGCAGTGTGCGTCTTCGCGTCCGTGCGTGGGTTGCCGGCGGAGAGATGCACGGACCCAGGAACAGTCTGACGGATGGGGTTCCACAGGATCTGCGCCAACTCACGCGAACAGCATTTGTAATCCGCGGAAGAGTTTCAGGTCCGCGGAGACGTTTTGCGTGGGCGTTTTTTAGAGATCGCGCCGGCCCGGAGAGCGGACGGCAAGAGCAACGCCGGAAAGCAGAGGAAGGGATTAAGGATGTCGACATATATTCCGAGCGCGTACGAGATCAGCCGGAAGTGGTTTGTGGTGGACGCCAGCGGCAAGACGCTGGGCCGCCTGGCCACGGAAGCGGCCAGCGTGCTGAGCGGGAAACGGAACCCGAAGTACACGCCGTTTCTCGACATGGGCGATCACGTGATCGTGATCAATGCGGCTAAGGTTCGGCTGACCGGGCTCAAGAGCCAGTCGAAGACCTATCGCCGGTACACCGGTTTCCCCGGAGGGCTGCGCGAGGAGTCGTTTGTGCGGCTGATCGAACGCCGGCCGGAGAAGGTTGTGGAAGAGGCGATCAAAGGGATGCTGCCGAAGACGAAGCTGGGGCGGAAGATGGCCACGAAGCTGAATGTCTATCGCGACGACAAGCATCCGCACGCGGCGCAGAAGCCCGAACCGCTCCAGGTGAGCGCATAACAAAGAGAGCTGAGAAGACTTCATGGCAGATCTGGTTCAGTATTACGGCACGGGACGGCGGAAATCGGCGATTGCGCGCGTTTATCTGCGTCCGGGCAGCGGCGAGTTCAAGGTGAACGGCAAGGCGTTCGACACCTACTTCGTCACCGAGCAGCAGCGCGTCGCCGCGAAGAAATCGCTGGTGGTCAGCGATACGGCTGCGGCGTTCGATGTGGTGACCACCGTGGGCGGCGGCGGCGTGGCCGCCCAGGCTGACGCGGTGAAGATGGGCATTGCCCGCGCCCTGCTCCAGTTCAATGCCGAACTGCGCAAGACGCTGAAGACCGAAGGCCTGCTGACTCGCGACGCGCGCGTGAAGGAACGCAAGAAGTACGGACAGAAGGGCGCCCGTAAGCGGTTCCAGTTCTCGAAGCGCTGATTGCTGGCGGCCCGTTGTTGGTTTTGGAAGTGAATCTGCTCGCCACGGCGAGCATAAATTCCGGCCCGGTTGCACCGTCCGGAATGCAGTTCAATAAGGAGGCTGTTTGGCGACCATCACCATGAAGGAGCTGCTCGAGGCGGGAGTCCACTTCGGGCATCAGACCAAGCGCTGGGATCCGCGGATGAAGGAGTACATCTTCGGCGAGCGCAATGGTATTTACATCATCGACCTGCAGAAGACCCTGAAGATGTTCAAGGAGGCGTCGAAGTTCGTAACCGAACTGGCGACCCAGGGGAAAGTGATTCTGTTTGTCGGCACCAAGCGGCAGGCGCAGGACGCCATCGCCGAGGAAGCCACCCGCTGCGGGATGTTCTACATCAACAACCGCTGGCTGGGCGGCCTGCTGACGAACTGGGTGACGGTGCAGAAGTCGGTGAAGCGCCTTCAGGAACTGGACGAGATGGCGACCGACGGCCGCTACGAGCTGCTGACCAAGAAGGAAGTAATCCGCCTGGAGCGGGAACGCAAGCACCTGCAGGCGAACCTCGCGGGCATCAAGACCATGCGCCGGCTGCCTGACGCCATCTTCGTCGTCGATTCGTCCAACGAGACGATCGCGGTGAAGGAAGCGCGGAAGCTGGGCATCCCGGTGGTCGCCGTGGTGGACACGAACTGCGATCCAACGATGGTCGATTATGTGATCCCCGGCAACGACGATGCGCTGCGCGCCATCCGGCTGTTCACCTCGAAGATCGCCGATTCGGTGGTAGAGGGTTCGGCGGCGGCCGGCGACAAGCAGTTTGCGGAGGCCGAGGGCGGCGTGACCGGCGAGATGCAGGCGGCCGATGGCGAAGCGAAAGCTGCCACCGAGGCGGCGCCGGAAGCCGAGGGCGATGTCGATCTGGAGACGGCGCTCGGAGGCGGTATCCGCAAGGCTCCGGCGATTGTGGCCGCGCTCGACGAGGCTGAGGCTGCGGAAAGCGGATACTAAAGACGGTTTTGCATCGCGCGAGAGCGTGGCTGCCGTCTGGGAGCCACGCTTTCGGTGTGTATGGGCTCCTGCGGATTGCCCCATGCGGAACAGGAATTTGGAACAACGATTTTAAGCAGATTGGAATGGAGTAAAAATGTCTACCGTGACTGAGAAGATCGATGCAAAGCTGGTGAAGGAACTGCGCGAGAAGTCCGGCGCGCCCATGGGCGATTGCCTGAAGGCGCTGCAGGAATCGAAGGGCAACATGGAAGAGGCCTTCGTGATCCTGCGCAAGCGCGGCATGGCGTCGGCGCAGAAGAAGGCGTCGCGCACCACGAATGAGGGCGCGGTGGGCCACTACATCCACGCCGGCGGCAAGATCGGCGTAATCGTCGAGGTCAACTGCGAGTCTGACTTCGTCGCCCGCACCGAGGATTTCCAGGACCTCCTCAAGGACCTCGCGATGCACATCGCGGCAACCGACCCGCGTTACATCCGCAAAGAAGATGTGACAGCGGAGGACCTGGAGCGCGAAAAGGATATCTATCGCGCGCAGACGGCGGCCATGGGCAAGCCTGCGAACGTGGTCGAGAAGATCGTCGAGGGAAAGATGGGCAAATTCTACGAGGAGGTCTGCCTGCTGGAGCAGCCCTTCATCAAAGAGCAGAGCCTGTCCATCAAGGACGTGATCGCGTCGAAGGTGGGCAAGCTTGGCGAGAACATCACCGTGCGCCGCTTCGCGCGCTTCAAGGTCGGCGATCCCAACTGGACCGTCGCGCAGACCAGGGCCGCCGAAGAAGTGCCCGCAGTCGAGTAGCACTCGCCGTCCAGGTGAGCCGGCAGAATACAAACAGCGAAGGCCCGGCAGAGATGCCGGGCCTTTCTGCGCCTGGGAGAGGCTTCTCTGTCGCTGCCCCGCCCCCAACCGCAAATTCATGGCGGTTTCGGCCTGGACCGGCGGCTCCTTCAGCGACCGCGGGCAGGCGC
>DAHUYD010000160.1 GCA_027315385.1 Acidobacterium sp.
GGCGGTCTTGAGCGGCAGCGGATCGGCGATGCGCAGCACATCGGATCGGCGGGACTGTTGCGAGGCTTCGAGCGCGATGCGGCGCCAGCGTTCCACGCGCGCCGCCGCCGCCTGCGCCAAATGCTTCTCGCTGCGTCGCGCGAGCACGGGAACGATTGCCTCAGCTCCCAGCTCAGCGGCTTTCTCGATGGCCCACTCCATCCGATCGAATTTGAAGACGGAGATGAGCAGGGTGACGGGGAGCGCGGGATCGGCCTCGAGTTCGGCAATCAGATTGAATCGAACTTCATCGTCCGAGATGCGGGCGATGACGCTGTGAAAGACGCGTCCGCCGGCGACCAGATCGAATTCCATTCCCGGCTGCGCGCGCAGCACGCGGATGAGATGCGCAGCCTGGCTTCCCACGAGTGAGGCCGTGGCTTCATCCCAGGTGTCGGCAATCCAGCGGCGGCGTGTCATGAAGACAGCGTACAGCTTTCAGCGTTCAGGAGGAGGGGCGGCGGATGGAAACGGCGCCGGAGGGGGAGGACCGGAAAACCGGGAGAAACGCGGGAAGGCGCATGAATACTGGCTACAAAAGCATTGGGGGGATGCTCATCGCATCCCCCCAATGTGTTGCCGTGGATGGCTTACTTTTTCTTGCCGGCTTTCTTCGCTGCCTTCTTCGCCGGTTTCTTTGCTGCCTTTTTCGTTGCCATAGTTTCTATTCTCCCTTTTCGATGCGAACATCGATGTCTGCAACATAAATGTTGCAGTTAACGAATGTATAGAGTTCCGCACCTGCAGTGTCAAGAGAAAAATTCAGAATTTTCCTTATCGAAGAGTGTTCGTGCAAACACACGCCGCGCGTACTCGCGCCATTCCGATCACGCCAGGTGAGCGTGACGCAATACAACCAGCGCCACTCCGGTAATAATGTCGTGCCATGCGTGCGCGATCATGCCGGGGCGCAGGCTGTCGCGCGCCAGAGCCAGCGCGCAGAAGAGCGCACCGTAGACGACGATGGCGATCATGCCCGCCGCGCCTTCGTAGCCGTGGCTGCAGCCGAAGAGGAGCGATGAAAGAAGAACGCCGAGCCAGACGCGATGCAGGGGAGAGGAGAACTGGCGGAGAAAATATCCGCGGAAGACGAGCTCCTCGCAAAAGCCGGCGGTGAGGCAGAGCACGATCCAGAGCAGCATCTCCGTGCCGGTGCGCGGCGCCAGAGCGGTGACGGCCTTTTGGGCCGAAGCGAGGTGCGCGAGCCGCAGAGAAAGGGCGACGATGGCGAGGATGATGATGGCGGCAATCCAGAAGATCAGCGCAACGCCGAGATCCTGGAGCCAGGCGCGCAGGCCGCGGCGGAAGCCCAGCACTTCGGCGAGGGGAATGTGCTTCATGCGCAGTCCCCACCAGGTGAGCAGAAACAGCACCCACTCCGCGACGATGGTGGCAGCGTACAGCGCCATGTGATGGGCATTGAGCCGGCCCTGCCGCGTGCCGCGGGCGTTCAGGTAGGAGACGCTGAGGAGCAGGAGCACCAGCAGAGCGGTGTGCCACCATGGAGCTACCGCGGCGGTGAGCCGGCTGCGCCAGGCAGCAGCAGTTTCAGAACGAGTCACGTGCATGAGAACCTCGAGGTCTGATATCTTCCTTTGTTCCAAAGGATCAGTTTCGCATCGAACGACAGAGCGAGAAAAAGTATGGAAGACATCGTAATCGTCTCCGGCGTGCGTACGCCGGTCGGGAAATTTCAGGGTTCGCTTTCCGGCGTCACGGCGACGCAGCTGGGAGCGGTGGTGGTGCGCGAGGCCGTGCGGCGGGCGCAGTTGCGGCCGGAGCAGGTGGACGAGTGCATCATGGGCAACGTGGTGTCGGCGGGGCTGGGGCAAAACCCGGCGCGGCAGGCGGCGCTGCACGGAGGGCTGCTGCCGGAGGTGAGCGCGCTCACGGTGAACATGGTGTGCGGCTCAGGGCTGCGAGCGGTGGCCCTGGGGGCGCAATCCATCCAAACCGGCAACGCGGAGATCATCGTGGCCGGAGGCATGGAGTCGATGACGAATGCTCCGTACCTGCTGCCGCAGGCGCGCGCCGGATTCCGCATGGGCAACCAGGTCGCGGTGGACTCGATGGTGAACGACGGCTTGTGGGACGTGTACAACGACTTCCACATGGGCCAGACGGCGGAGCTGGTCGCGGAGAAATACGGCATTACGCGCGAGGATCAGGACGCCTACGCGCTGGAGTCGCACCGGAAGGCCGCCGCTGCGCATCGCGAGGGGCGCTTTGCGGAGGAAATGGTGCCGGTGGAGATTCCGGCGAAGAAGAAGGGGCAGCCGCCGCAGCTCTTCGAGAAGGACGAGGCCGTCCGCGAGGACGCGAGCCTGGAAGCGCTGCGCTCGCTGAAGCCGGCGTTTAAGAAGGATGGCACAGTCACCGCGGGAAACGCTCCGGGCGTGAACGACGGCGCGGCGGCCGTGGTGGTGATGCGCGCGGCGAAGGCGAAGGAACTCGGCGTGAAGCCGATAGCGCGGATCGTGGCGCACGCCACCAGCGGCATCGATCCGAAATGGGTGATGATGGCACCGGTGATGGGCACGCGGCGAGCGATGGAGCGCGCCGGGTGGTCCGTCGGCGACATCGATCTGTTCGAACTGAATGAGGCATTCGCGGTGCAGGCGGTCGCTTTGACGCGGGAGCTGGGAATTCCGATGGAGAAGGTGAATGTGAACGGCGGATCGGTGGCCATTGGGCACGCCATCGGGTCGAGCGGCGCGCGCGTGCTGGTGACGATGATGTATGAGATGAAGCGGCGGGGCGCAAAGCGCGGGCTGGCGGCGCTGTGCCTGGGCGGAGGCAACTCCGTCGCGATGGCGATTGAGCGGGAATAATCGCTCAGGCGATTTTCCAGGTGGTGCACCAGATCCGGAGGATCTGAGAGTGATCGAAAATCCAACGGAGCGATTTACGGGGCGCGTGGAGAGCTACCGTCTTTACCGGCCTGGGTATCCGCGGGAACTGGTGGAGTGGCTGCGTGGAGAGTGCGGGCTGCGGGACGACGCGGCGCTCGTGGATATGGCGGCGGGAACGGGGCTGCTGACGGAAATCTTCCTGGAGGCTGGGTTTGCAGTCACGGCCATGGAGCCGAACGACCAGATGCGCGCGGCCTGCGCCACGCTGGAGGGAAAGTACCCGAAGCTGCGCTGCATCTCAGGCAAGGCCGAAGCCACCGGTTTACCGGATGCGTCGGCGAACCTGATCACCGTGGCGCAGGCGATGCACTGGTTCGATCTGGAGAAGACGCGGGCCGAGTTTGCGCGCGTGCTGCGGCCGGGCGGCGGCTGCGTCGTGGTCTACAACAACCGGCGGCTGGGCGGCGACGCCTTCCACGATGGCTACGAGCGGCTGCTGAAGGAATTCGGCATCGACTATGTCAACGTGAAGGAGCAGCACGTCGGCCGCAGGCGGCTGGCGCAGTTCTTCGCCCCGGCGGAAATGCGCTGCAGGACTTTCCCGAACCGGCAGGAGTTCGGCGAAGAGCAGCTGCTGGGCCGCGTGCTGTCGTCCTCGTACATGCCGCAGCCCGGCCATGAGCGGTTCGAGGCGATGAAGTCGGCAGTTTCGCGGCTCTTTGCGGAGACGCAACAGCAGGGCCGAGTGACCATGGTGCACGACTGCGTGGCTTGCTGGGGAGTTCTGGCCGCAGGGGCGGATGCGCCTGCGGCGCAGTGACTCACCGGGTTTGAGCCCCAGCCCCGGAAGCGTGGCTCGCTCCGTGCGCAGTCGCCTCAGCACTCAATCACGTTCAGCGCGAGTCCCGCGAGGGATGTTTCCTTGTAGCGGCTTTGCATGTCGAGGCCGGTGAGGTACATCGTTCGGATCACCTGATCGAGCGAGATCTTGTGGCCCTCGGTTTCGTTCATGGCGATGCGGCAGGCCTGCACGGCCTTGACCGCGCCCATGGCGTTGCGCTCGATGC
>DAHUYD010000173.1 GCA_027315385.1 Acidobacterium sp.
CCGCAGGCGCGCCCGCAAACGCAGCGAAGGTCAAGTCATCCAATGATCCCCGCACGGCCGGAAACACGGCCAATTCCTCAGGCGCGTCCGCAGACAAGACCCCAGCCGCGTCCCCAGTATCAGCCGCAGCGGCAGGAGCGACCGGCCCCGGAGGCAAGGCCCGCGCCTCAGACGGTTCCGCAGCCGAGGCCCGAAGCGCGTCCTCAGCCGCAATCGCAGTCACGCCCACTGCCGCAGAACCAGGCGAGACCCCAATCGAAACCTCAGCCCAAACCGCAGCCCCATAATCAAGGGCAGCCGCAGGATCAGCGCCCCAGCCGTGATTCTCTACGCGCTTCGCTTCGGAGGCGAGGTGCCTGGCATAGGGACAGCGCGTGTGCCAGTTGGTCAGCGCATGACGATCAGGACGGCCTTGAAGACCAGGCAAAGCGCGAGGAGCCACGCGCACACGCCGCCGATCCGCAGGTAGGTGGGGTACCAGGGTTTGAAGATGAGGCGGTGACCCGGCACTTCCTGAATCCAGCGCGGGCTGGTGCGGTGGTTGTGGTGGGCGAGGTGCAGGATGTGCCCGGTTCGGAAGAGGAGCAGCCAGCCGCAGACGGCGAGCACCACGGCCACCGCGATCATCGCAATCACGACTGAAATGTGCATTGGCATCACAATTCCCCGAGTCTCCGCTGGAATCTATAACTCCATCGACCTGGCAGTGACGAGTTGCTGGGTGCGCGCGACGAACTGATCGAGCAGCATCGATCCCTGATCGCCCTTGCCGCGCGTGCGGACGCTGACGGCATTGCTGGATTCCTCTTTGTCACCCATGACGAGGACATAGGGGAACTTCTGCAGGGTGAAATCGCGGATTTTGGCGTTCATTTTTTCATTGCGAGAATCGATTTCGACGCGGAAGCCGGCCTGCTGCAGAATGTCCCGGACCTTCGTCGCATACGCATGATGGCGCTCGCTGATGGGAACGAGTCCAGCCTGCACCGGAGCGAGCCACAGCGGGAAGGCGCCCGCGTACATTTCGATGAGGTAGGAGACCATGCGTTCCATGGTGCTGATGATGGCGCGATGGATCATGACCGGCCGATGGCGATTGCCGTCGGCGCCGTTGTATTCGAGGGCAAACTGGCTGGGCAGATGGAAATCAACCTGAACGGTGGAGTAGGTTTCCTCGTGGCCCATAACGTCGGCAAGCTGGATGTCGAGCTTGGGCCCGTAGAAGGCGGCGTCGCCTACGCTCTCACGGTAAGGCAGGCCGAGAGCGTCGAGCGCCTCGCGCAGAACGCGCTCGCCGAGGTTCCACATTTCATCGTTGTCGACGTACTTCGCTTTGTTAGCCGGATCGCGGAGAGAAAGCCGGTAACTATACCGCGTGATGCCGAGATCGCGGTAGGCCCGCTCCACGAGCTTCATGACGCCGGAGAACTCTTCCTTGATCTGGTCCGGCGAGCAAAAGATGTGGGCGTCGTTGAGCGTCATGCAGCGAACGCGGCTGAGGCCGCTGAGCGCGCCGGAGCGCTCGTAACGGTACATGGTGCCGAGCTCGGCGAGCCGCACCGGAAGGTCGCGATAGCTGCGCAACTTCGACTCGTAGATGAGGATGTGGTGCGGGCAATTCATGGGGCGCAGCACCATCTGCTCGTTTTCGAGATCCATGGGCGGGAACATGTCCTCGTGATAGTGGGCCCAGTGGCCGGAGCGTTTGTAGAGATCGACCTTGGCGATGTCAGGCGTGTAGACGTGTTCGTAACCGGCCTGGCGCTCGAGGCCGAGGATGTAATCCTCCAGCAGGCGGCGGATTGTCGCGCCTTTCGGCAGCCAGAGAGGCAGGCCGGCGCCGATCTCTTCGCTCACGGCAAAAAGCTCGAGCTCCTTGCCGAGGCGGCGATGGTCGCGGCGCTTCGCGTCTTCCAGCTTCTCCAGGTACTCATCGAGATCCTTCTTCGAGAAGAACGCGGTGCCGTAGATGCGCTGCAGCTGCGGATTCTTTTCGTCGCCCAGCCAGTACGCGCCGGAGAGGCTCATCACCTTCACGGCTTTCACTCGGCCGGTGGAAGGCACGTGCGGGCCGCGGCAGAAATCGACGAATTTGCCATTGCGATAGAGCGAGATGTCTTCGCCCGGCTGTGTGAACTTCTCGATGAAGTGAACCTTCATGAAGTCGTTGCCGGCGCGGAATTTTTTGAGGCCCTCCGCGCGCGGCTCGAATTCGCGGACGAATTTCTCGTCGCGCGCGACGACCTCGGCCATGCGTCCCTCGATCAGCTTCAGATCTTCAGGTGTGAACGGCGCAGGCCGCCAGAAGTCGTAGAAGAAGCCGGAGTCCGTCGCCGGGCCGTGGCCCAGCTTCGTTTCGGGAAACAATTCAAGAACGGCGGCAGCGAGGACATGCGCGGCGGAGTGGCGCACGACTTTGAGCGCGTCGGGATTCCGGTCCGTCAGCAACTCGAGCGTGACGTCCTCCTGGAGCGGAGTGGACAAGTCGACGAGGCGCTCGGCGTGCGGATTCCCGGCGCCGTACATCGAGGCTTCGGTGCCTTCGTCGGCGGATGCGTTGACGGCCGCCTTCAGAGGACGAATGCGCGCGACCAGCGCTGCCTGGGCCAGGCGCGGAGAAATGCTCTCAGCAATGGCGAGAGGGGTTGTGCCCGCCGCGACCTCGCGCACCGATCCGTCGGGAAGCTGAACCTGAATGGATGCCATGGAAACAGGGTACAGGGTATAGGGCAGAGGGTATAGACCTCCGGGAGCAATCCGGGCCTGTCCGTCATCGTTTAAGGCCAGGACGTTCCCTTCCGGGCGGCGCCGCCGATTCCCCCTATAAAAATAGTTGACAAGCCGCGGGGACCGGTCATGAGCTGGCGCATGTCCGGCGGCGCGATTACGCGAAAAACCTGCTTTATGAGTCGATTCAAACCTGGAATTTTCGAGGGGAAGCCAGTTCCCGTAAGAATCAGCGTCGAGGTGAACTTCCGTTTGTATGACGGCGGCAAACCGTCCCGGCGAATGAGGGCGGCGTCTGCCGGCGGAAGCCTGTCACCCGAGCTCGATGCCAGAACGCGCCTTCCCTGCTTTGGGCGCGGGCTTCGCTCCCTCCAGATGCAGCAGCTTTTTTTTACGGCTTACGCCCCAGCGATAGCCGGTGAGCGAGCCGTCGCTGCCGATGACTCGATGGCAGGGGATGACGACGGCAATGCGGTTGGCCGAGCAGGCGGCGGCCACGGCACGGACGGCTTTCGGATTTCCAACGGAGCGGGCGATTTCGGCGTAGCTGCGCGTTTCGCCGCGAGGAATGCGGCGGAGGGCTTCCCAGACGCGCATCTGGAATGCGGTGGCGCGCAGGTCGAGCGGCAGATCGAGGGCCGCGGGATGCGGCGTGAATTGCGCGAGTACCTGACGAAGGATGGGGCGGAGTTGCGGGTTGGGGTGGATCTGGGCCCGCGGAAACTGAGCGCGAAGCTGGGCGACCAGTTCCCTGTCGGAGTCGCCGAGAATGACGGAACAGAGGCCGCGCTCGGTGGCAGCGACGAGCAGGCGGCCGAGCGGACAGGCAGCCGTCACGTGGCCGATCCGCGCATCGCGGCCGCCGGCGCGAAACTGGCCGGGGGGCATGCCGAGCTGCGAGTTTTCGTAGGCGCGGCCAGGACCGGAATAGCCGGCGTGGTAGATGGCGTCGGTGATCCCGCGTCGAGGGTGCCCGGCGGGAGGCGTCTTTGTCACGGGGGCGGAGCCCGCTCTCAATTCGCGGCGGAATGAGGCGGCGCGCCGCTGGCGCTGGTACTGGGCGGGCGTGACGCCGAGAACGCGCTGGAACGTGCGCTGCACAGTGAAGGGCGAAACAGCGGGACCGGCGAGACGGGCCAGCTCCGCGAGCGTGACCGGGCGATCGAGGCGCAGGGCGGCGGAAAGGCGCTCGATGAGAGTGGCGTCGGCGTGACGATCGAGCGGGCGGCAACGGCGGCAGGGACGGAATCCTTCGCGGAGGGCGGCTTCGGCGCGTGGGAAAAAGAGGACATTGGCGCGGTTGGGCCGGCGGCTGGGACAGGTGGGGCGGCAGAAGACGCCGGTGGTCACGACGGCATAGACGAGATCGGCGGCGGGACAGCGCGACTGAACGGCGGCCCAGGCACGGTCAGGATTCAGCGGTTCCGGCGTGGGAGTGGGCATGACTCTTGTGCTCATGGTACTCGCGACCTCTACCGCAGAGGATCACAGACGCGGGGAGGCGGCGCACTCCGAAACTTGCGGGCAAATTCGAGAACGGAACGCCGCATCCAGTGAAAGGGCGGACCCCAAAAGGAGACGGACGATGAAAGCTAAGAAAAAGCAGCCGGCGAAGAGGAAGGCGCAGCCGGAGAGGATTGGCGGACGCGAATTCGGCAACGTGATTGAGCCGACGCAGGCGCAGATGGCGAGCGGGAATCGGGGGCTGGCGGCGGAGCCAGCGAAATCGACGAAGGCCGCGAGGAAGAAGGCGGTGTAATCAGAGCACCGAGATTTGCTTGATATCAGCGCCACCAGCCGGGCGGGAAGAGCATGCGGCGGTCGGCGCGGAGGAGCGCGAAAAGCAGAATGAAAGCGGCGACGAGCAGGATGCCGATCACCTGCCGGCGGCGGAGCCGGGTTGCGGGCACGGCTTAGTTGCCTCCAGGCTGCTCGTTGTAGATGAACTCGAAGCGCAGCTTAAGGAATGGCCCTTTAAACGCCCTGGGCAGCGGAGGAAATGGCGAGGCGCCGGTAATGCCTGCCCAGGCGGCGCGATCGAGCGCGACATCGCCAGAGGGACCTACCAGGTGCATATCGGTCACGTTGCCGTTGGGGAGAATCACGAATTCGATGTAAGTCTCGCCCTGTTTGTTGAAGGGCGGGCGGGCCTCTTCGGGAATGATGGGGTACCAGGCGCGCTCGGTGTCGTAGACGACGCGCTGGATGTATGGACCAAAATCGACGCCCATGGTGTCGCTGAGGACATCGACCGCGCCATACTCGCCCTGATGCTGGGATGGGGCGTTGGCGCCATTGTCACCGCCGAACTGGCCGCTCTGCATTGCCTGGCGCATGGCATTGCGCAACTGCTGATTAGGGTTGGACGGGCCGGTGCGGAAGTTGGGCACGGGCGCCTGGGGGGGAGCGGTGAGGCGCGCCTGATTGTTCTGCGGCAGCGGCTGGGCGGGCGGCGTCGGGCGGCGCTGGGGCGGCTGCTGGGCGGACTGGCGCCGAGCCTGTTCGGGCGGCGCGGGACGAGGCGCAGGGGGCGCGGCCAGCTTCGGCGGTCCGGCGCGGCGCATAGCTTCCAACTCCTGCAGCGTCTTGCGGTCGAGCGTGGGGTGCGGCGTCTCCGCAACGTGATTTTGATCTGAGATGACCGGCGCCGGCTTTGGCTTGAGGATCTTCTGAATATCTTTTGGGGTGGTGAGATAGGTTAGCTGCTTCGGGTTTCTCTCGATCTGCTCGACTGGATTGACGACGCGGACCGGGGTGAAGAAGTGATGTTTGGAGCCATAGAAGAGAAACCAGATGAGAAGGAGGTGGACGACCAGAGCGATCCAGAGCTTTTCGCGCAGGCTGGCCCAGTTGCGGCTGGCTTCGAGATCCTCGATGACATGGAGCAGATCACCATGATCGAGACTCAGATACCGGCTATAGCGCAGCGCAGGCAGAGGGGCGGAGCCGTTGGAGGAGAGCAGAGTGCCGTTCGGCGAGAGGGGGACTTCAGTGAGAACAGGAGCTTCCGTGTCCGGCTGCTCCAGAGGTGGCTCGGTTGGGGTTAAACGAATCGGCATTCCGAGTTAACTGATGTCCTGCGCGGCTGTGAAAACAGGAACGCCACGAGAGCTTCTCCCCATTTTCTCATCAAATCGTGGATTGCACCGTAGTTTGTACAATCGAAAAGGTGACCGAAGATCGCAACGCGCAGCCAACGGCCGGAGAAAACGAGGAGCCGGGCTCGCCCTCGCGGGTTCCGCTGACGGCGGTGGTCATTACCGTCAGCGATTCCTGCACGCAGGGGCTGCGAAAAGACACGTCAGGCGCAACCGTGCGGCAGGAACTGGAGACTCGCGGGTTTGACGTGGTGCGGCACGCGACGGTAGCGGACGAGCCGCGGGAAATTGAAGATGCGCTGCGGCACGCGGCGCGCGAGGCGCGGCTGGTGGTGACGACGGGGGGCACCGGGGTGGGTCCGCGCGATGTGACGCCGGAGGCCACGCGGGCAGTCTGCGACCGGGTGCTGGAAGGCGTGGCGGAGCTGATGCGCAGCGAGGGCCGGCGGGAGACGCCGATGGCTGTGCTGAGCCGGGCCGTGTGCGGGACGCGCGGCACCTCGGTAATTCTGAATGTGCCGGGGAGTCCGGCGGGCGCGCTGAGTTCGCTGCGGGCAGCTCTGCCCGTTCTGCCGCACGCGCTGGAACTGCTGGACGGGAACACAGAACACAAGCCGACAGGGGAGCCGATGCCGCAGAGCGCCGGACGAAAGGTTGAACGCAGCTGAAAAAGATCATCCAGAAATATCTGAGGTTTGTGCATCACCTGCTGAAGCCGCTGGGGCCATGGGGCATTCTGGTAGCGTCATTTGTGGATTCGGCGTCGGTGCCTTTGCCGATTGACATCATGGTGGCCGGCTGGGCGTGGGTGGATAAGCGGCACTTTTACATTTACGCGCTGCTGGCCGCGGCGGGCTCGGCGCTGGGCGGGCTGGTGCCGTTTTTTCTGGGCCGCGCCGGCGGAGAATTTGTGCTGCTGCGCTATGTGAACCGGTCGCGATTCGAGGCGCTGCGGGACCGCTTCGAGAAGCAGGAATTTCTGGCGGTGATGGTGCCGTCGCTGATGCCGCCGCCGGCGACGTGGAAGCTGTTCGTCATCGGGGCCGGGGTCTTCGAGATGAGGACCATCAACTTTCTGCTGGCGGTGTTTGTGGGCAGAATGATCCGATTCGGCGTGGAGACGACGCTGACAGTGATTTATGGACCGCAGATCGTGAGCGTAGTGGGTGATTTCGCCAGGCAGCATTTCGCGCTGGCTATGCTGCTGCTGGCGGTGATCTTTGGCACGCTGGGCTGGTGGATGTGGACGAAACTGCGGGGGAAACCAGCGGCGAAAGTCGAACCCTCGGTGGAATAAGACGGCTCAGGGCGGCTGAGCGAGAAGATGCTGGATGCGAGGGAGCGGAATCCGGCGATTGGTGAGGCCGCTCCTATTCTGACCGAAGCGCAAGCGTCGGGTCTACGGCGGCGGCTCGCTGGGCCGGCAGCAGCGAGGCGACAATGGCCAGCAGCAGCACGGCCAGCGCCGCGAGAGTGAGCACCAGTGGGTCGAACGGGCTGACGCCGAAGAGGAACGAGCGCAGCAGATCGGAAGCGGCGGCGGCTCCGGCAAGACCGATCACGCAGCCAACCAGGGCGAGTTTGGCTGCCGAGGCGAAGACAATACGGCGAATCTCAGAGCGCTGCGAGCCAAGGGCCATACGGATGGCCATCTCCGGAGCGCGCTGGGCGACGGTAAAGGCAATGACGCTGTAGATGCCGAGAATCGCGAGCAGCAGGGCTGCGCCGGCAAAGCTGGAAATGAGCAGCGTGTTGAAGCGGCGCGGGGCCTCAGTGTCGCTGAGAGCGTGCTCCATGGTCTGCATTTGGGTGAGGGGAAGCTGGGGGTCGAGAGAGCGGACGACGGAGCGCAGGGAATTCTCCGTGAGCCGCGGGGCCATGGCGGTGCGCAGGACGATGGTGCCGGCGCTGGCGCTGAGCTGATCGAGACCGGCGGCGAGAGAGCCAAAAGACGAGATCTCCTGACTGGCGGGCTGATAGATCTGGTACTTTGTCGGCTGGTCGGGGCTTCCCTGCTTGACGTCGCCGACTTCGCCGACGACGGTCATCCAGGGAGTGGGAGTTTCCTTCATGCCCCAGCGAACATGCTGGCCGATGGGATCCTGGCCGGGCCAGAAATGGTCGGCAAGGGTTTTGTTGACGATTGCGACAAGTTGGGTATTGGCTTTGTCGTTGTCGTTGAACTGGCGGCCGCGCAGGAGCGGAATGTCCATGGCCTGGAAGTAGTTGCCGATGAGGCCCGCGGACCAGCAGAGCGTGAGCGGCGCGCCTTTGGGGGGCACGTAGCCTTCGGCGACAAAGGCCTGGTTGCTGTTGTTCCCCGACGCCGGCAACTGGGTGGTGGTGGCCACCTCTTCAACGCCGGGCAGCTGATGCAGGCGCTCGAGAAGCTGCCGATTGAAGGCATCGACCTGGGCCTGCGTGGCGTAGTGTTCTTTGGGCAGGTCGTAGCTGGCGACGAGAGTGTGGCCGGGACTGAAGCCGAGGTTGACGTCGCGCATCTTCTGGAAGCTGCGGAGGAGCAGGCCGGAGGCGCAAAGAAGCACGAGGGCGATTGCGATCTCCGCGATGACCAGCGCGGAACGGAGACGGGCATGGACGCCTCCGGCCGTTCCGGTGCGTCCCCCCTCGCGCAGGGCGCGGTTGACGTCGGTGCGCAGAGCGGCGAAGCCGGGAGCGAGGCCGCAGAGCAGTCCGGTCAGCAGAGCGACGACAAGGGCAAAAAGGGCTACGCGCCAATCGACGGAGATGTCGTCAAGACGAGGCAGGGTGTCCGGCAGGAAATTGACGGCTATGCGGAGGGTGGCCGCGGCGAGGGCAAGGCCGAGCACGCCGCCGGTGACGCTGAGGACGAGGCTTTCCAGCATGGTTTGGCGAAGAAGGGCGACCGCGCGCGCTCCGATGGCCAGGCGGACGGCGAGCTCGCGGCGGCGGCGAATCGCGCGGACGAGCAACAGGCCGGCAAGATTGAAGCAGGCGATCAGCAGCACGACGGCGACGGCGAGAAAGAGGGTGCGCAGGAGGGGCTTTGCATCGGAGACCGTGTCCTGACGGAGCGGGCGCACGACGGCCTTGATGCGCAGGCTGGACATGAACGCGGGATAGTTCTTCACGATCTGCTGCGCGACAAGCTCGGCGTCGTCCTGGGCCTGGGCGGGCGTGACGCCCGGCCTGAGACGGCCGACCATGGAATAGTTCCAGGAGGCCGCGCCGACGCCGAGATCCTGGGATGTGAAGCTCATGGGAACCCACAGCTCGGCCTGGTTGTCGTGCCCGTTGTAGAACGGAAAGCGGAAGCGGCGCGGCATGACGCCGATGACGATGTACGGCTTGCGGTCCAGCAGGATTTTCGTCCCGATCATGTGCGGGTCGCCATGAAAGCGCTTCTGCCACGTGGCATAGCTGAGGACCGCGACCTGCTGGCGCTGCTGGTCTTCCTGCGCGGTAAAGACACGGCCGAGAAGCGGCTGTACCCCGAGCACCGTGAAGACGCTGGCCGTCATGCGGGCGGCGTTGACCTCCGCCGGTTCGCCGACTCCGGAGAGTTCGTAGCTCGAATATCCGTAGCCGCCAAGCGCGGAGAAGCTGTGCGTGTACTGCGAGTACGCGACGATGTCGGGTGCAGTCACGCCGGCTTCGGAATTCGCATCTCCGCCAAAGTTCGCACCCTGCAGAATGTCGGAGAGCGCGACCAGTTGATGGGGATGAGGAAAGGGCAGGGGGCGGAGCAGGACGCCTTCAACGACGGAGAAGATGGCAGTGGTGGCGCCAATGCCCAGGGTGAGCATGAGGATGGCGGTGAAGGTAAATCCCGGCGACTTGAGCAACTGACGGATGGCAAGACGAAGATCGCGCAGCATGCATGCTCCTGGGGACGTCTGCCGGGAAGGCAGCACGCCTAAGGCCATCTACGTTGGGGAGCAAGTGATTGTTCCGCAAGGCAATTGCGGGCGGCGGCGCGGCCCAGGGGCTGTCCGGGGATGGACGGTGGTGTTCGGATGCGGACGTTTCGGCTAGCCGCGAATCCCCTTCAGCGCGGGATACACACGACGGTATGCTCTATAGCCTTCGGCGTACCGGGCGACCGTTATGGATTTCGGGTGAATGGTTTCGGCGATGGTGATGCCTGCGGCGCAGGCCGCGTCCAGGTCGCGCCAGGAGCCCGCGCCGACGCCGGCCATGAGAGCCGCGCCGAATGCTCCGCCTTCTTCGGCGGTGAGGCGCTCGCAGGGATATCCATAAATGTTGGCCTGGATTTCGCGCCAGAGCGGGCCGCGCGCGCCGCCTCCGCCGAGACGGACGCCCTTGACGGGGATGCCGAGTTCGGAGAAGAGAGTGAAGGTGTCCCTGAGGGAGTAGGCGACGCCCTCCAACACCGCGCGGGTGAAGTGCGCCCGGGTGGTCGTGGCGGTGATGCCGACGAAGGCCGCCGTCGCAGATCCGTCGAGATGCGGCGTGCGCTCCCCGAGGAGATAGGGCGTCCACAGCAGGCCGTCGCTGCCGGCAGGGATGGCCGCGGCCTGCGCGGTCAGCTGGTCGTAGCTCTGGTCCGGCGCGAGCGTCTCCTTCAGCCAGCGCAGCGAAAGACCCGCCGCCTGGGTCACGCCCATCACGTGCCAGCGGCCCGGAACGGCATGACAAAAAGTGTGCAGCCGCCCCAGGGGATCCATCGTCGGCGCGGCCGTCGCCGCAAAGACCACGCCCGAGGTTCCGATCGTGGCGGAAACCGAGCCGGGCTCCAGAATCCCCATCCCCACCGCGCCCGCGCCCTGATCGCCGGCGCCGGCGGCGACGGGCGTGCCGGCGGCAAGGCCGGTGAGTTTTGCGGCTTCGGGGCCGATCTTCGCGCAGATTTCCGGCGATTCGAAGAGCTGCGGCAGCCAGGACTCCGGAATTCCGGCAATCTTCGCCACGTCCTTCGACCAGCGGCGATGCGCCACGTCGAGCAGCAGCGTGCCCGAAGCCTCCTGCACGTCCATCGCGTACGTCCCGGTCAGCCGATAGCGGACGTAGTCCTTGGGACAAAGAACGTGCGCGATGCGCGCGAAGATGTCCGGCTGGTGTTCCTTCACCCAGAGCAGCTTAGTGAGGGTGAAATTCGGCAGCGCGGGATTGGCGGCCAGCTCGATGAGCCTGCGGCGGCCCTGGTCTCCTCCACCGAACTGCGCGTGCAGCCAGTCGCATTGCGGCTGGGTGCGCGTATCGCACCAGATGAGGGAGGGCCGGAGCACCAGGCCGTCCTGATCGAGCATCACGGCGCCGTGCATCTGCCCTGTCAGGCCCAGCGCATCGACTTTCCTGCCGGGGTGCGATTTCGCCAGGTCAGCGAGGACCGCCCGGATGGCTTCCTGCGCGGCACGCCACCAGTCCTCGGGGTCCTGCTCGGCCCAGCCGGGATGATCGACACGGAAAGGGGCGTGTTCGCTGGAGGCGGAGGCTATAAGCTTTCCCTGCTCATCGACGAGGACGGCGCGCGTGCCGCCCGTTCCGACATCCATGCCCAGAAACACGGTGGACTCCCCGGATAAATCGCTGTAGTAACGAGAACACTCTATCAGACATGCGCATCCGTGAGGACGCTGAGATTAACGCGAAACCGCCACCGATGCCGGGTTGGCCGCAGCCGGTGGGCCGTGCGAGGCGGAAGTGGGAGATGCTGCTGGACCGGCAAAATACCGTTTGCGGACGCGAACCTTATAACTGGCGGGGCGGAGTCCCGCACGCGACTTCAATTCAACCTTGATGTTATGCCATTTGCCATCGACCTTCGCCGGAGCAAATTCGAGGGTGTAGATATTGTTGAGGTCGCGGAACAGGTGCTCGAAGCCAGCGCGATAATCGTGCGCCTTCACGCCGACCACTTCGCCGCCGGTGGCCGTTGTGAGGTATGTCTCATATCGATAGCGATAGATCTGGCCTCCGGGGTCGAGAGGAATGCCCGTCGGCGCATAGATCTTGCTGAAGGTCACCCAATATCTGGAGAAGGCGCCGTGGGGCTCCTCCAGTTCGTCCAGAGTGAGGTCATCACGCAGGAGTTCGTCTTTCAGTCGCTGGGCGCTCCAGACGTAATCGAAGGAAAGCTCGTCGGACAGGATGACGATGACGGGAAGAAAGCCGGAGTCGTGGTGGGCCGCCCAGTCCTTTGCAACGAGCCTGAGACCGCCGCTGGGGCCCATGTCCCAGTTTTTGAAAAACTGACCGATCGGGTGCTTCGCCATGTCCTGATCGACGGGGGAGGGGCCGGGCGGCGGAATGGAAGCTTTCTCCGTGGCGGGTTTCGGCGGGAGGTGGCGTCGTGACTTTCCGGGTGTTTTCTTCGGGACGTCAGGATTGGCGAGAACCAGGCGATGAATCGCGTCCAAAGCCGCGGTTCGTCCGGGCTGCGGAGAAACCCAGACAACACTTCCCGCCATGCTATAGGAGGCGACCCCCACCCACGCCGAGGCGGGCAGAGTCTCGAGGGCTGCGGGCATATCGGCTTCGATTTTCGGCAGAAATTTCTGATCGACATAATCGTTGCGGAAGAGCAGCCAGATCATCAGGGGCCGGGTTCGGCCGGGCGGCTCGAAGTGGGTGACGGCGGCGGGATGCCCGTCGTCGAGTATCCGGAAATCGGAGGCGAGGAGCCCGAGAGCCGGCTGATGCGACTTACGGTCTGTGACGCTGACCAGTAGCTCCACACGGCGAACGTCCACGTGGAAGCTGGGAATCGGCTGCGCAGGGACCTCGGGAGCGGGAGCCGACTGCAGACCTCCGATCAAAGAGAACGCCAGGATGGCTGCCACCATAGCGTGTCGCCTCTATACCATAGCGTGTCGCCTCTATGAGGTAGTTTGCCACGGAAACCCGAATCCGCAATCCATCGCGCTACAGGGACAAGCACCATGAAGCCGGACTTCTCTTCTCTTCTCTTCTCTTCTCTTCTCTTCTCTTCTCTTCTCTTCTCTTCTCTTCCAGGTCAGCGTTGACGGATTACCTGGTGTTGTTGGGTAAAGACAGAGTTTCGGTCTGCGGCAGGCGCACGTCTTTGATGGGATGGCTGTAGCGGATTTCGAACTCCGAGACGTTACGCAGAGAGAGAATGGGTGCGGCGGGCGTGAGCGGGGTGCGGAGACGAAAGAACTCCGCGCCGTTCACCTGGTCGAGGATAATTGCTGGGCGGGCGTCGGGGCTTTCGGTTTTGAGCTGGACGTTGTTCATTGACAGGCCGTTGAGGTGGCGGACGTAGAAGCCATACGCCGGTGTCGCGCCGAACATCGTCGGCTCGGGGTATTTCGAATCGGCTTCAGGAAGCTGAATGGCCGCCTGCGCGGCTGTGCCTCCACCCTGGGAAACGATGAGGATGTCGTGCAGGCTGACGTCTTCGATGGCGTGGCCGGGAATGCCGCTGAGGATGGAGCAGTACTTCCCTGCCGTGTTCCAGCAGACGATGTTGCCGATGTTGACGCGGCGCAGGGTGCCGGGACGGGTTGTCTCCTTTGGACCCCGCAGTCGCGCACCGAGGCGCATGAAGAGCGGCGCGTTCACGATATCGCGCATGGCGATGTTCGTGATGGAGACGTCTTCGAGGTGCGCGCCGTCGACGGTTTCGAGCGCCAGCCCCTGGCAGCCCTCGAAAACGCAATTGCCGATGGCGATGTTGAGGAAGCCGCCGTTGGATTCGGTGCCGAACTTGATGCGGCCCGTGCGCGAGACATGCGCATCGGCGGGGTACTTCTTCCAGGACCCGTCGATGACCGAGCCGAGTTGCCACGATCCGGAGACATAACAGTTGCTGATCGTGACGTTCTCGGTGGGGCGGGGATACCCCAGAGCGTAGGAACTCTTCAGGACGATGCCGTCGTCCCAGGGCGAGTTGACGGTGGTGTTGGTGATGCGGACATTGCGGCAGCAGTCGATGTCCATGCCGTCGCGGTTGGTGTCGATGAGGAGATTGTCGATGGTGAAATTGTCGACGCCGGTAGCGAGGATGCCGAACCAACCGCCCTGGAGGATGGCAAAATCGCGGAGCAGAACGTTGTGGCAGTTTTTGAGCGAGATGGATTTGTTGCCGACGCCGGGATCTTTGGTTTTCGGGCCTGGCCCGTACCCTTTGCTGAGGCCTTTGCCGCAGATCAGGCCGGAACCTGTGATCGAGACGCCGTGCAGGTTCTCTCCCCAGATCAGGCTGTTGTGCCAGTGATTGTGGCCGTAGTCCTGATACATGAAGCAGGGCGTATTGGGCTCGGCGGCGTCGTAATGCGCGCCCTCGGCGGCAAGGATGGTGGCGCCGTGCTCGATATGCAGCTCGATGTTGCTGCTGAGGCGGATGGAGTAGCAGGCGTAGGTGCCGGCGGGAAAGAGCACGGTGCCGCCTCCGGCCGCGGCGGCGGCAGCTATTGCCTGGTTGACGGCGGGCGTGTCGATGCTGTGGCCATCTCCAGTTGCGCCGAATTCCCGGACAGAAAAGATGCCGAATCGACCGGAGGCCGTCGGATGCGGAGTCTGGGCCTGAGCGACCGCAGGGCCGACGACGGCTCCGAAGGCGGCTCCGGTAACACCTGCGCCGGCGAGGCGGAAGAAATCTCTGCGGGAATCGGGGTGGATGGTGCGCATGTCTCCTCCTGGCGCAAAGGGCAGTGGTAGGACCACTTCTTCTACACCACCTTACCTGAGCGGGAGGCAGCAAGGGAAACCGGCCCGCGAGAAGCAATGGAGGCAGCGGGAGCTGGACTGGAAGCGCCAAATCGCGCATGTGCCAGCGGTCACAGCGCGCTGAAAGGACGGGCTGTTAAGGTCTTAGCGTCCCGTGATACAGTTCCATCGCGCGCCCGGAGCAGGGGCCGCGCAGGACGAAATTCCACCCAGAGGGGGAGGATTTGTGGCGGTTCAAACCTCGGAGCGGACTTTTCCCGCCGTGAGCGTATTGTCGTTTCCCGCAGTGCCGATAATCAAAAGAAACATCTCAGGTTGCCATGGAGGCAACGTACGGCAAATTGCTGCCCAAGGCGAACGAACGGGCACAGGAGAGCATATGACGAGGAATCTCTTATCGCGGCGCTCGGCGAGGCTTGCCGGCGCCATGGCCACACTGATGACGCTGGGGAGCGGCGCGGCGTTTGCGGCTCCGGTGGAACAGGCTGGCGGCGAAGCCAACCTGCAGCTTCCCGATCTGAGGCAGGTTCACTTTTTCGGCATGAATGGCCACCAATTGCTGCTGTGGGGCCCACTGGCCTGCATTTTGGGCATGATCTTCGGCCTCTTCATGTACGTTCACCTGAAAAACCTGCCGGCGCACCGGTCGATGCTCGACGTTTCGCAAATCATCTGGGAAACGTGCAAAACGTACCTGATTAACCAGGGGAAGTTCCTGCTGCTTCTGTGGTCTTTCATTGCGGTTGTAATCCTGGCCTACTTTGCCGTGCTGCTGCACTTCAGCGCGGCGCGCGTGATCATCATTCTGGCATTCAGCGTGCTGGGCATGGCGGGCAGCTACATTGTGGCCTGGTTCGGCATCCGCGTGAACACGCTGGCGAACTCGCGCAGCGCGTGGGCTTCGCTGGGGGGCAATCCGTACCGGGCGTTCAGCGTTCCGCTCAAGGCGGGCATGAGCATCGGCATGATGCTGATCTCCATAGAGCTGCTGATGATGTTCAGCATCATCCTTTTCGTTCCGGGAGATTACGCCGGACCGTGCTTCATCGGCTTTGCCATAGGCGAGTCGCTCGGCGCCGCCACGCTGCGCCTGGCCGGGGGCATTTTCACCAAGATCGCGGACATCGGCGCGGACCTGATGAAGATCGTCTTCCACGTAAAAGAGGACGATGCCCGCAACCCCGGCGTGATAGCGGACTGCACGGGCGACAACGCCGGCGATTCGGTGGGCCCGACGGCGGATGGTTTCGAGACGTACGGAGTGGTCCAGGTAGCGCTGATTGCCTTCATTATTCTGGGCGCAAAAAACGGAGTGGTGGGCGTGCAGCTGCTGGTGTGGCTGTTTGCGGTGCGCGTGGCCATGCTGGTGGCCGCGGTTGCGGGGTATTACGTCAACGGGATCATCGCCAAGGCAAAGTACGGCAAGGCGCGCAGCTTCAATTTCGAGTCCCCGCTCACGTCCCTGGTGTGGATCACGTCCATCGTGACGATCGCCGTTACCTATCCGGTGACCTACGCTCTGCTTTCGAGTTTGGGGGCGGACCCCTCGCTCTGGTGGAAACTGGCGACGATTACTTCCTGCGGGACGGTAGCCGGCGCGCTGATTCCGGAACTGGTGAAGGTCTTTACCTCGACGGAGGCACGGCACGTAAAAGAGGTGGTGGCGTCAGCCAGAGAGGGAGGAGCCGCTCTCGGGCTGCTCTCGGGGTTTGTCGCCGGAAACTTCTCGGCGTACTACCTTGGGCTGGCAGTCATCGGCCTGATGGCGATCGGATACGGCGTCAGCACGCAGGGATTCGACAACATTATCCTGGCATCGCCGATGTTTGCCTTCGGTCTGGTGGCTTTCGGGTTCCTGGGCATGGGTCCGGTGACGATTGCGGTCGACTCCTTTGGACCGGTGACCGACAACGCGCAATCGATCTACGAGCTGTCGCTGATCGAAAGCGAGCCGGGCGTGGCCGACGACGTGAAAAAGCAGTATGGCGTGGAGGTGGATTTCGAGCACGCCAAGCGGATGCTGGAAGCGGCGGACGGGGCGGGCAACACCTTCAAGGCAAGCGCCAAGCCAGTGCTGATCGGGACGGCGGTGGTGGGGGCAACTACCCTGATTTTCGCCACCATCATGACTCTGACCAACTCGCTCACCACGAATGTGGACAAACTCTCGCTGCTGCATGCTCCCTTCCTGCTGGGCCTGATCACGGGCGGGGCGATGATTTACTGGTTCAGCGGAGCGGCCACCCAGGCGGTGACGACCGGCGCCTACCGCGCCGTGGAATTCATCAAGCGCAATATGAACATTGAGGGAGCGACGAAAGCGTCCACGGAAGACAGCAAAAAGGTGGTGGCCATTTGCACACGCTACGCGCAAAGCGGCATGCTGACCATCTTCATGGCGATTTTCTTTGCGGCGCTGGCGTTCGCGTTCCTCGATCCGTTCTTCTTCATCGGGTATCTGATTTCGATCGCCATCTTCGGGCTGTACCAGGCCATTTTCATGGCGAATGCCGGTGGAGCATGGGATAACGCGAAGAAGATCGTGGAAGTGGAGCTGCACGAAAAAGGCACACCGCTGCACGAAGCGACAGTGGTGGGCGATCTGGTCGGCGATCCGTTCAAGGACACAGCCTCTGTGGCGCTTAACCCGGTGATCAAGTTCACCACGCTCTTTGGCCTGCTGGCCGTCGAACTGGCGGTACAGCTATCCCACGGCAATCCGACTTTAACGCACGTATTGGCAGCGGTCTTCTTCCTGCTGTCCTTCTTCTTCGTCTACCGCTCGTTCTACGGCATGAGCATCCGCAAAGACGAGCCATCCGGAACGTCTCAGAGCAAACGGCAGCCGGATTACACGGCCGCCGACTGAACCAACCGGGCAACCTCCGCGAGGCGGGGAGCCGGCAACACGGCTTCCCGCCATTGCTTTTTCCGGCGGCGTCGTCGAAGAGCGCACGACTGGACGGCAAGTCCCGCCCCTGGACCATCAGTCCCCCTGATAACCTCAAATCATGATCACAGGGATCACCTGGATTCGGCCGGTTAGCTCGGCTACGGAATTCGAACGGCTGGTGAGCTTTTTTTCCGCGCTTGGTTTTGCGCCGGGGCGAAGCTGGGACCAGCCGGCCGAACGGGCGGGGGTGGCCAGCCGGGGACGGCCGTTCCTGGCGCCGCTGGGCAATCTGGAGTTGATCGACGGCGAGCCGCCAACCATGAAGACGCATCTGCTGGTGGAAGTGACCGAGCTGGATGCCGTCCATGAAGTCGCGCGGCGCTGGCTGAAGCAGCACGGTGCGGAGGACCGGATCGAGGCGGCCGAGGAAACGCACTGGAAATCGCGCCTTTTCACGGTGGAGCCCATCCCCGGATTCAAGGTCGCTTTCTGGGAGTGGAGCGATCCGCTGCGGGGCAAGGCCGTTGCCCTGGAAGGCGATCTGGGCGCCGAAGGGATGCGCTTCGCCATCGTGGTCGCGCGCTGGAACGCCGTAATCACGGAGCGGCTGCTGTCCGGGGCGCTGGATGCGCTGTTGCGCAGCGGCGCGCGGCGCGAGCAGATCGAGATTGCGCGGGTACCCGGATCGTGGGAGATTCCCGCAGCGGCGCGGAAGCTGGCCGAGACCGGCGGTTTCGACGCCGTCATCGCGCTCGGCTGTCTGCTGCGCGGAGAAACGGCGCACTACGAGGCGATCTATAACGAAGTGGCGCGCGGCATCGGCCAATCGCAGCAGGAGACCGGAGTGCCGCACTCCTTCGGTGTACTCACCTGCGAAACACTGGAGCAGGCGCTGGACCGCGCCGGGCTGAAGGGCGGCAACAAAGGATTCGAAGCGGCGGCGGCGGCGATCGAGATGGTATCGCTGGCTCGCAAGATCGCAGGGAAAGCACCCACCGGCGCGGCGGTATCCGCATGACGCTTGTCGGCAAGCGCCGCAAATCCCGCGAGCTGGCGATGCAGATGCTTTTCCAGGCCGATGTGGGCCGGCAGAATCCCGATGAAGTGCGCAATACGTTCTGGCAGGCGCGCGAGGCTGTCGACGATGCCACGCGCGGCTTTGCCGAGGATCTGTTTCGCGTGGCCACGACGCGGGAGGCAGAGATCGATGCGCTGATCGAGCGGCACTCGAAGAACTGGCGGCTGAGCCGGATGCCCGCGGTCGATCGCAATCTGCTGCGCATGGCAGCTGCGGAGCTGCTGGGATTTCCGGGCAATCCTACGCCCATCGTCATCGATGAAGCGCTGGAAATCGCGCGCCGCTATTCCGCTCCGGAGTCGGTAGACTTTCTGAACGGCGTGCTGGACGCGATCGCGAAGAGCCGTTTCTGAAACCGGAGTGCGGCTCGGCTAATCTAATTCGGGTGTCATGAAACTGCTGGCCTGGCTCACGGAAGCCTTTATCACAGTCTTCGGAATCACGCGGCCGCGACCGGAAGAACAGCGGGTCGCGCAAGTCGCAATTGGAGGCTTTCTGCTGGCGTTCCTGTTCGCGATCGCGTCGCTAGTGACCTACTTCGCCGTCGAACTGCGCGCGCATCCGCACTAGTCAGTATGGTGACCGGTTCCCGCCGCGATCGCCTCAGCCTAATCCCGCTCGGAATACGCGGAGGTTGTCAGAAAATCCTGGAACTCTCCTCTGCTGAGTTCCTTCAGGATTTCAGAAGCGGGACCAAATTTCGCAGCAGCCCAGTTTTTGTTGCCCATCCGCGACTGCGTATCGCTAAGCACGTCTTTCAGTTGCGACTCAAACAACTCGAACGTGACGGTCCGGTCATCGTCGAGACGAGCGTTGTGGTGGATCCACTGCCAGATCTGGGCGCGTGAAATCTCCGCCGTCGCCGCGTCTTCCATCAGGTTATAAATGGGCACGCAGCCGTTGCCGCGCAGCCACGACTCGATGTATTGCAGAGCTACGTCGATGTTGCGCCGCAGTCCGGCTTCGGTGATCGTCCCCTCCGGAATTTGCAGCATATCCGCGGCGGTTATCCGGGAGCGCTCATCTTTGGGCTTGTGGATTTGGTTCCTGCCGGGCATGTGCCGATCAAAAACTTCGCGCGCGACAGGCACGAGCCCGGGATGCGCGACCCAGGTGCCGTCGTGACCGGCGCGCACTTCACGCAATTTGTCCTGCCGGACGCGTTCCATTGCCTCCTCGTTGGCCGCCGGGTCATTGCGAATCGGAATCTGAGCGGCCATCCCGCCCATGGCGTGCACGCCGCGGCGATGGCAGGTGTGGATCAGCAGTTCCACATAGGAGCGCAGGAAGGGCTGCTCCATCGTCACGGCGCCGCGATCAGGCAGCACGAATTGCGGCCGGCTCCGGAACTTCTTGATGAAGCTAAAAATGTAATCCCAGCGACCGCAGTTCAGCCCCGCCGAGTGCTGCCGCAGTTCGTACAGAATCTCGTCCATCTCGAACGCAGCGGGGATGGTCTCGATCAGCACTGTTGCGCGGATGGTTCCGGCGGGGATGCCCACGTACTCCTGTGCGAAAAGGAATACGTCATTCCATAGCCGAGCCTCCCGATGGCTCTCCATCTTGGGCAGGTAGAAGTATGGCGCGGAGCCGCGCTTCAGCAGAATCCGGTAGTTGTGAAAGAAATAGAGGCCGAAGTCAAACAGCGAGGCCGAGATCGGCTCGCCGGCGGGACAGAAGTGCTTCTCGACCATATGCCAGCCGCGCGGGCGAACAAACAGCACGGCCGGGTTCTTGCCCAGCTGGTAAATCTTCCCTTGGGCCGAGCACCAGGAGATGGTGTGAAGATTCGCATCGCGGAGGTTGCGCTGGCCCTCGATGCAGTTTCTCCAGGTGGGGGCGTTGGCGTCTTCGAAATCGGCCATGAACACACTGGCGCCGGAATTGAGCGCATTGATCACCATCTTGCGATCCGTCGGACCGGTGATCTCAACGCGGCGATCCAGCAGCTCAGGAGGGATGGCGGGGCCGGCCCAGTCGCCGCGGCGGATCTCTTCCGTCTCGGGCAGAAAATCGGGCAGCATTCCGCGATCGAACTGCTGCTGACGCAGGCGTCGCGCCTCCAGCAGCTCCAGACGCCGCGACTCGAACCGGCGGTCCAGTTCGCGCAGAAACTCCACGGCATCCGGAGACAGAATTTCCTGATTGAGTTCGTCGATCAGCATTGTGCCTTCCACATTGAGGGGCGGAATCGCCGCCGTCATCACTATTTTCGCAACCGAGCTGCCCATATTTCTCCTTTTCTAACCTTTTTCTTCGCCGGTCAGATCGCGGCAGCGCGTCCGCGGCTACTTGCCATCCGCTGAGACAGATGGCCTTCAGGGCTGCCTGCGCCATCTGGACAGCCCGGTTTCCGGTCAGCGCTCACAGAGCGGGGACATAACTTTCTTCCTGAAGCAGCCGCTACAGCTTCCGGGCACCGCTCCGCGCCAGCGAGTGCTCCACGCAAACCGTACCGCGAAGCCTTTTCACATCGTTCGCCGTGCAGGCCCGATGTATCCCCGCCCAGCGCGGGTCATGGTTGTCTTATGAGCTGTGCGCCATGGTCACTCTCCTGAGCAGGCCGCAATGCGGCTCGCTGATTCATGAGAAGCGAGCAGACCCGGTTTGGCGCATCCAGGCAAGCCCTGCTCGTCCGATTCGGACGTGTGGACGAAACCGCTCCGGATGCATCATAATCGGCGACAGGCGCGACGCCGGCCCGTTGAGTGCGCCGCGAGCGAAGAGGCAAAATGACCCCTGAGCTATCCCGGGCACCGGCCGGACGACGTCGCCCGGCACGGTCGTCCGATTCGGATCACACGTTTGATTACAGATCTGCCGCCGATTTGGCCGAGGGGCTCACACGTTCCCTTCAGTCCGGGCGGATCGCCGCAGGAAAGGCGATGCTGGAGGGAGCCAGGCCGCTGCTGGAGCGGCTGAAGCCCGAAGCGCCGCAAGCGGTTCGCCTGCTGCTGCTTGCGGCGCAATGGATCGACGTGGGCTACCGGGACCATTGCTTTCTCGATTCCCTTCTCCAGCGCTTTCCTGCCACCTGCCGCCGGCTTCTCTGTATCGACGACTATCTGCGCCTGCGCATGGTGGATGCTTTCCGGGCCTTGTCGGTCGAGGATGTCGACCTGGCGATTGACTCGCTGGAACTGGTGCTGAGAGCGGAGGCGGATCTGCCGGATGCCTCGCTGTCAGCCCTTGCCCATTTCTGGAAGGGGCGTGCGCACCGGCGAAAAGGCGAGTACGAAACCTCTCTTCAGCACACGGTTCGGGCGCGCGAGATCGCGCAGAAGGTTCCCGACGATGTGCTGACCGCCGTGATCCAGATTCACGAGAGCTGGCTTCTCTTTCAGGAAGGACACCGGCGAGAAGCGCAGCGCCTGCTTGCGCATGCCGAACACGTTCTGAAAGAAACCGATCATTACATCGCGCTCGGCAACATCGAGTCGGCCCGAGGCCGGATCGTGCGGCGCGCAGGCGAGTATGGGCGGGCCCTCGAGCATTTCGAGCGCGCGAACGCGCTCTACGCCCAGGGCGATTCCGGCCATCTGAACCTGGCGCGCGCGCTGGTGAACGCCGCATACGTTCGTCGCCTGCTCGCGCTGCAGATCCGGAGGAGGATCGATAGCCGCAGGCACAACGGAGGGGCCGGATCCGGTTCGGGCAGCGCCAGCCTGCGCGCCCGGTATCAGGAACTTTCCGGCGCTGCCATCGACGACCTGCAGCAGGCGCGGCAGATCTATGCTTTGCATGGGCATACGGGCGGCATCGGCAATGTACTGTTTAACCTCGGCCTGCTCTACCTCGATGGCGGCGACATCGATCATGCCGGGCGCCAGGCGCAGGAAGCGTACACGCTCGGCGTTGAAAAGAACGATCACATTCTGATGGCACGTGCCCGCATTCTGCAGTCCGCCGCGGAGAATGCGCGTGTGGAGGAGCAGCTTGGCGAGGACGTGGACATGGCCGTCTACGCCAATCGCGCGCGCGAAGAGAGCGAGGAAGCGCTGGCTCTCGCGCGCGGGACGCAGAACCGGCGCCTGACGGCCGGCGCGTGGATTGCGCGCGGCTTCATCGCGGCGAACGACTTCTTTCAGGACTGGGAGCTTGCGCGGCGCTGCGCCAGTGAGGCTGCCGGGCTGGCAGGACCGGGCGAGAACGACCATCTAACCGAGGACCTTGCCACGCTGAAATCGAAGATCGTCCGGGCGTCGGGCATCAGCGACACGCTGCGCTGCTGGTCAGAGGGCATGGTCGGCGACAAAACCTTCCAGCAGATCACCGAGGAGTTTGCCGAGATCGTGATTCCCAAGGTTTGGCTGCGCGAAGACCGCAAAGTCTCCCGCGTGGCCGAGCGGCTCTCGATTTCGCCCAAGAAGGTGCGGCGCATTCTGCAAAACGCCGGGCTGCGGTCGCGCAGCTAAACCGGCTGCTTCCTTCAGCAGGAAGCGCGCCGCTGGTCTGCCGAGCGGTAGCGCCTGCCGGACAGCCTGCGGACGATGGCCGGACCTGGCTCGGACCGATGCTGCACAGCGTCCGGGTTGCATTCGATTTCGATTCGAGGATGGACCGCGCTGCAGCCTCGCTAAGCCGTCAGGCTTAGGGATGG
>DAHUYD010000175.1 GCA_027315385.1 Acidobacterium sp.
CCGTACTCGTCCGCCGGACCTGGCTCGTCCTCAGGTTCACGGAAATGCAGCGGATCGCGCAGGGCCATACTTGCCTGCCCAATTCTACGCTGCCCCTGCGGAACTGGCCGGTCCACACCCTTGTCGTCCTACGGCGGGACGACGAGGGTGACGACCGGCCTCAGCCCCTGCATTTTGTACGCTGACGTCTGCTGCACCTGGATGGTAATCTTAAGATTTGTCTCCGCCAGAGGGCGCATAACTCAGCGGTAGAGTGCCACCTTCACACGGTGGAAGTCGTAGGTTCGAATCCTGCTGCGCCCACCATCAAATCAACAGGTTGAGCCAATCGAAGTCCCGATTCGGGTCCGCCCCGGGTCCAAATGGGGCCAACGGCCCCGGCGCGTCCGTCCCGTGACGGCCATCACTTCTTTCCCCGCCCATCTCTGGCATCCTGAATCCGTTCTTCCTCTCACAGGAAGGATTGGGGGGCTGCCTCTTCACACTGGGGAGTGGAATGTTGGCGGCCCCTTCGTTTATCCAGCGAAGAGAACCCTCTCGAAGTACGACTCTCTCTGAAAACACCAATTGACAGGGCTGCTGCTGGCAGAGTTCGGATCAGGTTAGGCGTTCGCCCACCCCGCAATCGGCTCCCGCGCTCACTGGACCGTCCGGCCGCCGTCCACGATCAGGTTCTGCCCCGTCATGTACGAGCTGGCGTCCGAGCACAGAAACAGGATCGCTCCCTCGTATTCGTCTTCCCGCGCCATGCGCCTCATCGGAATCAGATCATGCAGCCGCCTCGTGAACTCCTCCGGCTGCCCGGCGAAAATTCCCCCAGGCGAGATCGCGTTCACCCGCACCTGCTGTTCGGCCCAGTAGGTGGACAGATACCGCGTCAACCCGATCAGCCCCGTCTTCACCACCGAGTAGGTCACCGGTTTCACCGGCTGCCGATCCTCCGGCAGACCTTCCTGGCGATACAGCCGCTGGTCCGGCGCGATCACCCCCAAATCCGACGAGATGTTCACGATCACGCCGCCGGATCGGCGCGCCATCTCCTGCCCAAAAATCCGCGAGCACAGGAAAGCTCCGGTCAAGCCCACGGCGAGATCGGCGTTCCACATCTCCAGTGGGAAATTCTCGAGCCGCGACCATTGCTGGCCCGTCGGCCCGGCCTCCACCTTCGGATTATTCGCCGCGTTGTTAATGAGTATGTCGATCCGCCCAAACCGCTTCACGATCTCCTCATTCGCCCGCAGCAGCGAATCCTCTGACGTAACGTCCGCCGCCAGCCCCACGCACGCATGCCCGCACATCTTCTGGAGTTCCTCCGCGCGGCCCGATGGCTGGGCCCGTTCCAGATCCAGCAGCATAACGTGCGCGCCGGCAGCCGCCAGAATCGACCCATGATGCCCGCCCATCAACCCAGCCCCGCCCGTGACGATGGCCACCCGCCCGGTGAGATCGAAGAGTGACTGGATGCTCCCGGAATGTTGCGACGCCTTGTCCGCTGATCCCATGCCTGCTCCTGATTCCTGTGAACCGCTGCGCTGCCTGCGGCCCAATCGCCGCGAAACCGCCCTACACCGTCCGCGTCTGCCCGCCGTCGACCACGAAGCACGCCCCAGTGGCAAAGCCCGCCCGCTGCGAACACAGAAACGCCGCGAACGCTGCAATCTCTTCCGGCGTCCCGAACCGCCGCAGCGGCACCTCCGTCTGAAGCATCTGCTCCACGGCCTGCCGCCGCTCGCTCAAATGGCGCCCCCACGATCCGCCGGGAAAGAAGATATTCCCCGGCGCAATCGTGTTCACCCGAATGCCTTCCGGACCCAGTTGCCGCGCCAGATTCTTCGCATAATTGTTCAGCGCGGCCTTCGCGGCCGAGTACGGCAGTGGCGCCGGTGTCGCTTCCACCGCCACAATCGATGAGACAAAGAGAATCGAACCCTTCTTTTTGTTGGCCTGGAAAAATGGAATCGCCTGCTGCGCGAGTCGCGTCGAAGCGAAAACGTTCATCGCGAACAATCGCTCCCAGTCGCAGGCCGGCGGATTCCATCCTGCCTCGCCGGCCCCGGTTCCCAGATTCGCAATCAGGTGGTCGATGCGCCCAAAGCGGTCCACCGTGGCTGCGTACGCTCTCGCGATCTCTGCGTCATCGCGCAGGTCGCCCGCGACGCCCAGCACGCACTCCGCCCCAAACCGCGCCGTCAGTTCCCGGGAGGCAGCTTCAACCTCCGGCTCGCTGCGTCCGGTCACGACGACGCGAGCGCCCTCCTCCAGCAGCGTTTCCGCGATGCTGCGACCAATGCCGCGTGTCGATCCGGCAATGAACACCACCTGCTCCGTGAGTTGAAGGTCCATGAATTCCCTGGCTCCCCGTTCACACCGCGGTCCAGCCGCCGTCGACGCGCAGTTCCTGGCCGGTCATGTAGCTGCTCGCGTCCGAGGCCAGAAACAGCAGCGCTCCGCATAACTCCCTCGGTCTCCCGATCCGCCCCAGCACCGTCGCCGCCTTCAGCCGCTCCACGAAGGCTGAGCCTTCGCGCACCGCGTTCTGTCCGCCGGCATCTTCCGTATTCGAGAACGGCCCAGGTGAGAGGCAGTTCGCGCGCACCCCAAACCCGCCCCAGAAGCTGGCGGTATAGCGCGTGAACGCCACCAGCGCCGCCTTCGCCGCCGAATACCCAGGCGGATTCAGATTCGCCGTCCCCTCATACAGCTGCGGCCGCGGCGCTACCGAGGCATACATCGTGGCGATGTTGATGATCGAGCCGCTCCCCTGCTGCTTCATGCGAATTCCGATGCGCTGCGTCGTCTGAACCGCCCAGTACACGCCGCCCTGCAGATTGCGCTGCCACTGATCGAAAGTCGAATGCTCCAGTGAGCCCTCCGGCATATTGAATCCCGTCGCCGCTCCCAGCTCGTGCGCGTTGTTGATCAGCACGTCGATGCGCTTTTCCCGCTTCGCGATCGCGTCGCACACTGCGTTCAGCGCAGCGGGGTCGTACATATCCACGCGCTCCACTGCCAGGCTGGCCGCGCCGAATTCCTTCGCCCATCCCGCCGCTTCGGTTTCCAGGCGCTCGCTGCGCCCCAGCGCTACCACGCGCACTCCGTTGGCCAGCAGCGCGCGGCAGAACGTCCGGCCAAGGAAACCGGAGGCCCCCGTCAGCACGGCAGTCTTTCCCTTCAGAGAATAGAGCGTTTCCAGCGCAAGATCGGAAGCCGCCATGCGTTCTTCCCTTGTGATCGCAGCCAGACGTGCCGGCAGCCCTCGGCCCCGGCGCCGGATCAGCGCGCCTCGCCGAACGACTGCAGGAATTCAAGCTGCGTTCGCAAGAAGTGTACTTCATCGCCGGCGACGCCACGGGCCACCTGCAGCGTCAGCCCGCCTTGGTAGCCAATGGAGCGAATCGCTCGAAACACATCATGGAAATCGGCGGAGCCGGCGCCCAGCGGCCGCGTCTCCACTCCACCGTCCGGCTTCCGAAAGCGATCTTTGATGTGAATCGATCCAATTCTCTCTCCGTACGCGGCGAATTCTTCGCTCGCCACGTAGCCCAGTCCGGAGCTGTTGCCCGAGTCCCAGTTCACCCGCACCCGCGGGTGCGCCTTCGCCAGAAACGCCCGAAACGCACCCGGATTGAGGTCGGCCTCCAGGTGCAGCTCCACTCCATGCTCCTCCGCCACCGGGATCGCCCGCTCCAGAACCGCGAGGACCGTCTCTTTATCCTCCTCGGTCGTCATCCGGGAGTTGTCCACGAAGGGCAGCACGATTCGCTGCGCGCCCATCTGGCGCGCAATCCCGATGATCTGCCGCAGGTGCTCCTCGCGCTCCCGGCGTTCCTCCTCCGTGCAGCGAATCAGCGGGAACTCCATAATCCAGTCGCCACACAGCGCCGGCGTTTCGATGCCATGCTCCCGCTTCAGCCGGTTCATCTCCTCTCGCCCTTCTTCGGAAAAGATCGGATTCGCACCCGCATCGTAGTCGTCGTGAATCCATTCAATGTAAGAAAAGCCGGCTTCCCGCGCGCGCGCGAACTCCTCGCGCCATGAGGTTCGGGGAAACGCCTGGAAACGGCCGGGTCCCGGCGGCGACAAACGGCCCTGCATGACCCCGTATTGGCAGCGCATAGCAACCAGTGTATCCAGGAGGAATTGCAGGCCTGATGTCCAGACCCCGCCCGGAACTTCGAACCCCGAGAGCCCCCAGGTTTCTGCTGCCCGGGGCCGATGGCGCACTTTCTAAGCCCCAAATTTGTTAACCTGTCCTCCGCGGCCCTGGAGTCCCCGCATCCATAGTTCGGGAGGCATTCGGCTTATGCACATCGGAAGGTTTGCTCTCGTCACTGGCCTCGGACTTGTGTTGCTCGGCGCCGGCTGCAACAAAACCGCGGCCACCGGTGTGGACACCGCCCCCTTCGTCACTGCGCTCAACACCTACTATCAGAACCATCCCTCCTGCACCTTCTCCGAGCCCGTCGCTTTCCCTGTCGACGCCAGCGCGGACTCCAACATCGATCCCTCTGAACTGAAGCAGCTCGACGCCCTCGCCGATGCCGGTCTGGTCTCGAAAAAGAGCCATCAGGTATGGAGCGCGCCGCAGGGACCCACAAAAATCCGCGTCCACGAAACCGTCAGCGACTACGAACTGACCGCCGCCGGCAAGGCCGCCTGGACGGCCAATTCCGCCGGCGGCGGGAATTTCTGCTATGCCACGCCCCACGTTGTCTCCGTGGACCACGCGTCGGCCGAAGTCGAAAATCAGCGCTATGGTGTCAGCTTCCACTTCGCGGCGGGCAATCTGCCAGGCTGGACCGGCAACGCCAAAGTGCAGGCGGCCTTTCCGAATATCGCTGCCGATGCCGCCGGAAAGCCGCAGACGGGCCTTGCCACCCTGACCAAAACAGCGAACGGCTGGCACGCCGGCGGCGTCCAGGCCATCAACTCCACACCCATGAGCTAAAGCTGCATCATCCGCAGGCACACCGGGGAAATCCTGCGCAGCCATTGGCGCGGCTCGCTCTCGGCATTCTGCCCGTCCATACTCATCCAGGCCTTCAGCAGGGCAACGGCGAGCCCCAGCTGCGCCGCGGGCCGTCCGGCTTCCACGCGCAGCATCTGCCGGTACACTTCGTCCTTCAGCGCATCGGTCGCGGCCGCCGTGGACAGTTTCCGTTTCACGGAACTCCTTCGCCCTCTCAGGCAGTTCGAAGGCCCATCCACCTGAAGATCGCCATCGCCGGGCACCAGTTCGTGAAGGCGGACTGCAAAAGGTTGAGTCCGACGAAGACCGTCAGCCAGATCCAGTAGCCTGAAACCCAGTGGGCCAAAGCCAGCGAGGCCAGAACGATCACTCCGGCCAGTAGACGAACAGCGCGTTCGACCGTCATTGTGCAATCTCCTCTGCGGGTTGGCTGACCTGCGCGTGCCGTTCGTTCAGCAGATAATAGAGCACCGGAACCGCCGGCCAGGAAAGAAACGTTGAAGCCACGCCGCCCGCAATCAGCGAGAGGCCGAGGCCCTGGAAAATGGGATCGGCAAGAATAACGCTCGCGCCGACGATCACGCCCGCCGCCGTGAGCAGCACGGGCCGCAACCGCACCGCGCCCGCATCGATCACAGCCTCCATCAGAGGCATTCCCTGGCGGCGGCGCAGCTCGATGAAATCGACCACAAGGATGGAATTGCGCACGATGATGCCTGCCCCCGCGATGAACCCGATCATCGAGGTCGCCGTGAAGAACGCGCCCAGCATCGCGTGAGCGGGCAGGATGCCCACCAGCGTCAGCGGAATGGGAATCATGATGACCAGCGGTACGGTAAACGAGCGGAACCATCCGACGACGAGAACGTAGATCAGGATGAGGACAGCCGCGAACGCAAGGCCAAGATCCCGGAAGACCTCGATTGTGATCTGCCACTCGCCATCCCATTTCATCGAGTACCCGTCAGTCGACCCCGGCTGGACGGCGTTGTAAATCGCCAGATGCGAGCCATCGGGCAGCGCGAGCCGGCGGATGGCGCGGTTCATCTTCAGGATCGCGTAAACCGGGCTTTCCTCCGCGCCAGCCACGTCGCCCGTTACATACACTACCCGCATCAGGTTCTTGTGGTAGATGTCCGGCTCGAGCGTCGTTCGCTGCACATCCACCAGCTCACGCAGCGACACCATGCTGCCGTCCGTGCCGCGCAGGTGAATACCCTCGAGCCCATCGAGCGACGAGCGCTCGGGCCGCGAGAACTGCACCATCGTCGGAATCGCCTCGCGCGCTTCCGGCACGTGCAGCAGCCCCGCCGGCGCGCCCGATGTTGCCAGCGCCAGCGTCTGCGCCACTTCCGCCACAGGAATCCCGTGCAGCGCGGCCTTGGCCTCATCCACACGGAAATTGAGCTGCGGCTGCGGATCCTGCATGTACCAGTCCGTATCGACCACCCCCGGGGTGGTCGCAAAGATGTGCTTGATCTCCCGCGCCACCTCCGTCTGGCCCTTCAGACTGGGACCGTAAACCTCCGCCACCAGCGTCTGCAGCACCGGCGGCCCGGGCGGCACTTCCGCAATCTGAATGCGCGCCCCGTAAATCGCGGCGATGCGATCCAGTTCCGGCCGCAGCCGCCGCGCAATCGCGTGGCTCTGCGTGCTGCGCTCGTCGGCCGGCAGCAGATTCACCTGGATATCCGCCTGATTCGGCTGGGCTCGGAGATAGTAGTGGCGCACCAGCCCGTTGAAGTTATAAGGTCCGGAAGTCCCGGCGTAAATCTGATAATTCTCCACTTCCGGCTGCCGCGTCAGGTCATCGCCCAGCGCCTGAGCCACCCGCGTCGTCTCCTCCAGCGGAGTGCCATCCGGCATGTTGATGACCACCTGGAACTCGCTCTTGTTGTCGAACGGCAGCATTTTCACCAGCACCATCTTCAGCGGCACCAGCGTGCACGCCGCCAGCAGCAGCAGGACCACCACGCCGAGAAACCCCCACCGGTTCCGCGCATTCGCCATCAGCCGATGCATAATGCGCCGGTAGAACCGCGTGATCCAGCCTTCTTTTTCCGGAGTGAGCGTGTGCGCGCCCGCCAGATGCCTGCGCCCCAGCAGCCGCATGGCCGCCCATGGCGACACCATGAAGGCTACGGCCAGCGAAAAGAGCATGGCCATGGATGCGCCAACTGGAATGGGCCGCATGTACGGCCCCATCAACCCCCGCACGAACGCCATGGGCAGGATCGCGGCAATCACTGTGAATGTCGCCAGAATCGTCGGGTTCCCGACCTCCGCGACCGCCTCCACCGCGACCTCGCTGAGCGGGCGGCTGCGGTTGATCGGCATCCGGAAATGTCGAACCATGTTCTCCACAACCACGATTGCGTCATCGACCAGAATGCCGATACTGAAAATCAGTGCAAACAGCGTTACCCGGTTCAGCGTGTATCCCAGCAGATAAAAGACCACCAGCGTCAGCGCCAGCGTCACCGGAATTGCCAGCAGCACGACGCCGGATTCCCGCCACCCCAGAAACAGCGCGATCAGCAATGTCACCGAAAGCGTGGCCAGCACCAGATGCTTCAGCAGCGTGTCCGACTTTTCCTT
>DAHUYD010000176.1 GCA_027315385.1 Acidobacterium sp.
GGTAAGGGAGAGGTCTGCAAAACCTTTATGCGTCGGTTCGATTCCGACCCGCGCCTCCAGAATTTTCCCCGGGATTCTGCTGACATTCCGAAGCTTACATTTCCTCCTCGATGCCCGGGATTGTCCGAGGTACGGACGTCGGCCCTTATGTAGTAATTGTCGCGCTCCTTGGCGCGTTTCTACAGCTCCTCCCGGTAGTCACAAACCAGTTCGTGTGGTCCGCTCCTTCAGGCCTTCCGGATAGAAGAGGTAACTGGAGGCGGTCTGTGCTACTAGTATCGTGACCGCATGATGCGGTCACGATACTAGGTGCGGAACGCTGCGTACCTGTCTCTGTCTTCGAATTCTCAGAGTGGAGGTTCCATGGATCGGCGCAACTTTCTTGCTGGTTCCGCGGCCATCGCGGGGACACAACTTCTAAGGGGTTCCGGAACCGGAATATCCGCGCAGACGGCCGCGCCGCATAGTGCCGGCGCCCTCGTGCCCGAACAAATTGCGGCTGCGCGCTTTCCCGACGGCTTTCTCTGGGGCATGGCAACCGCGTCCTATCAGGTGGAGGGCGCGTGGAATGAGGACGGCAAAGGCGAGTCCATCTGGGACCGATGGGCCCACACGGCCGGCAGGATTCGAGGCGCTGGCACCGGCGATGTGGCTTGCGACCACTATCGCCGCTATCCCCAGGATATCGCCATACTCAGGCAGCTCAATCAGAAGAGCTATCGCTTCTCCATCTCGTGGGCACGCCTGCAGCCCTCGGGTCGCGGCGCGGTCAACCAGAAAGGTATCGATCACTATAAGCGTGTGATGGACGCTGTATTGCAAGCCGGCATTCGCCCCTTCTGCACCCTCTATCACTGGGATCTCCCCCAGGGTCTCGAAGATCTCGGCGGCTGGCCCAATCGCGATCTTGCGGGATACTTCGCCGACTACGCCGGAATCCTGGCGAAAAACCTTGGTGACAAGATTCAGGTTTGGGCTCCCTTCAACATGCCCTGGAGCTTCACGAACCTCGGCTATGGAACCGGCGTGTTTCCGCCCGGCCGGGCGAAATATACGGATTTTCTCAAAGCCGCGCACACCGTGAATCTCGCTCAGGGCGAAGCCTTTCGCGCCATCAAGGCGGCATCCTCCAAAGCGACGGTGGGCAGCGCCTGCGGTATGTGTCCGGCTTATCCCAAAACCGGCAGCGAAGCCGACCGCGCCGCCACCGCCCGCTACAACGCGATGAACAATCTCTACTTCCTTGAAACCGCGATGCGAGGGCGATATCCCAATGCATTTGTCGGCGAAATCCCCTATCAGGCAATGGGGTTCCGCCCGGGTGACAACAAGATTATGCAGGTTCCACTCGACTGGATCGGCTTCCACTACTACACACGCCGCATCGTTTCCGCATCCGGCCCCGCCGCCCAGCGAAGCGCCGGAAGCCTGGCCACGGAGACCGAGGACACAGGCGCAGCCGGGAACGAATACACCCAGTTCAGCGCCGTGATGCCCACTGAAAACCCGATTACCGACGGAGGACTGGAAATCTTTCCGCGCGGGATTTACGACCTCGTGATGCAGATCTCGCGCGAATACAACCACCCCATCATCGAGATCACCGAGAGCGGCTGCGGATATCTCGACACCCCTTACGATCCAGCCGGGGGGCACGTGCCGGATGCCCGGCGCATCGCCTTTTTCCGCGCCGAGCTGGCCGAACTCGCCCGCGCCATTCACGACGGAGCGCGCGTCCGGGCCTTCCACGCCTGGAGCCTCCTCGACAACTTCGAGTGGAACGACGGTTACACGCAGCGCTACGGTCTCACCTACGTGGACTTTCGCGACCAGAAGCGCACCATCAAGAACTCGGGGCTCTGGTACGGCCGGGTCGCCGCCGCGAACCGGCTCGATGTGTAAACTGCGCGATCTTCTCTCAGCGCGCCCCATCCCGGGCGCAACGCTCTCGTAGTTTACGATGACTGTATCGTTGACGGATTCGCTCGCGCTGAGTTATAGTCGCTGTTCATACGAGGTGATGGAATGCGACGGCGCGACTTCTGCAAACTTATGGCGGCTGCAGCCGCCACCGCGGCGGTTCCGGAAGCAGCACAGCTTTCCGCGCAGTCCACAGATGAGACCAGCGCGTCGGCAAGCTCCGTATCCAATGCGGCGGGATTCAACACGCTCACTCAGGATTATTCGCAGTTCTGTGCGACTCCGGCAGACCAGCGTGTCTTCTATGCCCTCGTGAACGGCAAAATCGTCAGTGAAAAACTGGACGAGGCCACCTGGAAGCCCACCGCCTGGGGTGATCCGCCTGTTCTGCCCGTTCCCGGAGGTTCCTGGGACGGCGTTCCCATGGACTCTCCCATTCCCGGCCTCGCCGGCACAGGGCCTTATCAACCTTCGTGGGATTCGCTGCTCCAGTACGAAACGCCGGAGTGGTATCGCGACGCAAAGTTTGGCATCTGGGCCCACTGGAGCCCGCAGTGCGTTCCCGAAGACGGCGACTGGTACGCACGCAACATGTACATCCAGAGTGAATTTGGCTACGATCGCCAACCGAGCCAGTACCAATACCAACTCAAACACTATGGGCCGCCCTCGCGCTTCGGGTATAAGGACCTCTGTGCGCAGTGGACGCTTCTCAACTGGGATCCCGATGCCCTGATCGAGCGCTGCAAAAATGCCGGCGCCCGTTTCTTCGTCGCGCTGGCCAATCATCATGACGGCTTTGACACCTGGAACTCGAAGCATCACGATTGGAACGCGGTGAACATCGGGCCCCACTGTGATGTCATCGGTCGCTGGGCCACCGCAGCTCGCGCTCAGGGGCTTCGTTTGGGAGTCACCGTCCACCAGGCGCGCAACTGGTGGTGGTTCCAGACTTCCCATGGCGCCGACAAAACCGGCACGCTTGCCGGTGTTCCTTACGACGGCCGCCTCACCAGCGCTCAGGGCAGGGAACAATGGTGGCAGGGCTACGATCCCCAGCAGCTCTACGGCGCAAAGCATCCCTTCAACGCCCTTCCCGATATCTCCTACGTCAGGAACTTCTACGATCGCACGCGCGACCTCGTCGACCAGCACAATCCCGATCTGCTCTATTTCGACAACGCTCTCTTTCCTCTCGGCTGGGCGGGCATGAACATTGGCGCGTATTTCTACAACCACAATATTCAGACCCACGGATCGTTGCAGGGCGTCGTGAATATCAAAAATGTTCCCGGCAAGTACGCTAAGGCCGTGGTCGCAGATTACGAGCGCGGCCTGACCAGCGGGATCATGGAGTATCCGTGGCAGTCCGAAACATGTATTGGAGCATGGCATTACCTCCGCGCGCTCTACGAAATGCCCGGCGAGTACGGCGGATATCTGCCGCCCCGCGACGTCATCCACTGGCTGATCGATACCGTCAGCAAGAACGGCACCTTCGTCCTGAATATTCCGGGCAAACCCGACGGCACGATCGACAGCAAGGAGATCGCTGTCCTCGACGGCATCACGGCCTGGATGCGGACCAACGGCGAAGCCATATACGCCACGCGTCCCTGGAAGGTCTGCGGAGAAGGCCCGGACATGGTTAAGGCGGGCAGCTTCCAGGGCAAAAGCGTCTCGAAACTCGGCGAGAAGGACATCCGCTTCACCCGCAACAAGGCTGGCAACGTCGTATATGCCATCGTTCTCGGCTGGCCCACCGGTGAGGTAATCATCGAGTCGCTCGGGCTCAACGGCGCGACGCAGCCCGGCAAAGTCCACCACGTCGAACTGCTTGGGACCGTCGAAAAGGTGCAGTGGAAGCAGACCGCGCAGTCTCTGCGGGTTTCGCTGCCGCGGCACTATCATCCTGCCGTCGAATACGCTGCCTCTCTAAAGGTGTCGCTCGTCTCATGAGCGGCCGCTTCATGCGGCGGGACCTCGACGCGGCTCAGCAGGCTGCTGAATCAGGGCTTCAGAATTCCGGTCCGCGGCATCGGCCAATCCTGCTGGCCAGGTTACAGCCCAGCTACGTACGCATCAGTCCTGATTTTCCTCGCGCCCTGACGCCCAGAAGCGATTGAAGACCGGAGCAAGAAACACTCCGATTTGACGAATCATCTGCGGGTCCGCAAGCGTTTCGAATGCGCGAAGGCTCCTCCGAACATCCTCCTGTGACGACATGCCCACCAGTGTGGTGGCGACGCGCGGATAATCGAAACAGAACCTTAACGCCAGCTCTGAAAGCTCGGACCCGTGCTGACGGCAATACGCCGCGGCCCCTTTCGCTGCTTTGCGCATCTCCTTCGGGGCCGGATGCCACTCCGGCGGCTCTTGATCCGTCAACAAACCCATCTGCAGCGGCGACGCGTTGATGAGGCCGATCTCCAGGCTTTCCGCCAGCGGCGCAAGCATGCTGTCCATCGCATCCGCCAGCAAATTGTAGTGGCAATAGCTCAGAATCGCATCCACGGGAACGGATCTGGCCACGTGGATCAGCGGCTTCAGCGGATAACCTGTGATTCCGATGAATCGCGCCTTCCCCTGTTCCTGCAACCGCCGCATCGCGGGAATCGTCTCGCCGATGATCTGTTCCGCATCGGCGAATTCGATGTCGTGCGCCAGCAGTATGTCGACGTAGTCCGTGCGCAGACGCCGCAGAGATCCCTCCACTCCGCTCCGCAGACGATCTGCTGAGAAATTGAACTCGCTGGTTCCATAGCGGCCACACTTGGTAGAGAGAAACACATTGCTGCGCCGCCCCTGTAGCGCAGCCCCAAGGCGTTCTTCCGCCAGCGTCAAACCATAGTAGGGGGAGACATCGAAGTAGTTGATGCCTTCGTCGATCGCCAGGCGAACGGCTCTCTCGCCTTCCCCCGGATCGATAGTTCCAAATACATCGCCCAGTGGAGAGGCCCCAAAACCGATCACCGACAGTTGCAGACCAGTACGGCCGAGGGTTCGATATTGCATCCGGGTTGAGCTCTGAAGATCTCTCCGCGCCGTCGATGATAGAGACACGTTTCCTCCGAACCTCCCCCAAAAGGCAACCCCGTATTGCACTTCAGTATACGTTAACTGTAACGACCGTCAAGGCTCATTCGCCGGCATGCGGGCCTGCTGGCCGTCTGATTCGCGATGCGGCTGGCTGGCCACCCTGGCGCCGCTCACTCTTCGCGGCAATAAGCGCCCACGGGCCGGATGCAATGCCGGGAACTCAGAACGGAGGCGCAGCAGACAGACGCTGACTCAGGAGAAGGCACTTCCCTGCCGTCGCCAAATGCGGACCTTGTATAGTAGCGCGTATGGCTGTCAGGATGAAGGACATTGCGAAAGAACTGGGGCTGTCGGTCGTCACCATTTCCAAGGTGCTTCGCAACCATCCTGACATCGCCGAAGAGACGCGTGCGCGAGTGCTCCGGCGGGTCAAAGAACTCGATTATCAGCCTAATATCACCGCTCGCAGCCTTGTCACCGGCCGCAGTTATCTCATCGCGCTGGTCGTCCCGGATCTCCTCCATCCGTTCTTTGCGGAGGTTGCCAAGGCTCTCTCCGCCGCCGTCTGGCAAAAGGGTTATTCGGTCATCATCTCCTCTTCTGAAGAGAATGCTGAGCTGGAAGCGCGAGAGATCCAGCAACTCACCGCGAGAAAACTGGATGGCCTGGTCATCGCTTCATGCGATGCAAATCCTCAGTCCTTCCAGCGTTTGGACCGCCATGAGCTGCCTTATGTCCTGATTGACCGCGAACTCCCCGGGCATTCCGCCAATTTTGTCGGTATTGACGATGAGGCGGCTGGAAGGATTGCCACCGGGCACCTCATCGCCCAGGGCTGCAGGCGGGTGGCACATATCGGAGGAAGAGACAATTCCACCGCTATGCGGAGGCTCGAGGGCTACACCTCCGCGCTCCGGCACCACCAGATTCCCTTGATTCCATCCCTGGTTGTCGCTCGATCCAATGTCGATATCGACAGCGTGCGTACCGGAGCTGAAGCGATGAGGCTCCTTTTGAGACAAAAGACCATACCGGACGCGGTGTTCGCTTACAACGATCCTCTTGCGATCGGCGCGATCGAGGCGATTTTCGAAGCCGGGCTCCGGATTCCCCAGGACATCGCCATCATCGGCTGCGGCAATCTGCATTACGATGCGTCTTTGCGGGTTCCACTGTCCAGTATCGATCAGAAGACCCAGCAGATCGGAGAACGTACTGCGGCGATCCTGCTGGGGATTTTGGACTCCAAAATCCGGCCCCAGCCCATGAGCGTAATCATCGAGCCCTCGCTGGTGGTCAGAGCATCTTCGCTGAGGGTGCCTGCCGGCCAGGCAGCCCCTCAAACCTCCGGGCAAACGCCCCGAGCCGCACAGGTTCGTCGCAATTCACTTTCCATCGCCCCTGCTCGACAGACCCGTGGACGGGACATGGTGAGATAGACGCTTCGGCAGACGGCGAGTTCTCCTCGCACGTCTGCTGCAAAGGGTCCATTGAAATGGCGGCCGGAACGAATGCCCGCGCGAGAGCGCAGAGTTGAAACCGTGTCAGCAGAACCATGCCGCCACTGTCGGAGCGGCGTCGGGTAGTCACTCCGCTCGTCCCCAGGCCCGGAGCCTGTTATTAACTTTCCCGCTGTGCCAGGCCCATGCATAACATCCCGGCCACTGTCAGGCCGATTCAAGCAGGATATTGGCATACGGAATGGTGTCGGCTGTGCGGATCAGTCCGACGGCCTGCGTGGCGCGCTTCCTCAAGTCGATGTGCGGCTCGAAGACGAGTTCGGCGCCCGCCGTCGCCTGCAGCCATTGCTCGGCCACTGCCGCGGAATTGCTGCGGCGGAATTCCTCCGCCATAAAAAATCGGCCCACGTTAAAATTCGACCGGATCGCCCCGAGCACATCGAGCACACGCGGTATATCGTCCACCAGCGACAGGTCCACAGTTTCAATGCCCGGCCAGAATGGAAATCCGCGATCGGCGATCACCAGAGTGTTGGTGTGGCGCACGCGGCTCAGCAGGGAATTGATCTGCGGGTTCAGAATTCCTGAAACGATCATCGGTCCCTCCAGAGGACGAGATCCAGCAGCGCAATGGCAGCCTGGCTGATCGAGAGCGTTGCGGCGCCTTCATGCGCCCGCTTCTTCCATGCAATACACGCGTATCGCATCGCCCCCCGGCACTCTTTCCCGCCCCCCAAAGGCCGGGCTTAGCCAGGAAGCTCAAATGCAGTCAACGATAACTCCATCGAAACTATAGAAACGCCGGACCGGGCTGTCAAGTTGCCGCCCGACCAGTCCTCGACCACTCCTCCATGCCATTGCCACCGCGCCGCTCAGTATGGACTTGTTGATGCGCATATAGAGTCAGCGATACAGTGAACGTACCACGGAGGATGAAATTGAGAGCCCTCATGATCCGCGGGCCGGAAGATGTTGGTATCGAAACTGTGCCGGAACCCAGCAGGGCTCCCGGCGAAGCGCTTTTGCGGGTTCGCCGCGTTGGGCTTTGTGGAAGCGATCTGAATTCCTATCGAGGAAGAAATCCGCTCGTGACTTTCCCGCGGATTCCCGGCCACGAAATCGCCGGAACGATCGTCGAAATCGATGCGAACCAATTCGGGCTCGCCGTTGGCATCGATGTTACTCTCTCTCCCTACACCAGCTGCGGCCACTGCACCGCCTGCCGCAACGGCAGGGCCAACGCATGCCGCAACAATCAGACGCTCGGAGTTCAGCGAGATGGAGCGCTGACCGAATACATCGCCGTGCCCATCGAGAAGCTGTACGCCGCCAGCCTCACGCTGGAGGAACTCTGCCTGGTCGAGCCGCTCACGGTGGGCTGCCATGCTGTCGCGCGCGCTGGCGTCGCGGCTGGCGACACAGTTGCCATCTTTGGCTGTGGCGGAGTAGGGCTCGGCGCCGTAGCCGCAGCCGCTTTCCGGGGCGCCACCACCGTCGCCCTCGATATCGACGACTCGAAGCTGGCCATCGCGAGAGACGCGGGCGCTGAACACACCGTGCACACCCTCCGCCAAAATCCCGCGGACATCCTCGCCGAACTCACCGGCGGGCATGGGCCGGATGTAGTCATCGAGGCGATCGGTCTGCCGCAAACCTTCCGCGCAGCCGTTGAACTGGTTGCTTTCACCGGACGCGTGGTCTACATCGGCTATGCGAAGGAGCCCGTTGCCTACGAGACCCGTCTGTTCGTGCAGAAGGAACTCGACATTCGGGGTGCGCGCAATGCGCTGCCGGAGGATTTTCGCCAGGTGATTCGGATGCTGGAACAGCATCGCTTTCCCGTACATGCGGCCATCACCACGATCGCGCCGCTGCAGCAGGCCCCTGAACTGCTGAAGGCCTGGAGCGCGGATCCCCGTCGGTTTACAAAAATCATGATCGCTCTCGACGCTGCCGGCTCTGAGGCTGGAGCATAGAGCATGATCCGAATGGCTTCTCGCATAACTGCCGCTCGTGCCGCTGTCTCGGTCAGCCTTTCCGCCCTCGCGGCAACTCCCGCGCCCGTTCACCTGCGCGACGGCTGGGTGTAAAGAACCAGCGAGCGCAGCCTCATTGTCTGGCGCGGCATACCCTTTGCCGCGCCTCCAATCGGCATCGAATAACTGGCTCTAACAGCTCAGAACTTGCAGGATATCCCCACCAGCGGAGTCGGCCGCGCGCGAAGCCCGTCGTTGTTCAGCTGGAAAAGCACGTTACCTGACAGAATCAGCGTTCGCACCGGGTTCCATTTGAATCCTGTGCTCAGGTCGCTGATGGAATAGGTCCCGGTTTGCGTCGTGATCGTTGGCAGCTCCGCCGTGGGCGGCGGCTGCGGATTCGCCACCGGCGACGGTAGCGGAGTCATGGCGCTTGTGAGTCTCACGCTGTTCACATACTGGCTGCCCAGCAAATCGGCCGCCAGCGTGACGCGCCTCAGCGCCGCCCAGTCCGCCCCGGCATCGTATTCCACGCCCCCGGGCAGCGCCTGGTTGCCGCCCGCCGTGTCGCTCTGGTTATTCAGCTCCGTTGCTGTGTTCCATTGATACCCAATCTTCAGGTGGGGAGAAACTTTAGACAGATAGGAGTAAACCACATAGGGACCGAACCCCCAGGCCCCCGAGCCCAGATAGTTCTGATCGTCGCCCGTGGGGGCGCGCAGGTTCATCGCTGCCGCCACCGCGCCTCGCTCGCCGTTCCACAGTTGCACCTTCCCGTTGAACACGATGTCGCCAATGCCGTGCGCGGTTCCCGGTGTAAACGTCGACGGCACAGAGTAGGGGCCGAATACCACAACATTGTTCGCGTTCTCGATATAAGCCTGCGCGCCGTACGTTCCCGCGCCGACCGATACCCGCTCGTAAGGAACGATGGCCGACACGTCGATCCGCTTCGTCAGTCCAAACGTCGCGACGTTGATCAGCATGTCCACGGTGAAGTGAATGTCCGTCTGCTCGGTCGTATAGGTGTTGCTGAGGGTCGCTCCTGTGCTCTTATCGACCGCGGTAGCCTCATACGTAAACGGCACCTTGCCCAGGGGAATGCCGTCGATATCGGTAAATACAAACTGCGTCGCCGCCGTCCCCAGATACAGCTTGTGCCTGCCGATCGTTTGCGCGCGATCGGTAAGAATCGGCCCCAGATTGTCGAACGTCTCCGGAACTCCGGCCCTGTACAGCACCACCGTGCCCGCCGACGCGCTGGTCAGCGGCAACTGTGTCACCTGCGTGGCAAATGCCGTATTGAAGGCCGTCGCCAAATGCAGAGCGCTGGCGGCCGCGGTCGCCGATCCGCTGTTAGTGAATACTCCCGTCGAAAACGGGATTTGGCACACCAGTTTCTGTGATGAAGGACTCCCGGCAGCGCAGTTAATCTGCCCAAACGCTCCGGTGGTCGAAATACCCGCCAGGAGCAATAACTGCAAAGTGCGTCTGATCATCGCTCGTCCTTTGCAAAACTGTGAATGTCTTAAGCCGTACGAGGCGGTTAACATCCTCGGTCAGCGAGTTACGTTGAGTTGCACGACCGCCTGATAGGGCTGCTTATCGCTTCCCGTTCCCTGTACCAGAATGCTGTAAGCTCCTGGTGGAGTGGAACCCGATGCCGTCGTAGTCCTTGTAAACGATCCGCCGCATCCGGTGATCTGCATGGCTCCCATCGCTATCCCCAGTATCAGGAAGAGCCGGAACATCGCCGCCGCGGGTTTCCTGCGGCCGCCCAGCAGCCCAAGCAGGCCCAGCAGCGGAATTCCCAGCACCCCGGCCGCCAGGTAGCCCGGCTTTCCGCCCAGCAGATTCGCAAGCCGCGCCGTCGTAATCGGCTCCCCGGTATTCACCGTCACCGTAACCGGCGCCTCCTGAACAGACGTCGAAGAGCTGATCGATGTCGGGCTCTCGGTGCAGCCAACACCCAGTGCTATCGGAGTCACCGGAGCCGCCAGCGTCGGTCCAGCAATCGAAGTGCAGCTCAGGCTCGACAGGCTCACATTCGCCGGCAGCACAAAGTTCACTGTCGCGCTGTTGCCTTTGGTCGCTCCGGACTGCAGCGTGACAGCGCTCGATGCGCTGCGGATGGTCACCGTGAAGCTCGCCGTCCTGACTAATCCGCTCGACGGGTCGCTCCCCGCGATTGCCACCGTATAGATGCCCGGGCTGGCCTTGGTGGCGTCAAGGGTTACTGTAGTCGGCGCGATATTATCGCCGGCGACCGTCGAACCGCCGTTGTTCAGCAGGCACGCCGGTCCCGTGGAGCCCGTCGGGGCCGTGGTAGCGGATACCGTGCACTGCAGCGTCAGGTTGGGAGCATACCCGATCGACGCTGTCGGAGTTACCGATATTGCCTGCGGCGTAAACGGATCCGCCGGTACCATTGCTCCCGACGCTGAAGTATAGGTTTGGCTCGCATATCCCTGGGTAATACTCATCGCCCCAGTGAATCCTGTTGGCAGCGCCAGCGAGAAGTTTTCAATGGTGAGCGTTCCGCTCGCTGTCCCCACGTAATTGGGATCCTGCACCGTTGCAATCACAGAGTATGTTCCCGGATTGATCGGCACCGTCGTCGAGGCGTTGTAAGTAACACTTACCGCCTTCACCGTGGGCGTCGTCGTAACGGCTACTGCCAGCGGACTTCCCGTGTACACCTGCGTCAGGCTGGCCGGAGCAATCGTCACTGTTGCCGTCGCCTGCTTGATCACGAACGGCTGGCTCACCGAACCCGTGAAATTGGTTTCCGCTGGGTCCACGCTCGCGGTTACCGAGTAGGTGCCTGCATTCGTCGGCTGCGTCGGCGTAGGTCCGTACCCAACTCCGCTGAAGCTCAGATCGATGGTCACCCCGCCCGGCGTCCCCGTCGCCGTTACGGGAGTCGTGGCCCCGAACGTTTGCGCCAGGTTGCTGCTCAGCGCAATCGTTACCGGTTCCGGCGCGATCGTGTACACCCCGCTGGTCCCGCCGCTGTAATTTGCGGTTACGGTCGGGTCCAGAGCCGCGTTTACCTGATAGGTGCCTGCATTCGTCGGCGGCGTGCTCGATTGCGGATAGACCGTGCCGTTGACGCCCGTATATGTAACGTCGACGGTCACAACCGGCGAAGCAGTCACCGTGATCGCGCTCAGCGACCCGAATGTCTGTTTCAGATTCCCCAGCGTAATGGTTACCGCTTCCTTGGCAATCGTCAGCGGCTGGCTGGTGCCTCCCGTGTAATTGGCCGTCACAGTAGGATCCAGAGCCGCATTCACCTGATACGTGCCCGCATTGGTCGGCGGCGTGCTGGATTGCGCATACACTGTGCCGTTCACGCCCGTATAAGTTACGTCCACCGTCACACTGGGTGAGACAGTCACAGTGACCGCGCCTGTCGAATTGAAGGTCTGGTTCAGATTGCCCAGCGTTATCGTCACCGGCTCCTTGGCGATCGTCAGCGTCCCGCTTGTTGTGCCGGAGTAGTTGGGCTCCGTCGTTTGATCCACGTTCGCGTTTACCGAATACGTGCCCGCGTTGGTCGGCTGCGTCGACGATTGTGCATACGTCGTTCCGTTGATTCCGGTGAAGGTCAGGTCGACCGTGACGTTCTTCACGCTGGTCGTTACCGTCACCGGAGTCGTCGACCCAAAGGTTTGGCTCAGGTTGTTGCTTAGCGTCAGAGTTACAGGCTCCTGCGCGATCGTCAGTGTTCCGATCTGGGCGGGCGTCCCCGTGTAATTCGTCTCCGTGGGATCAACCGACGCCGTCACTTGGTACGTGCCTGCATTCGTCGGCTGTGTCGGCGATGGCCCGTACGTCGTTGTGCCCGTGCCCTTGAAACTAAGATCGATCGTCACGTTGGCCGGGTTGGTGCTTACCGTCACGGGTGTCGTTGACCCATACGTTTGATTCAGATTCCCCAGCGTGATAACCAGATTCCCGCTCGAGATGTTGAGCGTGGTGCTCGATGAACCTGTCCAGTTATTCGCATCGGTGCCGCCAATCGACGCGTTCACCGTGTACGAGCCCACATTCTTGGGCGGCGTGGAAGAGGTCGCGTAAACCGTGGGGCTGATGCCTGTGTAAGTTACGTTCACGGTCAGCCCCAACGGGGTTGTCGTGACCGTCACCGGCTGCGCCTTTCCGTTGTAAATCTCCGTCGTGTTCGAGAAAGAAAACTGCGCCGTGCCCTTGGCAACCGATAAGTTGTAAGTCCCGCTCGCAGTAAAACCGTAATGGTCTGTAATAGTAATTCCAAAGTTATCGTTGCTGCTGGAAGTCGTAGGGGTTCCGGTCAGCGAGCCCGTCGTCGTGTCGAACGTAAGCCCCCCCGGCAGCGAGCCGCTCGTCAACGTATCCGAAAACGCGCCCGTTCCTCCGCTGGCCACAAGCGGGCCGCTATAGGCAGTGCCCACCGTCGCTCCCGGCAGGGAGGAGGTCAGCGTCATCCCCTGCTCGATGGCAAGGCCCACGGCGCTCGCCGGCAGCGTCACCGTGCCCAGAGCCGGCAGGCTCGCGGTCAGCGTGTCGCCTGTGTCCGCAGCGTTCACAATCAGCCCGCTGAAGGTGGCTCCCGTGCCGTTCGCCGTCGTTGCCGTCAGCCCCGTCGCCGCTCCCGATCCGGTAAAGCCGAGCGTCACCGGTATGTTGTTCACGCTGTTCCCGCTCTCCATCACCGCGACATTCGGCGCCGCGGGCGTGGCAACAGCGGCGTTCACCAGGCCGGCATAGCCCCAGGTTGGGTTAGCATTCGTGAACTGTATCGATGTGTAATTCGTCTGCACCGCGCCCGCGTCCACAGTCGTGCTGCTGCAGTAACCGCCGCCGGGCTGCAGCGGATCCCCGCGCTCGTCGGTTCCGCTGGCGGCGTGCGCAAAGCTGCCGCCGCAGATTGCCGGGCTGCCCGGCAGCGGCAGCATCGTGCTCACGGGGCCGCCGTAGTTCCCCAGCGGCGCCAGCGCGATCGTCGCCGCGCTCTCGTTGACCTTGTTGTCGTTGGCGCCTCCGCCGTCGGTAAATGTCCCCGCAATATCGTTGGCCAGGCCGGACGCATCCGTGTTTCCGGCCACGATGCTGTTGGTCAGCGTCAGGGTTCCCACTGCGCCAATCCCTCCGCCGCCGCCAAGCGGGAGGGTGCCACGCTGGACGTTGTTCGAGACAGTGCTGTTGGTCAGGTTCACCGAGCCGTTGGCAATATCAATCCCCCCGCCTGACGCTCCAGTCGCCGCCAGTGTGGCGTTTCCGGAAACAGTACTCTCCAGGATGGTGGATGTGCCGTTGCCTTCGTTCTCGATGCCGCCGCCGAGCGATGCGGCTGTGTTATCGGAAACAGTGCTGTCCACAATCGTCAGGCTGCCCGCGCTGTTATCCACGCCGCCGCCGTCATTCCCGGCGGTGTTATTAGAGACGGCGCAACTTAGAATCGCCAGCGTGCCGGAGTTATTGAACCCGCCGCCATTTGATGCCTGACCGGTGCCCGTCGCATTGCCCTTGGCAACCGTCAGGCCATCAACCGTGGCCACTGCCCCGGAGTTCACCGTGAAGTCGCTGAATACCGTGCTGCTGGACCCGTTCACCGTAAGCAGGTTCGCACCCGGCCCGGAGATATTCGCCGCTCCGCTGATCGTCAGCCCCGCCGTCAGGTTGATCGTCGCCGCTGAAGTCTTTGTCAGGCTGGCCGCAAAAGCAATGTCGCCCCCGGTTCCGTTGCTTGTCGTAGCGGCATTTGCCACGCCAATCGCGTCGGCCAGCGAGCAGGAGCTGCCTGTTCCACTCGTGCAGTTCGGAGTCGCATCTGTGCCCCCGCTGGTGTTCGTAACCATCAGGTAATTCGTCTGCACAGCTCCGGCATCGGTGCAGGAACCGGCAAACGCCCATCCCCGCTCGTCCATCGTCAGAGGATGGCCGCTCGCATCCACCGCCAGAGTCGAAGACCCCGCGCACATCGCCGCGCTCCCGAACTGCGGCAGAATCGTTTCTGTCGGGCCGCCGTAGTTGCCCAGCGGCATTGCCAGTGGATTCACCCCGGCGAGAACGTTGCCGCCTGACGCCGGCTGGCTCGACGCGCCGCACCCGTTGCAGTCGTCCTCGTTCCCCTTTGTCAGGTTTCCGAAATAAACGCTGTTCTTCCCCTGCACAGCGCTCGTGGAGTCTTCGATTCCCGCGCCGCTCGTACTCGCCATGTTGCCAACAAAGATGTCGTTGTTTACGCTGAATCCGCTCGCGGCGGAATTCGTCGCAATAGCGCCGCCCGTGGCGGACGAGTTCTTCGCAAACGTGCTGTTGGTTATCGTCGCCGTGGTGCCGTTGGAGTCAACGATCGCGCCTCCGCTCTGCGCGCTGGAGTTGCCGGAAAAGGTGCTGTTCACCACCGTTAGCGTTGCGGCTGTGACATAGATCGCGCCGCCCAGCGTCCCCGCGGAATTGCCGGAAAATGTGCTGTCGCTCACCGTCAGGGCGCCGAGGCTGTAAATCGCGCCGCCGTCCGTCGCCGAATTATTCGCCAGCGCGCAGCCGGAAACCGTCAGTGTCCCCGCATTGGTGATGGCTCCGCCCTGGCCCGCCAGGCTGTCCGCGTCCCCTGACAGCGTCAGTCCCGAGATGCTTACCGTTGCGCCGCTATTCACTGTGAATATCGACCCGCTGCTCGCGCCCGTCAGCGCGCTCCCTGAGATCGTCAGTTTGTTCGCGCCGGGCCCCTGGATCGTCATGCTCGAGGTAATCGCCGGCAACGCAGCGCTCAGCGCGATCGTCCCCGTCACGCTGGTGCTGAAAACAATCTGGTCGTTCAGATTCTGAGCATTCGCCGCCACCACAGCGTCCGCCAGCGAGCAGGTTGTCCCCGTCCCGCTGGTGCAGTCGGGCGTCGAATCCGTGCCGCCGCTGGTGTTCGTTACGGTCAGTACGTTCGCCGCCGCCCACGCTCCCTGACTTAGCATTGCCGCCGCCACACACGTGGCCAGCAGCAGCGGCAGGCGCCGCGCGCTCCACGCGAACGGCGCGGCAAAAGGCAGAAGGCGGAAGGCCGGTACTGCACGGCGGAGGGGCGAAGAATCGGTGCGCATCGAAAACTCCAGGGCAGCAGCAACTTCGGTGGGAGCGGCGTCAGCCGCGGATGGAAAGCTTTGCAGCAAATTCTGCCGCCGCTCCCAGCAGGAACTGGCGACGGCAGCTGCAGGCATTGGCCCGCTCAGGGCGGATTTAGCACGACCCGGCATACTCAGGAGTTACCTCCGCCAGAGATTTGCAGGACCCTCGGTTAAGTCACAACTCTTCAGGTGACCGCATGAAGACATATGGATCGAAGACAGACAGAAGCAGCGCTGTAATCCGCCGGTATGACGCAAACGGATAGCCTCTGCGGGAAATCCGCTGCCCGCTATGTCATCGCGGGACGGACTTCTTCCACATGGATCCCCATCCGGTTACCTGGCGAATTCCAACGTTGCAATCGGTCGCTGGGAAGCGAAAAGTGACGCCATTCTAGGATGCCAGCATAAAAAAGGCAAGGCTAATTTCTTGCTAATTTCTTGCCATCAAGTCCTGGTTATCAACTGCCCTGGGGTAAGTATCGCCAGTATACATAGAATTGCCGTTGCAGCTAGTAACTGCCGAGTTAACTTCTGGCCCGTTGATGCAATTCCGCCCGCCCTCAGTGGGCCACCGCCGGCACGCAGCGCATTCCGCTCAGGCCCCCGGGCACCAGCAGGTTCGCGCCCGCGCCGGATAGCTCCAGATCCACCACCAGCGGCACGCCGTTCACAACAATCGGCGTGTTGGAGATCTCCAGCGGATAGGCCAGGTGGGCCGGCATACCCGTCGATTCCAACCGGCCCTTGTCCATCAGATGGAATACCGCCCATGGGCCGCTGAACTGAAGCAGCGGCAGCGTCCCTGACCCATAGTTGGCAATCAGCTCCGCCTGGTGGCTGTTCGCCAGCGACCAGGTGAACGCCTTCGACACGTTCGAGCCGCTCACGCTCTGGCCGTCAATCGTAACCGTCGCGCTCGTGATCCCTTTTGACGGCAGAATGTGCGTAGTGAAGCTCAGCCCCGTCGATCCCGCCGCCGGGTAAAGCGCTGACGAGAGCTGCGTGGCGCGGTCGAAGAACCGCACGAACTCCGGGTTCACGTGCATCGGCGCATTCGCTGTTGGCGCCCACCCTGAGCCGCTCCGCGTCAGCAGCGTCTTCAACGTCGAATCGTAAAACTGCCACAGCGATCCCGTGCCCGGCTGCAGCACCGCCGCCACCTCTGACGGACTCGCCTCGATGCTGGCGCTTGGCGAGAAGGGGAACTGCGCCATCATCGGCGAGAAGGCCGAGCAGAAGGACGCTCCCGCTGCGTTGGCCTGTGCCGGACCCCGCCCTCGTACCACTTCGTCCACAGAGTTGATAGGCGCCTGCAGCAGCGCCAGCACCATCTGGTCCACGTGCGCCTGGGGATCCAGATTGAATGCCTGCGCCGTCTGGCTCGCCGCCGTGTGCGCCCCCGTGGATGCGGTGATGATCGGCGCAACCGCATTCGGATCGGCTGCCGCGGCCGGGTTCTGCGCCACCTGCGCTACCGCAGCCTGCAATCCCAGCAGCCCGTTCACGTAGCTCGTATTGCCTGGCCCTACGAACTTGTCCACGCTCCCCGGAGACACCACCACCTGCGCCGGCTGGAATTCCTTCGCGACATCCGGATTGGCCACCGCCGTGTTGTGCGACGCCGTGAACAGCAGCGCCAGCAGCGGGGAATTGGGGTTCGAGATCAGCTGCAGCTTCGACGCCGCATCGGCCAGGTTCCGGTATCGCACCACGGCCGCGCTCCGCAGGAAGCTCCGCCACTGGTCTTCGAAGTCCCCCGTGTACGCCGTGCTCAGTTGCTGCGTCAGCGTTGTCCGATCCAGCGAAGGCGGCGCCTGATTGCCCAGCACCCACACTTCTCCGCTGAAATAGCGGTCCGGATGCTGGATGGCGTCCTCCATGAACGCGAATCCGTCGTGCGTAAACGCCCCCGGCACAATGTGCGAGTCCACCACCGTGTCCGACGATCCCGGATACAGCCGGTTGAAATCGATAGACGCCGCGGCCTTGTCCGCCGCCGTCAGCATCTGCTGGTAAATGCGCTGGAATCCGCCGAACCCCACCAGATACGTGCGCGCCTTCGCCACCGCCGCCGTGTCATACGTGCCGGAGTACGGATTTCCATGCGCCAGTTCCGCCGCATAAAACTCGAACTGCCGCTGCGCCAGGTCCTTCTGCTGCTCCGTCTCCGGTGCCCGGCCGTTTTCCCAGTACTGCATCAGCACCGGCGCCAGAAAATCCGGAGTGCTCTTGTCCGGATCCGCCGTCGTGATCAGGTACGCTTTCAGCGGATTGTAAGCCGCCGCATAATCCGCACCCGGCGCAGGAGCCCCCGGCAGCGTGTTCAGAAACGTAACCAGATCGGCCTGCGTATTGGCCAGCATCAGTTGCCGGAACCGGTCGAAGTAGATCCGGCGCGCCGCCGTCAGCAGCCGCCCGCCGTGGTACAGCCCGAACCGGTACATCGTCGGCGCCCCGTTTTGCTGGTAACCCTCCAGCTGTACGATTGCGGCGCGCAACTGGTCCAGCGATGTCAGATCCTGTGTCCCGGCCAGCATCGTTGCGGGCGTCGCAGTCGTCGGCAGCGCGCTCGCCGCCGTTGCAATGGAGCGTTCCAGCCCCGCGTTGTTCGCCCACGACACCGTGAAACACACCAGCAGCGCCAGCAGTACCACCGAGACCGACGCCAGCGCCACCCGGCGAACCATGTGCGTGCGGCGGCTGTCGCTGGTCCCCGCCAGCGCGCTGCGGTCCCCCAGAATCACGCCGGGAAACAGACGTGGCAGAAAACACCATTGCGCCTGCCTCCTCGATACCACCTGCGCTGCCGGCGCCACGGCTGACGCCCGCATGGACTCTGCCGAGAACATCCGCGTCGCTCCTGCACCCGCTGCCTCCGCACGCGGCTGCTGCGCCGCCGCCGCCACCATCTGTTCCACCATGTGCGCGCGCAATCCCGTGAAGTAAAACCCCCGCAGGTAGGGATTCGCATTCAGATGGCTCGGCCGTGCCAGTTCCGTCAGGTAGCCGGCAAGGTTGTTCCGCAGTTTGCCCAGTTCCCGCGGAAATTCGTACACAGGATCGATGTTCTTTGCTTCCGATTCCCGGCTCAGCAGCTCCAGCCGGAATTCGGAAAGCGAGAAAATGATGCGGTCCAGCGCGCTCGTAGCCTCAGCCATCGCCTGTTCCGCGTACACTCCGCTGCTCGCCGCATTCCTTGCAAACGCCAGGCCCAGCGGCTCTTGCACTTCTTCCTCGCTCAGGTTCCGCGCAAACTCCGCGAACCCCGGCACGCGGTCCAGCTTCGTCACAATCACGTACACCGGCACTTCCGTGCCAAGCTGCTGCGCCAGTTCCCGCAGCATCTGGTTGGTCGTGCGTGCGGACGCGGCTGCCGCATCCGCCGCCCCCGCCCCCAGAAACAGCTCCGCGCTCACGCACACCACCGCCGCCCGCACCGGAGCTTCTTTGCCGATTGCCGAGCGCGTCGCCCTCGGCCGTGTCTTCCTGATCAGCCGGCTCCACAGCGCGGGAGCCTTGCGCACCGCATCTCCCGCTTCGGCAAACGCGCAGGAGCCCGCATACCAGAAATTCACCACCGGCGTAGGCACCACATCCTGATCGCGATACACCTGGCCCGCCAGCAGCTCAGGATCCAGGCCCGACTTCACCAGCGTGGTCGTCTTCGCGGAATTCCCGTCCCCCAGCAGGTACAGCAGGGGAAGGGAATTGAGAGACTTCGGACCGGTCCGCTGCGCCGTGGCCAGACGGTGCTCCGCGTCCCGCATCATCGATTCCATATCCGTGCCTCCGGGAAGGCCCCGCGCAGCCGCGTCGCGGCCCTTCTCACGAAAATACAGATAGAAAATGATCCCGGCCGCCGTCGCGCCCAGCAGAACCAGCAGAATGCGCAGCACCAGAAGCGCGGTTCCCGCCAGGCCGAATACCGGCCCGGCTGCCCACGCCAGCGCCACGGAGAGAACCAGAATGAGAACAGCCACCACTATGGACAGCACGGCAGGCTCCTATCTCGCAGTCAGTCCCGCGCTCTGCACCTGGGAAACTCCGGAGCCGAGCAGAAACTCATATCCGCCAAACCCCGCTATCGTCAGGATAGCGAGCGCACACGCGGTAATAGCCAGCGTTCGCGTCCATGGATCGCGCGTTCGTGCGCGCGGAACTTCAGGCGCGCTCACCGCCGGCATCAGCCGCGGAGCGCCCCGCATCCGCTCGATCCTCGCCCGCGCCAGCCGCTGCATCTGGTGCAGTTCGCCCGTATCTCCAAATGCGTAACGGCCGCGGTATCCCATTTGCAGGCAAAGGCAGTGCAGTTCCAGCGCGTCCGCCACTTCACCGGAATCCTCCCCGGCCAGCAGCGCCTGCAGATTCCTGAAGAACGCTTCCCCCGCCAGATGCCCGCCGAACAGCTCTTCCTGCAGCGGTCGCCGTGCCCAGTCCGCAAATACCGGGCTTTGCAGATTCAGTATGCTTTCGTCCAGAAACGCCACCGTCGCGAACACCGCCATCTGCACCGTGTCGCTGGAGTAGCCTGCGCTCCGCGCTTCCTGCATGGCCGACTGCAGCGACCGCCGCAGCTGCGCCCGGAAGCCTTCCGCGTCCTGCACCTGCTGCCGCTGGAACCGCGCCCGCAGGATTGCGGTCAGCACTTCCTGAAAGCACTGGGCCAGACTGTTCGTGCGATTCGTGCTCATGATGCTGTCTCCACGATCACCGTCAGTTCGAATTCCGGACTCGAAATCTCTCCCGGTATGTATAAGCCCACACTGCGCGTCTGCAGAATGTGCTCCCAGCACGGCCCCGCCATTTCCACCGAGAAATATTGCATGTCCGCTTCCGCGCGTATCGCGCTCGGCGGCACGGGAAGGTGCGTCAGTTGCATCCCCGGCAGCGCCCGCTTCACCAGCTCCGGAACAAATTTCGACGAGCACACCTTCACCAGTTTCGGCGTCAGCCGCAGCAGGTCCGATTCCCCCAGCGCCGACCGCATTCCCAGAATCCAGCGCGCCCGCCGCAGGCAGCGTTCGTCCACCACATCCGCCGCGTGCATGTACGGCTCCACCTGCGTAAAGGTCAGCGTGACCGTGTTCGACGGAACCACAATTTCCAGATGCCGCCGGATATGCGCGTCCAGGCTCCGGAACGCCGCGCCCGGGTTCCGATGGTCGTATGCCGGCAGTTGACGCGGGGCGGAATCCACCGCGAATGTGCACAGCGCTCCTGCCAGCCGCGACAGTTCCACAAATACCGCTTCCGGATGCGCATGCCGCGTCGTGATCAGGTGCTGCAGCGGAGGAATCGTGCTGTGCAGAGCGTGCAGAAACCAGTAGTTCGCCACGTCCAGCGCGCCTGTGCCCGCCTCGAACCGCCCGTGCCGCCGCGCGCTGCGCGCCACCGTCGCCGATTTCTCCGCGACCGCGTCCAGCAGCCGCCGCGCCAGCAGCATCAGCGGCTCGCTCGCGCTCAGCGTCAGGCACGGAGGTATAAATTCCTCGTCGCACACCAGTTGCCCGCGCCCGTCCCGCAGTACCCGCGCAATCGGCATCGACAGCACCTCCGGCGTCAGCTCCGCTTCCGTCGCCAGACGGATGTTCTTCCCGCCCAGATCGATTTCCCGCTCATCCATCCCGTTGGTTTCGTCGCGCAGCACCCGCTGCACCCGCGAAAACCGGCTGCCGTTCGGCGCCGCGCTCAGGTCGCAGTCGAATCCGCTGTCCCGCCGCATGGGGATCGTCAGGTATAACGCCAGCTCCGCGTCCGTCGATGGAAACACCTCGAGCAGATTGCGCAGCGGCGGCGCCGCGTCGGAATTCGGTATCTCGAATGGCGTCCCGTCCGGAAAGATTCCCGACCCATACAGCAGTGCCGCCGTTCCGTTCCGCATCGCCTTCCCGTCCAGTTCCAGATGCAGCAGTCCCCACGGCTCCCGCCACAGGCTGGCTGCCAGAAACGCCAGCGAATCCTCGAAATACCGGCTTTGCGTCTGGAAATGGTGCGGGCTTAGATACATGCCCTCGGACCAGACGACCCGTGACAGGAATTTCATATCGACCGAAACTCTCGGTAACGCTGCTGTTGGGGAATGAACGGCCGGGCAAACGCGCGGAGGCGGCCCGCTTCCCCCCGCGTCCGTTCGTGCGCCCGGCACCTGTGTCGCAAATTGTGTTTGCATCGTAGGATGCGGCACCTTTACTGTCAAGCCACGACGTTATAGTTTGGAGTGCGGAAACGCACCAATCTTTCTACCCAGGGTGGCCGCGCATGGAGTCCTCTAAAAATCCGAACCTCAACCCGGAAAGCAGCCGTGCCGAGTCCTCCTCGCCCGGCGATCCAGGCAGCGCTACCGGAATCTTTGGAACCGCTTCTGCCGCGCCCGCCTCCAGCGAGGATGATCTCCTCGCTTCGCTCCTCGGTCAGCTCAGCGCCCCCGCCCCTGTGCCCGTCCCCGATAAGCCGATCGAACCACCCGCGGCTTCCGCGCCTGCCACTCCTCCGCCTGCCGCTCCCCCCGCAAAATCAGGCCCCGGCGAATTCACGCGAATGCTCCAGACGCTCACGTCCATCGATCAAAACGCGCCCAAATCCTCGCCCAGCGTCTCGCAGGTTTTTAGCCAGGTTCCCATGCAGAAGCCTTCCGCCGAACCGGCCGGGCATCCGTCCCCAAGTGCCTCTCCAACCCCGCCCGCCGGCGCATCGCAGTCGCAGCAGCCCTCCGAACCCGGCGCGTTCACCAGAATGTTCAGTTCCATGAGCGCTCCCTCCGCCTCGCCCGCGGAGGCATCGCCGCCGCAACCCTCCCCGGCCTCCGCGCCCCAGTCCAAATCGGGTCCTGGCGAATTCACACGCATATTTCAGAGCATGTCCCCTGCCGGCTCTGCTCCCCAGCCTGCGCCGCCCGCCCCTGCAACTCCCGCGCGCCAGCCCGGCGACTTTACCCGCATGTTTTCCAGCCAGCCGCCTCTCTCCAGCCCTCAGGGCGATCCCCTCAAATCGCTGCGGCAGGAGCCATCCTCCACCCCACATCCCAGCCCTGCGCCCGCAGCCGAATGGAATTCCGCTGCAACTCCGGTCCCATCCTCTTCCTCATCGCCTCTGCCGGCCCAGGGTGGATTTACCCAGCTCCTCCAGGCGCTCAATCAGGACGCCTCGCCAAAGTCTGCCCCGCCTCCTGCCCCCGCCGCGCCGCCCTCGGCCCCGCAATCCGCTCCGCAATCCGCCCCGCCCCCCGCCCAGCCCGGGGGATTCACGCAGTTGTTGCGCACTCTCTCTGCGCAGGACTCTGCCTCTTCCTCAGCCGCGCCGCCTCCGCTCATGCCTCCCGTCTCTCAGCCTGCCGCTTCGCCCGTTGCTTCTCCGCCCATCATGCCCGCGAGCTCGTCCGCTGTGCCGCCCGTTCTCCCGCCCGTCGCCGCGCCGCCCGCCGCATCAGGACCGGGCGAGTTCACTCGCGTCATTTCCGGCGCCGCTCTTCGCGACCTTCAGCCGCCTCCACCTCCGCCCGCCGCTGCGCCCGCGCAGTCCGCGTGGATGCCCCCGGCCATGCCCAAAATCCCCGGCCTCCCCACGGCCGCTCCTCCCGCCATGCCTCCGGCTGCGCACGGAGGCACGCCCTTCGCGCCCCCGGCATTCGCTTTCCCGCCGCCCGTCGCGCCCGCGCCGCCGCCGGCCGCGGCGCCTCTCCAAAGCAAGCTGCAAAAGAACCTGCCGCTCATCCTCGTTCTGAATGTTTTCCTGATGGTGGCGATTGTGCTGATTCTGATCTTCGTCCTGCGCCACAAGTGATCCCGCTGCGCCCTCAGTCGGGATTGGCAAACAGAAAGACCAGCTCCAGATCGGGGTTCGCGAACTCCCCAGGCATGTAGACCGCGAAGTTGCGCGCGCGCACCACGCTTTCCCATACCGGCCCGCTTCGCTCCACGCTGAAGTACTGGTACCGCAGCTTCACCGGTATTGCCCTCGGCGGCGTCGGAACATGCGTCAGCTTCAACCCCGGCATCGCCTGCCGGATCAGTTGCTCGATGTGCGTCGCCGAACACGCCTTGGCCAGCCCCGGCACCCGCGCGATCAGGTCCGCGTCCTTCATCTCCGCCGACACCGCCAGGTAAGTGCGCGAGTTCTCGAAGTAGCGATCCTTGTCCACCGCCGTCGCATAAATCGAATCCCGCAGCGGCTTCAGCGGAAGCGCCACGAAGTTGCTCGGCACCACCGTCTCCAGCAGCTCCGCGATCGTCGCGTCCAGCGCCAGAAAGCATGCCCCCAGCCGCTCGTGCTCGTACTGCGGCAGATCCCGCGGCTCCAGCTTCGGAGAAAACGTCGTCAGCGACCCCGCCAGCGACAACAGCTGCAGAAACAGCCCTTCCGGATGCACCTGCCGCGCTTCCAGCAGATGGCGCAGTACTGGCATATGAGAATTCAGCGTGTACAGCAGCCAGAAATTTGCGATGTCCGACGCGCTGAAGTCCGCCAGCGACTGGTTCCTCTGCCTCCGCGAACCCGCCAGTTGGCTGCTCCGCGATACCAGCGTTTCGATCTCCCCGCGCAAAATCCCCGTCAGCAGCTCATTGCCCTTGATGTTCAGCAGCGGCGGCACATATTTCGGGTCCAGGCGATAGCTCCCCGCTTCCGTGCGCTCCACCCGCGCCAGCGGCAGCAGCACCGATCCTTCCAGATTCTCGTTCTCCGCCAGTATCTGCAGGTTCTTCCGGGCCAGCGATACCGGCTTCTCCACGCCTGTGCTGTTCTCGTCCCGCAGCATCTGCAGCTCGGAGTAGAACCGCGCGCTGATGCCCCCGCGCTGCAGCGCGATGTTGATTCCTCCCGGCCTGTCCTGCGGCACCGCCAGATAAAAACTGCACGCCTCGCTCCCCGCCGGAAAACAGTCTTCCAGTGCCCGTGCGTCCGGCAGCTCGTCGCAGTCCGGCATGTCCAGCATCAGCCCGTCCGGAAATATCCCTGACGCCTGAGTCACGCTCAGCCGCCCCTGGCTCAGCCCCGCTCCGTCGATCTGCAGCGTGCTGAATCCCCAGTTGCGGAACGACAGCGCGCCCGATAGGAACCGCAGCGTGTCCTCGAAAAATCGGTCCTGCGCCTGCAGGTGCTGCGGCGACAGAAGAACGCCTTTCGACCAGACGACTGGCTGTAACTGTGGCATGTTTTTCTGCCCCTGGCTCTTTGCTTTGCGTCCGAGTATATACTCCGTCTCTCCCCCGGGTCTTTCTCTCCCGCTCCCGGATGAAAATTCGCTAACCGGGAAATCTAACCGCTTGACAGACGCGGCATCGGTGCCAATAATCAAGAACGCTCACAAAATACAAGACGCAGCGGCCTCCCCATAAAAGGCCCTGCGTATGTCGACAATCGATACAACGCGTTTCGTTGGTCTGCCCCGGTCTTCTCTTCCCATCTGTGCCTGCGGGGTACGGCGCGCTGTTCCTAATCGCTCAGGGTCCCGAGGATAAGCCAATGGCAAAAGAAAGTACGCAGCACAAACTGGATCGCGTGCGTTCGCCTCGCGTGCACATCACTTACGATGTGGAAATCGGCGACGCCATCGAAATGAAGGAGCTTCCTTTCGTCATGGGAGTTCTTGGAGATCTCACCGGTCAGCCCGAGCAGCCGCTCGCTGCCCTCAAAGATCGCAAGTTCGTCGAGATCAACCCCGATAACTTCGACAGCGTGCTCAAGGGTATGCAGCCCCACCTCGCCTATTCCGTTGCCAACAAGCTGTCGGACGATCCCAGCGCCGGCCAGATCAAGGTCAACCTCAAATTCGAGAGCATGGACGACTTTTCCCCGGAGAACGTCGCCAAACAGGTGGGCCCCCTTAAGGAGCTTCTCGACCTGCGTACCCGCCTTTCCGACCTTCGCGGCAGCCTGCAGGGCAACGACAAGCTCGACGAAGCCCTTTTCGAAGCGGTTTCCAATACCGAATCCCGCGAAAAACTCAAAGCTGAACTCGGCAAAAACGGAGGTGCGGAATGAGCCCCGAAAAAGCGGCAGCAACAGCAACCGCCGAAGCTGTGGAGCAGGCACAGGAACAAAGTCTCCTCGAACAGATCGTCTCCCAGGGACGATTCGCCCGCGATACCGCCTCCCTCGAGCGCGGCCGCGACATGGTGAAGGAATTCGTCTCCCAGGTCATCCAGGGCCACATGACCCTCACCCGCGATGCCGAAGCCACTATCCAGGCCCGCATCGCCGAAATCGATCGCCTCATCTCCCTCCAGCTCAATGAGGTCCTCCATTATCCCGCCTTCCAGAAACTCGAAGGCACCTGGCGCGGCATCAAGTACCTGATCGATCAGTCCGAAACCAACGACATGCTCAAGATCAAGGTGCTCAACGTCTCCAAGCGCGACCTGCTGAAAGATCTCCAGCGTGCCCCCGAGTTCGACCAGAGCGCTCTCTTCAAAAAGGTCTACGAAGAGGAGTTCGGCGTCTTCGGCGGCGCTCCCTTCGCTTCGCTCCTCGGCGATTTCGAGTTCGGCCGCGGTCCCGAGGATATGGAACTCCTCGAACGCATCGCTCAGGTGGCCTCGGCCGCCCATGCGCCCTTCCTCACTTCAGCTAACTCCGAGTTGCTCAACCTCAGCAGTTACACCCAGCTCGGCGCTCCGCGCGACATCGGCAAAATCTTCGACTCCACCGAATACGCCAAGTGGAAGAGCTTCCGTCAGTCCGACGACTCCCGCTACGTGGCTCTCGCCCTGCCCCATATCCTCATGCGCCTGCCCTACGGCAAGGACACCAAACAGATCGAGGACTTCGATTACGAAGAGGGCGTCGACGGCAGCGATCACTCCAAATACCTCTGGGGCAACGCCGCCTATGCTCTCGCTGCCCGCCTCACCAATTCCTTCTCCAAACACGGCTGGTGCGCTTCCATTCGCGGCGTCGAAGGAGGCGGCCTCGTCGAAGGCCTCCCTGCTCATACCTTCCGTACCGACGAAGGCGATGTCGCCCTCAAGTGTCCTACTGAAGTCGCCATCACCGATCGCCGCGAAAAGGAACTCGCCGATCAGGGCCTCGTCCCCCTCGTGCACTGCAAGGGCACTGACTATGCCGCTTTCTTCAGTGTGCAGACCGTCAACAAGCCCAAGCTGTACGACAAGGACGCGGCCAACGCCAACGCTCGCCTGTCCGCCCAGTTGCCGTACATCCTCGCCATGTCTCGCTTCGCCCACTACCTCAAGGCCATGATGCGCGACAAACTCGGCAGCTTCATGAGCCGCCAGGAATGCGAGAGGTTTCTCAATCAGTGGATCAGCCAGTACGTCGTCGACTCCGACAATGCGTCGCAGGCGGCCAAGGCCAGCCATCCTCTGCGCGAAGCCGCAATCCAGGTCTCCGAGATTCCCGGCAAGCCGGGTGCTTATCGTGCAGTTGCGTTTCTGAAGCCGCACTTCCAGCTTGACGAGCTTTCTGTTTCCCTGCGTCTGGTGGCCGACCTGCCTGCGTCGGCGAGGAAGTAGCAAACAGCAACCTGGCCGGCGCCAGCTCAACCGCGGCAGCCTCACGAGGGGTGTGTGTCGCCAAATGAGAGGAGATAGATATGGCAGTAGATTATTTTCTGAAAATCGACGGTATTGAGGGCGAATCCGAGGACGAAAAGCACAAAAAGCAGATTCAGGTCCTCAGTTTTTCCTGGGGTGCCAGCAACGTCTCGTCGGTATCGGGTACGGGCGGATCGGGCGCGGGTAAGGCCAATTTGTCCGACATCAATATCATGTCGAGCTTCGACAAATCCACACCCGAGCTCTTTAAAAACCTCACCAAGGGGACACACTTCAAGACCGGAACCCTCGAAGCCGTGAAGTCAGGCTCCGACGGCAAACCGTATCTCAAGGTAGACTTCAAGGAACTTTTCTGCACCAGTCTGCAGATCTCAGCGGCCAGCGAGATTCCCTCCGTCAGCGCCTCGTTCAGCTACAACGAGATCAAGATCGACTACTCCGCCCAGAACGAGCAAGGCAATCTCGTCACTACCGGTGCGGTTACCTACAACCTGAAGGAAAACAAAACTTCGTAAGGCGGCCGCGTTATGGACGCGCTTTCTCTTTACCGGTCCGGCGACTTACGAGCGGCCGTTAGTGCGCTTGGCGACGAGTTGAAAAAGCAGCCTCTCGACGCCAGGCGCCGCACTTTCCTCTTTGAGCTGCTGTGCTTTGCCGGCGAGTATGACCGCGCCGAAAAGCATCTCGACATCCTTGCCGATGCCAGTTCCGAAGCCGCTGCCGGTGCCATGCTCTACCGCAGCGCGCTCCATGCCGAACGCGAAAGACAGAATATGTTCGCGAATGGTACGCTCCCCATGGGAACCGCCCACCCCTCTCCTGCCGGGGACCTGAACGGTGCTGCCTTTGCCGCCCTCTCCGATGCCGACCCTCGCATCGGCTCTCACCTCGAGGTCTTCATCGCCGGCAGCTATACCTGGATTCCCTTCGCCTACCTCGAATCCGTCGAAACCCAGGCCCCCAAAAGGCTCCGCGATCTCCTCTGGCTCCCCGCTGTCCTCCGTGCCACTGCGGATTTCCGCCTCCAGGATCTCGGCGAGGTTCTGCTCCCCGTCGTTGCACCCCTTTCCTGGAAGCACTCCGATGACGCCGTGCGTCTCGGCCGCGCTACCGTTTGGGAGGAGCATGAGAACTACGGCGCCGTTCCTGTCGGTCAAAAGCTCCTGCTCAGCGCCGAAGAAGAAATGCCGTTGCTGCAGATTCGCACTCTGAGTTTCCATCAGGAGGAGAGGGCCGAAAGTGCCGCTGCGCGATGATCTGCTCAATCCGATTGCGGGGGATAATCCTTCTGGCGTAAACCTTCGCTACGATCGCGTCGCCGATCAGATCAAGGAAGCCAGAACCGAGGGCGACGCCTCCATCCTCGGCAATCTCGCCTCGCCCAAAAAAGCAGATTATAAGCTGGTCATCAAGCTCGCCGAAGAGACCCTCGCCACAAAGAGCAAAGACCTTCAGTTCGCCGCCTGGATCGGTGAAGCCCACGTCAAGCGCGAAGGCATCGGCATGATCGAGCCCTGCCTCCGCCTCATGCTCGATCTCCAGCAGCAGTTCTGGGACACCGTCTATCCCGAGATCGAAGACGGCGATCCCGGCATGCGCGCCGTTCCCGTCGAATGGGCCTGCAATCGCATTGCCGACATCCTCCGCGAAGCCCCCATCACCAAAGAGGGCCTCAACTTCTACCAGTACCGCGAATCGCGCATCGTCGGGTACGAGGCGGATGCCGAATCCAGCAGCTCCAAACGCGAAGCTCGCGAGATGGCAATTGCCGACGGCAAAGTTACCGCCGAGGATTTCGACAAGTCCTTTGCCGCAACGCCCAAATCCTGGTACGTCGCCATGGATGAAGCCCTCGCCGCCGCCAAAGAAACTCTGAACTCCCTCCAGGTCTATTGCGAAGGGAAGTATGGCGACGATGGACCCGGTTTCGGCAAGCTGCATTCCGCCCTCGATGAAGTTGCACAGGTCGTAAGCAGTCTCCTCAACGAAAAACGTAAACTCGAGCCCGACGAGCCTCCCCCGCCGGAGCCGGAAGAGATTGTTGAAGAGCAGCCCGAATCCGCCGCGGCCGGCGACTCGGAACCCGCTTCTGAATCCGCTCCCGCAACCCGCAGGAAAACCGCCGTCTCGCTGTCCGCCGATCCCGTGGACCGCGACGATGCCATCGCCCGCATTCAGGCTTCCGCAAAGTTCCTCCAGAACGAAAACCCCGCCAGCCCCGTCGCCTTTCTCGTCCAGTCCGCCCTCCGCCTTGGCGAACTGCGCGAGCAGGGAAGCTCCCCCGCATGGGATTTCCTCGTCCCCCCCGCCACCGAGCAGCGCCAGAACCTCAAGCGTCTCGCTGCTGAGGGCAACTGGGCCGAACTGCTCAACAACGCGGTCGCCCTGGTCGGCCAGCCCTGCGGACGCGGCTGGCTCGATGTCTATCGATATATATGGAACGCGAGTAACGAACTGGGCTATTACGCCGTCACCGGCGGCGTTATCTCTGCCCTTCGCCCCCTTCTCGCCGACATTCCTGAGGTGCCCTCCTGGACCATGAGCGACGACACCCCCACAGCCAATCCCGACACCCGGCGCTGGCTGGAAGAAATGGTGATCCCGAAGCCGCCCGAGCCGATTGTGGTCGAGCAGGCTTCGCCCGAGCCTGAGCCCGCTGTGTTCGCCCCGTCCGCCCACTCCTCCCAGGAGGCTTCCGAAGCTGCTGAACCCGACCTGCTCGACGCCGCCAGGGATCTCATGTCGCGCGGCCATCTCAATCAGGCCGTCCAGTTGCTCATGCGCGATGCCGCCCAGCAGCCCAGCGGACGCGCTCGCTTCCAGCGCCGCCTTCAGGTCGCTCAAATGTGCGCTTCCGCCGGCCAGAAAAAGGTCGCCTACCCCGTCCTCGAAGAACTGCTCAAGGAAATCGACGATCGCCGCCTCGAAGAGTGGGAAGCCAGCGATATGATTGCGCCCCCCCTCTCCCTGCTCCTCCGCTACGTCGAAGAGGCCGGTAACCAGGCCCTCCGCGACTCCATTTTTGCAAGGCTCTGCCGCATCGATCCCGTCGCCGCCATGGATTTTTCCCGCTGACCCTGAAAGGAGTTTCCCGCTTTGCCGCGTTCTGCTTCAGAAACCCTCGTCACCCAGTCGGTCCTCGACCGATTGACCCAGGTCGAGGACTGGCCCACCACCCGCGCTCAGTCCCTTCGCTTCTTTCGCGATGCCCTCAAGCGCGACCTGGAGTGGCTCCTGAACACCCGCAAACCTCCGCTGGCCGAGCTCTCTTCACGCCCCGCTGTCCGCGATTCCGTCATCAATTACGGCCTTCCCGATACCACCGCCCTCGGCCTCGCCTCGGCTTCCGACCAGCGCTCCCTGCGCATGGCCATCGAAGCCTGTCTCGGCGTCTTTGAACCTCGCCTCGCCGGCGTGCACGTTACCCTCGAAAGCGCCGATACCACCGACCGCCGCCTCCGCTTCCACATCGAGGGCAACATGAAGCTCGATCCCGCTCCCGAAGAAATCGCATTCGATACCGTCCTGGAGCTTTCCAGCGGCGAATACAAAGTGAAGTGACCCATGCGTGAAGAACTGCTGGATTACTACGAACGCGAATTGGCCTATGTCCGCCAGCTCGGCGGCAAGTTCGCCGAGAAGTATCCTCGCGTCGCCAGCCGCCTTCTTCTCGAACCCGACCGCTGCGACGATCCCCACGTCGAACGCCTCCTCGAATCCTTCGCCTTCATGGCGGCCCGCGTTCACCTCCGCATCGACGACGATTTTCCCGAAGTCACCGCCGGCCTCCTCGGCATCGTCGCCCCTCACTATCTCCGCCCCATCCCCTCCATGACCATCGTCGAGTGCCAGGTCGATCCGGACCAGGGTAAACAGACCGCCGGCCAAAAAATTCCCGCGGGAACTTCGCTCGCAACCCGTCGGCTGGTCGACGGCCAGCCCTGCCGCTTCCGCACGGCTTACCCCGTCGAGCTCTGGCCCTTCGCCGTCTCCGAGTGCGAATGGCGCCAGCCCGAACGATTGTCGGATCCCGTTCGCGTCCCCGGCGCCGCCGGTGTCCTGCGCCTGCAGTTGCAGTGTTCCCGCGACGTCCTCTTCAGCCAGCTCAACCCTCCCAAACTCGCCTTCCATCTCGCTGGAGAATCCAACGTCGTCTATACCCTCTACGAGCTGCTCTGCCGCAACTGCATCGCCATCCTCGTCCGTAACCCGCAGCAGCGCGGCGGCAAAGTCGTTTCCATTCCTGTCTCCCGCCTCCGCCCCATCGGTTTCGATGAGGACGAGGCGCTGCTCCCTTATCCCCGCAGATCCTTCGACGGCTATCGCCTGCTCCAGGAATATTTCACCTTCTCTGAGAAGTTCCTCTTCTTCGAGCTCGCCGGCCTCGACGCCATTGCTCAGGCCGCATGCGGCCCCCAGGCCGAAATCCTTTTTTGCTTCTCCCGCTTTGAACGGTCCGAGCGCAGTCAGGATCTCGAAACCGGCGTTTCCGCCCGTACCCTCCGCCTCGGCTGCACCCCCGTCGTCAACCTGTATTCGCAGGTGGCTGAGCCCATTCTCATTTCCCACACCCGCCACGAGTACCCCGTCATTCCCAACTCCCGCCGCCAGGACAAGATGGAAATCCATTCCATCGACGAGGTCACCGCCGCCAGAACTTCCACCCGCGAAAGCATCCCTGTCGATCCTCTCTACGCCTACCGGTACCAGGCGCGCAGCGCCGCCAATCGCGTCTACTGGCACGCCCTCCGCCGCAGAAACGAGGTCGGCGAGCGCGAACCCTCCACCATGCACCTCTCCCTCGTCGATATCGACGGATCCATGACCGAGCCCAACGCCCAGGTGCTCACCGTCCGCTGTTCCTGCTCCGATTTCGATCTGCCCTCCCGCCTTCCTTTCGGCCTCGAAGAGGGTGATTTCGCCGCCGAGGAGTTCCCGGTCGTCCGTCAGATCACCGCCCTCCGCCGCCCTACCCCCAGTTACGATCCGCCCCTCGCCAAAGGCCAGTTGTGGCGCCTCGTCTCTCAGCTTTCCCTCAACTATCTGTCGCTTGCCGAGGAGGGTATGACCGCCCTCCAGGAAATCCTCCGCCTTCACAACTTCACCGATTCCTCCTACCTCGAAAATCAAATCGGCGGAATTGTGCGGCTCGGCTCCCGCCCCCATTTCGCCATCATGCAGTCCGCCTATGGCAATCTCCCCGCCCGCGGCACCCGCGTGGAACTCGAACTGGACGAGCGCCAGTTCGTCGGCGGCGGCGTCTACCTTTTCGCCAATGTCCTGGACCGCTTCCTTGGCAGCTATACCTCAATCAACAGCTTCTGCCAGTTGACGGCGCGCACCAGCCAGAGAAAGGAGCTCCTCGGAGAATGGCCACCGAAAGCGGGATACAAACCGCTGATCTGAAGTTTGCTCCCATCCGCGAAATGCTGGAGAAGGAACCCTTCTGCGTCCGCTTCTTCCAGGCCGTGCGCCTCATGGAGCGTATCTATCCCGAACGCAACCCCGTTGGCCTTTTCGTTTCGCCCTCCACCGAGGCGGTTCAGTTTTCTTCCGTTCCCACCCTCGCGTTTCCCGCCAGCGAAATCCAGGACCTGCAAACCGGCAAGGACGGCCGCCCCCGCATGTCCGTCAACTTCATGGGCCTCTCCGCCGCCGTCGGCGTTCTCCCCCACCCCTATACCGAATACCTCCTCGAACGCGCCCGCGCCAAAGACCACGCCGCCGCCGACTTCTTCGACATCTTCAACCACCGCATCATCTCGCTCTTTTATCGCGCCTGGCAGAAATATCGCTTCTACATCGCCTTCGAGCGCACCGGCGAGAACGATAACGTTGTCAGCGCCCGCCTCCTCGATCTCATCGGCCTCGGCACCCCCTCCCTCACGCGCCGCATGGGCATCGCCGACGAGGCCTGCCTCTACTACGATGGATTGCTGGCCCAGCGCCGCCCCACTGCGCAGGGCCTCAAACAGCTGCTCGAAGACTATTTCGATGTCCCCGTCGTCATCGAGCAGTTCACCGGAATGTGGCGGCGTCTCCCGCCCGATAACCGCACCGTCCTTTCCGATGGCTTCACCTTCTCCGAGCAGCTCGGCCTGGGAACCATCGTTGGAGACGAGGTCTTCGATCAGCACGGAGCCGTCACCGTCCGCATCGGGCCCCTCGCCTTCGACCGCTATCGGGAGTTTTTGCCCGGCGCCCCCGCCAGCACCCAGTTGCGCGAGTGGCTCCGCCTCTATGCGAATCGCGAGTTCGATTTCGTGATCCGCCTCATCCTGAAACGCGACGAAGTGCCGCAAATGAAATTGGGCGAGGATGGCCTCACCGCACCCCGCCTCGGACTTGTCAGCTGGATTCGCAACCGGACGCTGAACCGTGATCCCGACGAGGCAACTTACCGGTTGAATTGAGCGCAACCAATATCTTCCCTGGAGTCAAGTTATGAGCCTGAACCTGAAGTCCCTGATCGGCAAGGTCGATGAAACCGCCCGCGGCATCCTCGAAGCCGCCGCCGGCCTGTGCGTCTCCCGCACCCACTACGACATCGAGGTCGAACACTTCCTGCTCAAGGCGATTGACAGCTCTGACAACGATTTCGCCTTCATCCTCAGGCAGTATGGTGTCGACCGCTCCCGCCTCACCACCGAGCTGGAAAAAAGCCTCAACCGCCTCAAAACCGGCAATGCGCGCAGTCCCGCTTTCAGCCCGCAGCTCGTAAAAATGCTCACCGAGGCCTGGACCGTCGCCACCATCGAATACGATGCCGCCCAGATTCGCACCGGCTTCGCACTCCTCGCCCTGATCACCGACGACGAGCTCGGCCGCCTGATTCGCGATGTCAGCAAAGAGCTCCAGCTCATCCCGCCCGAGGCCCTCCGCAAGGATTTCTACGCCGTCACCGCAAAATCGCGTGAAGCGAATGTGCCTGCGTTTGCCGGCGCGCCCGGCGAGGCTCCCGGTGGCGCGGCTCCCGGCGCCCCCAGGCCCGGCGGCAAGTCTCCCCATCTCGATCAATACACCGTCAATATGACCGCCAACGCCAAAGCCGGCAAGATCGATCCCGTCCTCGGCCGCGATCAGGAAATCCGCCAGGTCGTCGATATCCTCATGCGCCGCCGCCAGAATAATCCCATCCTCACCGGCGAGGCTGGTGTCGGCAAAACCGCTGTCGTCGAAGGTTTCGCCCTTCGCCTCGCCAGCGGCGATGTGCCTCCTCCCCTGCGCAATGTGCAGCTCCACAGCCTCGACCTCGCCCTCCTTCAGGCCGGGGCGGGCGTTAAAGGCGAGTTCGAAAATCGCCTCAAGGGTCTCATCGAAGAAGTTAAATCGTCGCCCCATCCCATCATCCTCTTCATCGACGAGGCCCATACCATGATCGGCGCCGGCGGCCAGGCCGGCCAAAACGACGCCGCCAATCTCCTCAAACCCGCCCTGGCCCGCGGCGAGCTCCGCACCATCGCCGCCACCACCTGGTCGGAGTACAAAAAGTTCTTTGAGAAGGATGCCGCCCTCGCCCGCCGCTTCCAGGTCGTCAAGGTCGAAGAGCCCTCCGAACTCCAGTGCAACGTCATGCTCCGCGGCATTGTGCCTTCTCTTGAAAAGCATCACGACCTGCGCATCCTCGACGAAGCCGTCTCCGCCACCGTCAAACTCTCTCACCGCTATCTTGCCGGTCGCCAGTTGCCGGACAAGGCCGTCAGCGTCCTCGATACCGCCTGCGCTCGCCTCTCCCTCGGCCAGCACACCATTCCCCCCGCCATCGAGGACTCAACCCGCCGCATCGATGACCTCAAGGTCCAGAAGCAGATCCTCCAGCGCGAAACCACCGTCGGCGAGGACCACGCCGAGCGTCTCGCCGCCATCGACGAGCATCTTGCTTCCGAGCAGCAGACCCTCGCCGGCCTGCAGGCCCAGTGGGAGCAGGAAACAGAACTGGTCCGCGATATTCGCGCCATGCGCCAGGCTCTGGAAACCGGCGCCGAATCGGTCAATGCCGAAGAAAACGGCAAAGCCGCTCCCAAACCCTCGCTGGAAGCTTTGCGGGATCTCGAGGCTCGGCTTGAGGCCGTTCAGGGCGAGAATCCGCTCATCCATGTCTGCGTCGACGAACGCATCGTTGGCGAAGTCATCTCCGCCTGGACCGGCATCCCTCTCGGCAAAATGGTCAAAGACGAAATCGCCGCCGTCCTCGACCTCGACGGCCACCTTCGCAAGCGCGTCATCGGCCAGGACCACGCCCTCGCCGCCATCGCCCAGCGCATCATTACCTCCCGCGCCCGCCTCGACGATCCCGCCAAACCCGTCGGCGTCTTCATGCTCGTCGGGCCCAGCGGCGTTGGCAAAACTGAAACCGCCCTCGCTCTCGCCGACCTCCTCTATGGCGGCGAACGCAATCTCATCACCATCAATATGTCCGAGTTCCAGGAGGCGCATACCGTCTCCACCCTCAAGGGCTCGCCTCCCGGATACGTCGGCTACGGCGAAGGCGGCGTCCTTACTGAAGCCGTCCGCCGCCGCCCCTATTCCGTCGTCCTCCTCGACGAAGTCGAAAAGGCTCACCCCGATGTCCTCGAGCTCTTCTACCAGGTCTTCGACAAGGGCAATCTCGAAGACGGCGAAGGCCGCTCGATCGATTTCAAAAACTGCATCATCATCCTCACCAGCAACGCCGGAACCGATACGCTGATGAAGCTGACCGCCGATCCTGAAACCATGCCCGACAGTGCCGGCCTCGCCCTCGCTCTCAAGCCCGAACTCAACAAGATCTTCAAGCCGGCATTCATGGGACGCATGATCGTCATCCCCTATTTCCCGGTCCGCGACGAGGCGCTCAAAATGATCGTTCGTCTCAAAGTCGGCAAAATTCAGCGCCGCCTCCATGAGAGTCATAAGATCTCAATGGTCTGCGACGACATCGTCATCGACGAAGTCGCGAAGCGCTGCACCGAAGTCGAAAGCGGCGCCCGCAACGTCGATAACATCCTCACCAACACCATGCTCCCTGAAGTCTCGCGCCAGATCCTCAGCCGCATGGCCGAGGAGTCCCTCACCGACCAGGTTCGTGTCGGTGTCGACGGCGATGGCCGCTTTGCCTATACCTGGGAGAGCCGTACCCCGGCGGCCGATGTGCCCGGCGATGCGCTGGTTACTCAAAGTTAGCGGTGCAGTTCGCCGCATGGAAGGTGCTGACACAACCCAATGTGTGCTTTCGGACAAACTAACCGCTTCCTCACTTTTTCGAGCCCGCTCGGCGCGGATGTGCTTCTTCCCGAACGCATCCGCGGTTTCGAGGGAATCTCCGAGCTTTTTCGCTACGAGGTTGACCTGATCGCCGCCGCCGAAATGGCGGTCGACCCGAAGGACATCGTGGGAAAGAAGGTCTGCGTCCAGATGCAGGCCAACAGCGCCGGTGTCAGGCGCTGCTTCCACGGCATCGTCGCCGCTCTTGAGATGAACGGCGGCGACCGCGAATTTCACAATTTTCGCGCCGTCGTTGTTCCCTCCATCTGGCCGCTGACCCTCAACCGGGAGACCCGTGTCTTCCAGGACAAGACGGTAGTCCAGATTATCCAGCAGATCGTCGGTGACTACGGAGTCGCTATAACCGTCGACTGCTCGGCCACTTACCCGCAGCTGGATTACTGTACCCAGTACCGCGAGAGCGACTTTGCATTTATCTCGCGCCTCATGGAACAGTTCGGCATCTTCTATTACTTCAAACACTCGCCGGACAACGACGTCTTTGTCCTCAATGACAATTCCAGCGTCCTCTCTGTCTGCGCGATTGAGGATAAGTTTACCTACGCCCCCCAGGAGTCCGACCGCGAGGGCTACTACCATTTCATCGTTGACCGCCTCGCTTCCCGGTCCACCCTGGTTCCCGGCAAATACTCCCTCTGGGACTACAGCTTTGTCCGCTACGGCCTCGTCTCCCGCGGGGCAAAAAACACCGCGGGGCCCCTCGGCGCCAACCCTTATGAACAATACGACTACGCCGACAGTGCTGCCGCCTATGTCAAACTCGGCACCCGGAAAACCGATGACCTCGCCACTTTGTTCCTCGACGTGCGCCAGGCCAGAGGCGATGCGGAAACCCTCATCGTCGAAGGCTCCTCCAATGCCATCTCCATGGAGTCCGGATTTACCTTTGAGCTCCTGAAACATCCCCAGTCCAGCCTCAACGTCAAATACCTCGCCACTCACGTCGAGCACGACGCGCAACAGGTCCCTTCCTACCGCTCCCATGAGGATCCCCGCACGCCCTACACCAACGCCTTCGTTGCCATTCCCTTCTCCATTCCCTATCGCCCGCCCATTCGCACTCCCAGACCCGTTGTCAGCGGTGTGCATACCGGCAAAGTCGTTACCCCCAGCGGCGAAGACTCCTTCATGGATAAGTACGGTCGCGTATGCGTTCAGTTCTGGTGGGATCGCATCCGCAAGCCCAATACTCCCGATCACACCCTCCTCCGCGTGGCCCAGTCCTGGGCCGGCAGCGGATGGGGCTCCTACTTCTGGCCGCGCGTCGGCGACGAGGTCCTGATCGACTTCATCGAGGGCGACCCCGATCAGCCCATTGTCGTCGGCTCCGTCTATAACGGCGTCAACATGCCCAAATACAACCCTGCTGGCCAGTACACTCTGTCCGGAATTCTCACCCGCAGCTCCAAACAGGGTGGAGAGGCCAATGCCAACGAGCTCCGCTTCGAGGATCTCAAGGACAAAGAACAGATCTACATGAATGCCGAGCGCGACTATGACATCCATGTCGAGCACGACTGGCACAGCCTCATCGGCAATGAACGTCACATCACCGTCGACAAGAGTCACTTCGAGCAGATCGGCGGCGACAAGCACGTGCTCGTCAAAGGCAAACAACTCCAGGAAATCGATGGCGAAAGCGACCTCAATGTGAAGGGCGCGCACCTCGTCCAGGTCGGCGGCGACCACAGCCATAAAGTCGGCGGCAGTATGGACGAATCCGTCGGCGGAACCTACGGTATGGCCGTTTCCTCCAACCTTGTCCAGCAGGTCGGATCGAATCACTCCCTCACCGTCGGTAAAAATCAGGACAGCATGATCGGGCAGTCCTGCAACCTCACCGCCGGCCAAACCATTAACATCCTCGGCGGCACCAGCGTCAACATCACCGGCGGCTCCTCCGGTGTCAGCATCGTTGGTCCCGGCGGCTTCATTTCCATCACCGAAGAGGGCATCTCCATCATGGGAACCATGGTGATGATCAACAGCGGCGGCGCTCCCACTCCCGCCAGCCCCGCCAGCCCCGATACTCCCTCGCAGCCCACCGCTCCCACTGCGCCCACTGCACCAACGTTTCCTGGCGACGATCCACCTTCCAAGGGAAACTCAGGTGGTAACTCGGATTCGTAACCCGCGCCGGTCCGCGCCCCTGCGCAAAACGCTGTAAGGAGAACGCCGAACCATGGGAATGCCCGCTTGCCACATCACCAGTCAAACCGCTCACGGCGGCATTGTCACGGTAGGCTGCCCCACCGTTCTCATCGGCTTCCTGCCCGCCTCCCGCATCGGCGATCTCCACACCTGCCCCATGACCACGGGTCCGGTTCCTCACGTGGGCGGCCCCTTCATTCTCGGTTCGCCCACCGTCCTCGTCGGCGCAATGCCCCAGTCCCGCGTCACCGACCAGCTCACCTGCGTCGGCCCTCCCGACGTCGCCGTCATGGGCTGCGAGACCGTCCTGGTCGGCATGGCCGGAGGCGCCGGCGCTGTCGCCGTTGTCGCCGGAGTTCAGGCCATGGGCGCCTCGGTCCCCACGCAGGATCCCGCTGCCTCATCCTCTTCGCAGCCCCAGGCCCAGCTCCAGCAGGACGGCACCGTCAAAACCTCCGCCGCGCCCGGCACACGCCTGCCCCCCAACACGCTCAGCCAGCCTGGCTGGCCCGACCTCCCCGCCGATCAGGCCCCGAATTTTCAGTCTGCCCAGCCCGTCAACCTCCCACCCGGCACCAAACTCTACCGCGTTATCGGAGATGGCAACGATCCATCCGGAAGCTACTGGTCCCTCGGTGTGCATGGCGATGAGGCAAGCTGGCGCGACGAATGCGCAGTCAAGCCCGAGTGGAATAACGATGGAAAGTTCGTGTCCTGCACCGTGCCTCCCGAGGGCCTCAGGGCCTGGATGGGTCCAGCCGCCAGCCAGGGTCCGCACAAAGGCGGCGCCGTCCAGTTCTATACGCCTCCCGGAGTCGTCAAGCCTGGCCCCGCCATCCCCACTCCCTGGGCCTCGAAGGGAAAGATCTGATGCCCGGCGCCACTCCTTCCCTCATCGCGGCGCAGGTCGACCGCTTCGTCAAAGTCTTTGCCGCTTTCGTTCAGGAGGCTCGCAACGCCGTGGCTGACGCTGCTCTCAATCCCGAACTCGCCGGCACTCCGCAGTTCCAGTCGTGGCGCGACCGCGTGCTGCCCTTGCTCGAACAGAAAAATGCGCTGGTGCAGCAGGCCCTCTCCGCCTTTCAGGCTGGAGACGCGGGCCCCATATTAATCCAGGCGGAGGACAAACGCGGCCTCGCGAAGGATATGGATGGCTTTCCGCTCACCTTCGCCGGCCCCGATCACGCCGAGGCCCTCCAGACTCTCAGAACCTCCGTGGTCCGCAGCGCCTGGCAGCTCTGCCAGACCGCCGGCATTCCCTGACCCACTCTGCCCCAACTTCAGGAAAGGAACCGCGCTACCCCTTTTCCCCATGAGCACGAACCCCGGTCAACCCGTCATCCCCTCCGCCGCGGCTCGCATCGGCAGGTGGATCGTTCCCGGCATCCCCCGGGGATGGACCTGGATTCCCGATTTCGGCATTCAGAAGCGCGCTGAAGGCGTCGTTCCCAGCAACGTCAGTTTGCGCGAGGATGTCCTCCTCGCCGGCAACCGGCTCGAGCTCTACATCCGCGCCCAGATCGCCATCATGAACCGCACCTTCGTCGAGCCCATGATCGCCGGCCCTCTGCCTTCGCAGTTTCCAGGCGCCGATGAGGCGGCCATGCTCATGCTCAGGCACCGCCCCATGCATCAGGTCAGCGTCTTTCAGGTCCAGCACTATCTCCGCGCCGGCAACTGGATCGGGATCGCCACCCTCACTACCCTCGAGTCTGAATTGCTCCAGGTCCGTCCCGATTTCGACCAGTTCATGAACGTGCTGAGGATTGAACCCCAACAAATCTGAGCGGGCCCATTCCGAAGGCCGCGCCCTTCCCGAATTGCAATCCCGGTCGCCCCCGCCGCAGCCCGCCCCCGCCGCCCCTATTCTGCTTTGCCGATCAGGATCCGCTTGGTGAATTGTCCGTAACAGTCGGCATTCACAAGTGCGTATTCGGGATGGTGACGCGCCATGATTATGTCCATCGGTTCCTGGCTGGATTGGTGTCCAAACGGATCGGTACTGTTGCCGAAGTTCGGGTCCGCGGGATCGTCGCTTTGGCGCGTGCACTGGAAAACTCCGTTCCCGTCCACGTCCGGAACGTCCACCGCGTTGATCGTGCCGTGTGCGAACTCGTGTACCAGTGTGCAGATTGTGTCATCCGTGGTTTTTGCGTAGCTTCCGCTTCCGATAAACGCGCGGCCCACCAGCATATCCACGTTGCCGGTCAGGGAGACGGCAGCCTGCGCCTTCGGGGCGGCAACCGCCTGGCCCACAGCCGCCGCCTTAGCGGCCACGCCGCCTCCCAACGCGGCTTGTCCGCTCCGAGACACCAGGTTTCTCCGCACGCAGCCACCGTACGTGTTCGCCCACACCTGACGGTTGCGCACGTCGGTAAAGGTCGGTGTGCCGTTGAAGGCCAGTACCAGGGCCTGAAAATTGGAAACGACTCGGTTCAGCCGGTCCTCGTCGTATGGACCGAAAAAATCCGTAAACGCCGCTTCTTCTTCCGGCATGGGAAATGCGAATTGCCGCCGCTTCGCCACCCGCAGCATCGCGTCCCGAGCTGACGAGACTCCCAGCTTCACCCGGCGCATCGCTTCGTTGATTTTGGATATCTGCGCCGTGGTCATCGGCGGCACCTGCTGGTTCGCAGCCACCAGATCGGCCCCCGCATACATCACCAGCCTCCATCCCGTCGGAGTCACCCCCGAGGCGCCCACTCCCGCCATCTGCGCTGGCTTATTGCGCCATTGGCGGGCGAGTTCATTCTCGAGTTCATCCGCCGCCGCTCGAATAATCCCGTATTCCGCGGGTACCGCGGTCTTCCAGGCAGAGAACTTGGTCCACACGGTCTGCATATTTACGTCCTTCTGACCCTGGCCCATTCTTGCCCAGACTAATACCGCGGCATCCACCTCCCTCAGTTGCGCACTCCTCACGCGCTGCCCGCGCGTCCTGATTTCCCACTCGGTAACGATCGACATTCGTGCTTCTCCTTGTCGTGTGAGGACATTCGATTGAAAGCAGGCCCTCCGTCTCCGTGATCCGGAGTGGCGCCCGCTGCCGCCGGGCCCGCGAAATCCCTGTGCTCCGCGTTTCTTACGGAGAAGCCGTGGCGCCATCCGGCTACTGCTCCTCAGCCTCCAGAAACTGCACCAGCATACACGTCACGTTGTCCACCGCGCCATGCCGCTTGGCCTCGTCGATCAGCGCCTGGCATCCCTCGTTCAGCGTCCCGCTCGCCACGATCAGCCTCGCGATCGTTGGCGCGTCCGCATACCGCGTCAGCCCGTCGCTCGTCAGCAGCACAATGTCTCCAGCCTCCAGGCTTCCTGTGAAGATGTCCGGCTCCACCGCCTCCCCCACCCCCACCGCCCGCGTGATCAGCGACTGCAGCGGCGAGGCCTCGGCCTCTTCCTGCTTCATCGAGCCGCTCCGCACCTGTTCCGCCACGAACGAATGATCCCTCGTGATCTGCGCGCACACACCCCCGCGAAGAAAGTATGCCCGGCTGTCCCCAACGTTGCCCACAATCACGCGCCGCCCGTCCACGCACGCCGCCACCAGCGTCGTCCCCATCCCCCGCAGCTCTTCCTGCCCCTGCGACATCCGGTACACCGCCCGGTTGGCATGGGTAATCGACTCGTACAGTCGCTCTTCGCGCGTCCGCGCCGACGGTTCTCCCCGGCTGAACTCCTCCACCAGCTCCTGCACCGCCGTCGCGCTTGCGGTTTCTCCCGCCGCGTTTCCCCCCATCCCGTCGCAAACCACGAACAGCTCAGCTTCCAGATCGTAGCCGAAGCTGTCTTCATTGTTCGTGCGCACACAGCCGATATCCGTCAGCGCGGCGACCTGTACTTTCAGCGCCATTTCGTTCGTCATGGCCGACACCTTTTTCTGCCGGCGGTCCAGGCACTGTCACCCGAAGTTCCGCCTCCGGCAACCTCTGTCATGCTCATCGATTGGGAAAAACGTGTAGTTGAATGTAGCTGGGCCAGTGTGGTTTTTGCAAGATTGTACCGGTTGCCGCAGTCATTCGCCACGCGCCCTGAATACCTCTCCGGATAACCCCGGATAATCGGACATCCCCGGATACCCACCCGGATACCCACCCGGTTATCCCCCGCTTATGACCCCGGTTATGCCTCTTCGTCCTCGTCCTTCGAGTGAGCTTCCAGCTCCCGCAGATACATCTGCAGCACCTCCGGCCCCGATCCCGCCACATGATCGCCCGGCTTTCCTCCGCTCTTCTCCCACCCCGTCAGGAAAACCAGCGGAATCCAGCCCCGCTGGTCTTGCTCCACATGCCGCCCGAACGCGAACAGCGTCTTCGACAGCCTCACCGGAAGCGGCACGCCCGCGATCGCGTTCGCGCCCGGATCCTTACACAGCTCCGGTGACGATGTCACCAGGTATTCCCTGCAGCTCAGCGGCCGCATCGGATGAATGCTGCAACTCTCGTCCTCGAGAAAGGGGCACGCCACCCCGGCGTAGAAGTAGTCCAGATTCAGCCGCGTATTCGTCGCCTCGTCGTTCATCCACTTGCCATCCAGGATCCTGTCGATGACCCCCGCGTCCCGCAGCGCCGACAGCGCCTCGTGGAACCGCTGCCGCACTCGTGCCTGCCGCTCCTCCGGCAGCGTCTTCAGCCATTCCGTCATCGCCTCGGCCTCGAACAGGCTCAGCGGCACCAGTTGCCGGCAGCACGCCCCGCACCCCGCTCGGCACGATATCGGACTTCCCGCCGCCTCCGCTTCCGCCGCCACCTGATCTCCAATCGTGTTCTCCATCGCCCGAAGAATCGGCAGCAGCTCGGTCAGCGTGGTTCGGCCGGTGGGCAACTGGACTGTCGCCCGCAGCGTTGCCTTGCCCACATGCAGCGCAAATTCGGTCTGCGTATAGTCTGACGCCCCTGCGCTCGAAGCTTCTTCGGCCATCCCTGCTCCTTGTCCGCAAGTCGCTCCCGATTCTACCCGTTCGGCCGCCGCGGTGTCCCTGCCCAATCGCCCCTCCCGCACGCCTCCGGAATTGTTGGCGAGCGCACCGCAAACATGCTACCGTTCTGGTGCGGGTCCAGCGTACATTTTGATTGGTATCAGGCTCAACGACTGAGCCCGCTCATGGCGTTTTACGCTCCCCATCTTTTTTTGAGCGGCTACCCCTTTTCACGCTTCCCTGGCAAAAATCGTGGACGCAACGACCGTAAAAAACAAGATTGGCAAATATGAGATCACGGGCGTCCTGGGCCGCGGGGGCATGGGCGTCGTCTATCGCGCTGAGGACCGTCGTATCGGCCGCCAGGTCGCGATCAAAACCCTCACTGAGGGTTTCTCCGGCCAGCCCGACATGCTCGAACGCTTCTATCGGGAAGCGCAGGCCGGCATCCTCCAGCACCCCAACATCGTTATCGTCTACGACCTGGGCGACGAGGACGGCGTCCCCTTCATCGTCATGGAGTTCGTCCAGGGCGAGCCCCTCGACAAGATCATCTCCTCCGGCCGCCAGATCACTCTCATCGAAAAGCTCGGCATCATCGAGCAGGTCTGTTCCGCCCTCGGTTACGCCCACCAGCGCGGTGTCGTCCATCGCGACATTAAGCCGGCCAACGTCATGGTCCAGACCGACGGCCAGGCCAAAATCGTCGACTTCGGCATCGCTCGCGTCCAGAAGTCCAAAGAGGAAACCGGCCTCACCCGCACCGGCAACGTCATCGGCACCATCCACTACATCGCTCCCGAACGCCTCAAGGGCCAGCCCTTCGATGGCCGCTCCGACATCTTCGCCACCGGCGTCATGCTCTACCTCCTCCTCACCGGTGAGCTCCCCTTTACCGGCGAGGACATCGCCGTCCTCCACAAGCTCGTCAACGATCCCGCCCCTCCCCTCAGCACTTACCTTTCCTCCTACCCACCCGCACTCGACGGCATCCTCGACCGTGCCCTCGCCAAAAATCCCGCCCAGCGCTACTCCACCGCCGAGGAATTTGCCGCCGACCTCCACGCGCTCGGCGAACAGCTCAAAAAAGGCCAGGTCTCCGAACTGTTCGGCGACGCCGAGCGCCTCGCCGCTCAGGACCAGTTCGGCCGCGCCCGCGAAGTTCTCCTCCAGCTCGTTCGCATCGAGCCCCAGCACACTGGCGCCCGCCAGCTTCTTTCCGTCGTCCAGCAGAACCTCGCCCGCCTCCAGCGCGCCGAGCAGGTCCGCCAGTTGGTCGCTGAGGCCGGCGAGGCCATCGCTTCCGCCCGCTTCGCCGCCGCCCTCGGATCTCTCGAACAGGCCGTTCAGCTCGATCCCGAAAACGAGGAACTGAAGCAGCGCCTCGAAAACGCGCGTAAACAAAAACTCCGCGCCGACGAAGTCGCCACCCTCATTGCTCAGGCTGAAACCTTCCGCGAGCGCGGCGACTGGACCGGCGCCATTCAGGTTGCCGAAAAAGCTCTCAAACTCGACGAAAACAACACCGCCGTCCGCTCCACCCTGGCCGAGCTCTCCCGTCAGGCGAAGCTGGTTGCGCAGCAGCAGCAGGTCCGCCAGCTCATCGGCAAAGCCCGCGAGGAGTATTCCGCCCGCCGTTTCACCCAGGCCATCGAGATCCTGCGCGAGGTCGGCAAAATCGATCCTTCCGCCCCCGAACTCGACGCCCTCATGGCCGAGGCCGCCACCGGCCAGGAGCAGGAACGCCGTCGCAGGCTCCTCGAACAGATTCACTCCGAAATCGAAAACTGCCTCAACGCCGGCGATTACGACCGCGCTTCCGATCTCATCGATCGCGCCGTCGAAAAGCTCCCCACTGAATCCTCTCTCCTCCAGCTCAAGTCCCGCGTCGCTCTTCAGGTCCGCGAGCACCGCACCCGCGCCCTCATTGAGTCCACCGTCGCCAGTGCCCAGCAGGCCCTCCTCAGCTCTCCCGGTGAGGCGCTCCTCATCGTCCAGAAAGCCCTCCAGGAGCTGCCCGGGCAGGAGCGCCTGCTCGCCCTCGAAAATTCCATCCGCCAGCGTCTCAAAGCCGCCGAAAAGGACGAAGTTCGCGCCCAGTATCTTCGTCAGGCCCAGCAGGCCATCGACCGCAGCGAGTTCGAAAAGGCGGTCGAGGTCCTCGAATCCTACCGCCTCGAATTCGCCGATGCCGCCGGCGTCGGCGAACTGCTCGATTTCGCCCGCAAAGAACTTGCCACACAGCAGCGCCGCGCCCTCATTGCCGGCACCGCCAGCCGCGCGCGGGCCCTCATGGAACAGGAGCAGTTCGATCAGGTCATCGCCCTCCTCGAACCCGTCGCCTCTGAAACCGGCGATTCTTCGCTCCAGCAGTTGCTGGCCGATGCCCGCGGCCAGCTCGAACAGGCCGCCCGCAAAACTGAGGCGCAGTTGGCGCGCGTCACCCGGCTCCGTGAACGAGGTCAGCTCCAGGAAGCCATCGGCCTTCTTGAAGCCATGCCCGCCGCCTCCGTCTCCGGCAATGCGGTCAGCTCGCTGCTCAGTGAATTGCGCGCCGACCTGGCCCGTAAGCAGGCTTCTGAAGCCGCCCTCGCCAAAGCCTCCACCGCCGCGGACCGCGTTAGCTTTCAGGCCGCCCTCGAATCGCTCCACGCCATCCAGAGCGCCTGGGGGGATTCCCCCGAAATTGCAAAGGCCATCGGCGACATCGAATCCAAGCGCGCCCAGCTCGCCGGCGCCACCGTTGCCAAAGCGGTGGACCAGGCCCGCGCCGCGCTCCTTGCCAACAACGCCGCCTCCGCCCTCGAGCAGCTTCGCGCCGTCGCCGAATGGGTCGAGTTCGCTGGCGCCGCCCAGCAGGCCGACTGGCGCCGCCTCGGAGCTGAAGCCTCAAAACCCGCCGCGCGCAAATCCACCGGCGAAGTCCCCAAAATCGGCTTCGGCCCCGCGGAATCTGAGCCTGAGCCAAAAAAATCGAAGCTCCTCATTCCTCTCGTTGCCGGCGGAATCGTGGCCGTTGTCGCCGCGGTCCTCCTCGTCATGCACTTCCGCCCTCCCCAGCCCGTTGCTCAGACCCAGGCGCCCGCTCAGCAGCTTCCCGCCGCGCCCGCGTCCGCCGCTGCGCCGCCTACCGGAACCCTCGCGGTCGCCGGCAACCTCGACAATGTCCAGATCTTCGTCGACGGCCTGCTCAAGGGCTTCACCCAGAAAAACGGCAGCCTCAACGTGCCTCTCGATCCCGGAACCCACACCATCCGCCTCACTAAGGCGGGTTATTCCGATTTCACGCCCCCGGCTGTCACCATTGCCGCCAACCATCAAACAACCCTGCGCTACGACCTCTCCAAATCGGCTTCTGCCGCGCCGCCGCCGCCCCCAACCCAGGGCTTTCTCAACCTGCATTCCACTCCCGGAGCTCAGGTCAGCATCGACCACGCCCTCGCCGGTACCACCGACGCTCGCGGCAACCTCATCGTTCAGGTCAAGCCCGGCGCCCGCTCCCTCCAGATCGCCCTCAGCGGCTATCAGCCCTTCACCCAGAACTTCAATATCCGGGCCGGAGAACAAAATAACCTCTCCGTTGTGCTCACGCCCGTTCCCGCTGCCGCTCCCAAACCCGCCGCTCCGGTTGCGCAGCCTGTTCAGATTCTCTCCTTCTCGGCCAGCGCCTCGCAGATCGAACAGGGCCAGTCCACCACCCTGCAATGGACCACCGCGAATGCCGGCGAGGTCTCTATCAACAACGGCATCGCCCGCGTCGATAACTCCGGGCAAACCACCGTCCGCCCGCAGTCCACCACCTCCTATGTGCTCACCGCCACTGGGAACGGCGGCACGCAGCAGCGCTCCATCAACATCGTCGTTGAGCCGGCTCCCTCCGTCGCTGCCGCGCCCACACCCTCCGCGCCCGCCGCCCCCGACGACTCCGCTCTCATCCGTGGCGTCATCGGAAAATTCAGCGCCGCCCTCGCTTCCCACAATGTCGGTGCCATGAAGTCTCTCTGGCCCGGCATGAGTTCCTCCCAGGAAAAAGGATTCCGCAGCTTCTTCAGGACCAGCGGCAATTCCATATCCGATTCCTGTGATCCATCCTCGCTCAGCATCTCTGGCAGCTCAGCCTCCTGGGCCTGCAATGAGACAACCGGCGTCGCCGGCAGTTCCTCCAAATTCACCCACAGCATCCATTTCGCTTTCAAAAAGAACGGCGGCAACTGGGTCATCGCGGACCGCCGCTGATCTCATCCGCGCCCGAGCAGGCATCCTCCGTCGCCTACTCGTGTACCTTGATGATGAAAGCGCTGAACATCGTCCCTGGAGACAGAATCAGCTGGTGCGGCGTGCCCGCCCGGACAGTGAATACGTCGCCGGCCCCGATCGACTGGTGCTGGCCGCCATCGATCCGCAGCCCTCGAGTCTCTCCGTTCGCGTCCGTCTGAGCGTCGATCACCTGGCCTCCGGTCACCACCGTGGCGTTGCCCTGTTCCACCACCATCACATCGTCCCAGTGCGCATCCACCTCAGCACCGCCGCTGCGCCCCCACACCGTCAGCACCATCTGGTACGTGCCAAAATTCTCTACCGTCGCTTCCGCCATGCCCGTGGATCGGGCCCTTTGCATCATTCCCGCCAGTTGCGCGCGCAGCCTGCCTACCGGGAATGCCACGGCGCCCTGGGCAAGCCCGGGAGCGCTTCTGGATACGTTTTGCCCACTATTCCTCGCCGGCTGAGCGGACACGGACATGCTGATCGCCAGCGCCGCCGCGCCGAATACTAGCTTCTTCACAGGAACTCCTCTCGTAGTCGCCTTCTTGCACTGCTTTTTCCTGGGGCCCGCTGAAAACTATACGCCGCAAATCTCCCGCAACCGAGCCAGCCGCCTCCGCCCCAACCTCCCAGGCAGCCTCAGCCGGACGCGGCCTCGCTCGACGAAGCCTCGAAATGCTCGTGGATCGTCTGTGCCGTGCGCGGCGGCACAACCGCCGACAACGCCTCCAGCGTCGCCGTGGAGATCGACCGCAGGCTCCCGAAATGCTCCAGCAGCCGCTGGCGTGTACGCGGCCCCACCCCCGGTATCGCCAGCAGTTCCGAATCCCGATCCCGCATCTCCCGGCGCTTCCGATGGTAGGCGATCGCAAACCGGTGCGACTCGTCCCGGATCCGCTGAATCAGGTGCAGAACCGGCGACCGCCGATCCAGCACAATCGGTTCGTCTTCCTGCCCGTACAGATAGATCACCTCTTCGCGCTTCGCGATCGCCGCCAGCGGCTGGCTCACGATTCCCAGCGATTCAAGCGCCTGGGCCGCCGCGTGCAATTGGCCCAGCCCTCCGTCGATCAGTATCAGCGACGGCGCCTCCGCGCCCGCTGGCCGCGCCTTTACCCCATCCCCGTCCTCGCCTCTCTCCGCCTCGTGCTTCTCCGCGTTCTCCGCCAGATGCCGGTATCTCCGCGCGATCACCTCCCGCATCGAGGCGAAATCGTCCACGCCCTCTACCGTCCTGATCCTGAATTTCCGGTACGCCGCCTTGTTCATCTCCCCGTTCTCCCACACCACCATCGACGCAACCGTCTCCGCGCCCTGGATATGCGAGATGTCGAAGCATTCGATCCGGCGCGGCGCTTCCTCCAGCGTGAAGATGTCCTGTAGCGCATCCTCCACCGCCTTGCGCGTAGGCCGCAGAACCCTGAATCTCTGGTCGTACGACTGCTTCGCGTTCTGTCCCGCCAGATCCACCAGCGAGCGCTTCTCCCCACGCTGCGGAATCGCGATCTCCACCCGGTGATGCGCCTGCACTCCCAGCAGATCCGCCAGCGTCCCCCGGTCGCCGAAATCCACCGGCACATAGATCGCCGACGGCACATACGGCTGATCGATATATAGCTGCTTCAGCAGCGCAGAGAAGAGCGTTGCCGCATGGAACTCGGGCCCCCCCGCCCGGTCCGCACCCGCCCTGCCCGCCGCCCCAGCCGGAACGCCCCCTGCCTCATCCCGCGCCTCCTCATGCGCCTCGTCCATCTCCACCATGAACTCCGGCAGCTCTTCCCAGAAGAACTCCCGCCGATCCACAATCTTGCCCTCGCGCATGTGGAACAGGTTCACCGCTATCATCCCGTTTTCGTAGTGGAACCCGAATACATCCGCGTCGTCGTCCTGCGCCGACGCGATCCGTTGCTTCTCGCTCATCTGGCTCAGCGTCACCAGCAGATCGCGATACTTCGCCGCCAGCTCGAACTGCTCCCCGGCCGCCGCCTGCGCCATCCGCCCGTGCAGCGACTTCTCCAGCTCCCCGGTGCGCCCTTCCAGAAACGTCTGCGCGTCCCGAACGGCCTCGCCGTAGGCTTCCGGCGTGGTCAGCGCCCGCACGCACGGCCCCAGGCAGCGGTGAATGTAGTACTGCAGGCACGGCCGCGCATGTTCGCGGTTCAGATCCACCTTGCAGCTCGGCAGCAGAAACGCCCGATGGATCAACTCGGCCACCCGGTACGCCAGATTCCCCGGAAAGTACGGCCCGTAATAAGCCGACCCGTCGTGCCGCAGCCGCCGCGTCACAAACACCTTCGGATACCGGTCGCCCAGCGTCAGCTTCACGTATGGATACGTCTTGTCGTCCCGCAGCAGTATGTTGAACCGCGGCTTGCGCTGCTTGATCAGGTTGTTTTCGAGCGCCAGCGCCTCGCGCTCGTTATCCACCAGGATGTAATCCAGATCCGCCGCCTCGCGCATCAGCGAGCCCGTCTTCGCATTCGCCTGCGACGCCTCCAGCAAATACGACCGCACCCGCGACCGCAGGTTCTTCGCCTTCCCGACGTAGATCACCTCGCCGTCGGCGTTCTTGTACAGATACACCCCTGGCCGTGCGGGCAGGGTCCGTATCTTCTCGTGGAGGTCCATCGCAGCGCTTCCTTTATTAGTGTACCGAGCGCATCTCTCGCTCCCCGAGGCGGCGAAAAGACGCCTTTATCGGTAAAAAGTACCCGGCGCCCCTCCTCCAGCGGCTCATAACATCGCTCCTATCTGCCTATAAACACAATAGTTAATCGCAATCCCAGGTTTGGTCTGGCGGATGCAAGTACAAGGCTGACACGGGGGAGGGTAGTAGCCTCTCCAACTGATCACGGAGCGCAGACTATGACCCGCATTTCAGCCTATGCCGTCGGAGCGACGGCGGCGGTATTGATCCTCATCGGCACCACCGGCTGCACCGGTAAAAAATATGTCCGCAGCCAGACTCAGCCGGTCATCCAGCAAACCAACGAGCTGGACGAGGCCACCGCGAAGACGCAGTCCGATATCCGCGACACCGATGCGCGGGCGCAGCAGGGCATCCAGCAATCGCAGAACCTGGCCAACCAGGCCCAGCAGAATGCCCAGAATGCCCAGCAGGCGGCGAACGGCGCTCAGCAGTCTGCCCAGGATGCCGTCAATCGCGCCGACTCCCTCAAAGGCCTCATCGCCAACCTCGACAACTATCGCCAGGTCGCGAATGTCCAGGTCCACTTCGGCTTCAACAAGGCCTGGCTGTCCCAGAGCGACCGCACCCAGCTCGACCAGTTCGCCTCGCAGCTCGGCTCCGCGCAGAGCTATATCCTCGAAGTCACTGGCGGAACCGACTCCGTCGGATCGAAGCAGTACAACTACAACCTCAGCGATCGCCGCGCCATGGCCGTCGTCCAGTACCTCGCATCGAAGTACAACATCCCCCCGCACAAGTTCTATCTCGTCGGCCTCGGCAAGGATCAGGAAGTCGCCACCAATCGCACCGCTGCGGGACGTGCCGACAACCGCCGTGTCGAAGTTCAGCTCCTCAGCAACTCCGGCAACTCGGCTCCTGCCACCCAGACCGGCGAAGCATCCGCCCCCACCGGCTCTGGAACCTCTGTGCAGTAGCCTCCATCGGGTTCTCCTCAGGAAGAAGGGCGCATGGCCAAAAGCCGTGCGCCCTTCGTATTTCCTGCCCGCGGCTCGCCCTCGCGCCTCAGATCCCCGCGTACCAGGCGTACCCGTATTCAGGATCGATCGAGCCCAGCCCTTTCCCGAATTTCTTCAGGTCGTCCGTCGCCGTCAGGCGGATGATGTACTTCACGCTCTTATACCCCAGCTGCCGCGGCACACGCAGCCGCAGCGGCCCGCCAAAGCCCACCGGCAGATCGCCGTCGTTCATCCCCCACGTCACCAGCGTCTGCGGATGCAGCGCATCCCCCATGTCCACGCTCTCCCACATCACGTGATCGATGGAGTAGTAAACCACGTAGCGCGCCTTCGGTTGCAGGCCCGCTGCGGATAGAACGTGGTGCAGCGGCGTCCCGATCCACTCCGCAATGTACGACCACCCCTCCTCGCAGGCGACCTCCGTAATCTGGCTGCTCACCGGGAAGTTGCTCCGCAAATCCGCAAGCGACAGCGACAGTGGCCGGTCGACCATCCCATTCACGTCCAGCCTCCAGTCCGCGAACCCCTGCGCCTGCGACCGCTCAAATGCCTTCCCGCGAGGGATCGCCTCATTGGCGAACGGCGTCTTCGAAATCATGCTGCGCGGGAACGTGCGCGCCCCCGAGTGCAGCGTCAGCAGTCTCTGCGTCGCATACGTCAGCGTCTCGCCCGGCCCGTAGATCCCCCCGTTGTCCGGAGGGATCAGCCCGTAGCGGCCGGCCAGTCGGGCGGCTTCGTCCAGTCCCGCAATCCCGGCCCCGGCAACGATCCCTGCTGTGATCAGCTTGCGGCGGCTCAGCGGGCTCATGGCCCCTCCCTTCTCGTTGCGGCGCGCCCGGTGATCATCGCCCGCATCCGGCTCCGGAATCCCGCCAGCGCAATCATCGTGACGTGTACCCCCAGAAACAGCACCAGCGCGCCGGTCAGGAAAAAGTGCAGCGTGCGCGCCGACTGTCGCCCTCCCAGCAGCACAACCGACATGGGAAACGCCCCCGTAAACGACGGCGACATCGCCAGCCCTGTCCAGATGATCAGCGGGAAGACGACGAAAATCACCACGATATAAGCTGTCCGCTGCAGCGCGTTATACCTCTCGGCTTCCGCCGCATCCGGCGGCGCGCGGTGCAGATACCTCCCCATCACCTTCCTCAGAGCGCGCCAGTTCCGCTGCCCGCGCTCCGGAATAATGTTCCGCAGGAAATGTCCCGTGAACACCCCGTACAACCCATACGCCAGAGCCGTGAACACCAGCAGCCACGCGGCTTCGAAGTGCAGATAGCGGCTCCACCCGTTTTCGTCCGGCATCACCGTGTGGTACCCCGTCGGCACCAGGTCGCGCGAAGCCGGTATCGGAATGATGAACAGCGGATGCATCTGGTCCGTGCCGGTCTCGCCCCAGTAGAAGCGCGGATGCGACACGATAATCTCGCATCCCGTCACCAGCAGCGCCACAAAAGCAATCGCCGTCAGCCAGTGCGTCACGCGGACCGTCAAAGGATGTCGTTGCCCAGCGCTCGCCCGCGCCGCGGCAGTCCTTTCCCGGTTCTGAACAGTGGCTGGGGAAGACATGCGCGCGAGTATAGCACGCGCAAAACATAGGCTGCTCCAACACTTCGCCTCAGCCGGCCCCATGGGCTCCGCTCTCCGCCGCCCGATGCGCAAGACCAGGCGCAAGACCAAACCGCGCGCATCGCCCCTGATCCGGGCCCGCCCTCACAGCCTTGCTCTTCTTACAGCCTTGTTCTTCTCAATGATCGAAAACGGCGCTCGCGCTCGTCAGGCGCTCTGCTGCCGCACATGCGCCGCGCGCACCTCGTTCGCCGTAAACAGACGCAGGAATGGCGCGCCCTGGCATGCCGTTTCCAGCGCCGGCCGCCCGTTGGCTTCTTCCCGCTCCACCAGGCACACCGCGGCAATCACCTGCATCCCCGCTTCCCGAGCCGCTTCAATCGCCGCAATCGTCGACGCGCCCGTGGTGCACACGTCGTCCACGATAACCACCGATGCTCCCCGCTCGCAGAATCCTTCAATGCGCCGGCCCGTTCCGTGCGCCTTCTCCGCCTTACGCACCAGGAACCCGTGAATCAGCGGCGCGCCCCCATCGTCCTGGGCCCGCATGGCGCTTGCAATCGCCACCGCCGAAACCACCGGATCGGCGCCCATCGTCAGTCCGCCCGCCGCCGCGGGTGTCAGCCCGTGTTCGCGCAGCAAATCCAGAATCGCAAGCCCCGTCAGCCGCCCGCCTTCCGCATGCAGCGTGGTCGTGCGGCAGTCGATGTAATAGTCGCTCGTCCCGCCCGAGGACAGGGTGAACTGCCCCAGCCGGAACGAAATGCGCGCGAGCAGATCGAGAAGTGCGTTGCGGGGATTCGGAATCTCGTTCATAACAGGTCTCAAGTCAGTGTACGAAAGTTACTTTTTCCCCGCCGTGTGCGGCGCCGCCGGTTTCACGCCGCTGATCGCGTTCGTCAGCGTGTCCAGCAGGTCCGCGTCGATCGCATACAGCGTCTTCCCATCCGCCCGTTTCGCTATCGCTCCGTCTTTCGTCTTCTCGATCTCCACCGTCTCCGCCGGCTGCCCGCCATACGGAGTCACAATCACCCGAATCGTCGGCGCGCTGAATCCCGTCTCCACAAATTTCGTTGCCGCGAGCGACCGCATCGCCGATACCAGATCCTCCACCGAGCCCGCGTCCATCTTCGTCCCCGCCGACCACCACGTCGTTCCCGCCCGCGTCAAAAACAGCGCCTTCGGCCCCTCGTGGACTTCGATCTTCGCCGGATCGGTATACCCGAAGCCGAATACCTGCTTGTTGCGGAAGCTGTCCAGATTCCGGGATACCGCTTCGCCCACCGCCGCGTCGATCTCCCAAACTCCCGGCGCCACACTGGATTTCGCGTAGTATTTCCCCTCGTCCTCTCGAATCTCCTCGGTTTGCTTCCCGGTGCTTCCATCCAGTTCCACACTTGCCACTGGCCTCCCATGCGCAAATGCCGCTGCCGCCTTTGCCGGAACCGTCGTGGCCAGCCAACGCGCGTCCACCACCTGGTTCAGCAGGTCATCCACCTGGAACGTATCCGTCCGGTACGTCTGCGGCTGCTCAATCTCCCAGCCGTGATGCGCGCGCACAAAATGAATCGTCTGCTTCGGCTGGATCAGCGAAAAATTAGCCACCGTATCGGCATCCACAGGCAGCAGGCGTTTATCCCGCAGATCGTCCACGTTCTTGTCCAGATTGCTTTTCGTCCACCCCGAAACAAGAAACACCCGCGAGTCGCCCGAGACCCTCGCATACACCCCGCCCCCGGCCGGCGCCGGGTCGCCGAACGTCAGCGTTGTCGTCGCGCCCGCCTTCTCGCCCACCTCAAGCCGAAAATCCGGATCGCTCAGCCCGTACGTGCTCAGGTTCGCCGGCTTCTCTTCGATCACCCGCGTCGCCCGCAGATCGCTCAGCGTGGACAGCATCCCTCCCACCGCGTTGGAACTCGCCAGGTACGGCCCCGACGACTCGATCTCCCAATGTTGCCCCGGCTCTCGCGCCACCACGATCGCCTGGCCCCCTCGAGGCTCTAGCGTCAGCCGCTCCACCGCCGCCGGATCCACCTTCACGATCGAAGGCCTGTCCGGGTTCGGCTTCGGTGTCGACTTGTGATGTCCCGACCACCACAGCAGTCCTCCCAGTACCAGGAGAACCACCGCTGCTGCAAGAAGACTGCGAATTTTCATGGCAATTCTTCGGCGCTCCGCTTTACCGCCGCTTCCACCAGATCGCGATCCCCGCCAAAATCACGATCAGCGGCAGCACGAACTGCGATACGATCCGCACCATCGTCATCTGCCCGTTCGTCATGTTGATGTGCTGCACTTCCGGCTTCTTCGGCCGAATCGATATCAGCCCCTCGTCCGAACACAGCCAGTCGATCGCATTCGCCGCCAGATCGCCGTTTCCGTTCAGCGCTCCCACAAACTTGTTCGACGCCCAGTCCGAACTGCCCACCACCACGAATCGCCCCTGCTCATTCGCCTTCCCCACCGCATAGGTACCCGCCGCGCCCAGCACAAACGGCCCGCGCTTGTTGTTCGGATCCCTCACGTTCACTGCCGGAGAATTCAGGTTCGTCGTCGCTATGCTGGAGTTCGACGAGTCGAACAGCCGCTGCACCGCCGTCTTCGCCGTCTTCGCCACCGTCAGCGACCGCGCCAGCGGAAACCCAGTCGTGATCTGCTTCATCCCCGCTACAATTGCCTGCGTCGAATAATCGTGCGCCAGCGGAACATCCGGCCCCACTCCGTACAGCTGGCCCACCGGATTCAGATCCAGCACCAGGTCCTGATCCGCCGTCACCCCCCAGCTCTGCAGCAGGGAAGTCAGCGCATCGTTGTCCGCAATCGGCTGTTGCCCAAAATGCAGCGGAGCCCCCAGCATGAACATCGCCCGCCCGCCGTTCTCCACGTAGCCCTTGATCGCGGTTACCGCCGGCGGCAGGTAGTTCGTCGTCGGCCCCGCCACCACCAGCGCCGTGCAGCTCGCCGGAATCGTGTCGTCCGTCACCAAATTGATGGTTTTCGTCTCGTAGTTGTCGTTGGAGAGCATCTGCTTCAGTTGCGAAAGCCCTCCCGGTCCGCTGTCGTCGATCGAGTGCTCTCCGCTCCCCGTGGCGAAACATACCGTCCGGACATGCCCGCTGATGTCCAGAATGAACGCCCCCGTGATGCCTTGCTCGTTCACCGTCGCCGCCTGATTCGTCCGCCCGTCCGTCGTCACCGTGACCGCCGGAATGTGGTCGATCCCCGCTGCGCGCGCCGCCTCCGGGTCCTTCTCCACATCCACATACTTCACCGCGACCTTCGCCGAAAGATTCGAGTACTCGCCCAGCAGATCGCGCCCCTGCGCAAAGTTCGCGCTTACGTTGAAGTACGTTATCGTTGCGTCCTGCTTCAGCCCTCCGACAATCTTCTGCGTCTCTTCTGACAGGCTGTAACGCTTGTTGGCCGTCGCGTCGTACGACTTGTTGTAACGGTCGGCGAGCACATTCGCGACCACCACCACCGCGAGAACCACCAGAATATAGATGGTCGCGAATGCCGCGTATTTCGTCTGTCTCGCCTTCAGCCACTGGCTTGCCATTCCCGATCAAGACCTCCAGCGCATCGATTCCAGCGACCGCGCGGTAAAGAAAAGTCCCACAAAAATTACGCTCGCGTAGTATATGCAGTCCTTCGACGAAAGCACGCCCCGCCCAAACGATTCAAAGTGCGTGATGATCGACAGATACGCCAGTACCTGTGCCCACCCTGCCGGATTGAAGCTGCTCACCCACGAGAACACCCACAGCAGCAGGCACGCCGCAAACGTTCCCGCGCCCGCAATAATCTGGTTGCGCGTCAGCGTCGATATAAACGTTCCCAGCGCCAGCAGCGCCGCCCCTTGCAGAACAATGCCCACATATGCCACCGCCAGCGGCTTCCAGTCCGGGTGCCCATAGATAAATAAAAAGCAGAAGCTGATACCCGAATAGAAAATCAGCCAGCAGTACAGAATCGTCGCCGCGAACCACTTCCCCACAATCACTTCCATGTCCCGGATCGGCGAAGTCGTCAGCAGCTCGATCGTCCCGTTGCGCTTCTCCTCCGCGAACAGCCGCATCGAGATCAGCGGAATAAAAAATATCCCGATAAAACTCGCGTTCGCCAGCAATGGCCGGATGATCTCCTCGTTGATGTTGGTCGGCGCCATCTCCCCCATCATCTGCAGCTCCATGCTTTGCAGCACAAAGTGCCCCAGATACACCCAGAAGAAGTATCCGAAGATCAGGCTGTACATCGTCACCAGCAGCCATGCCACCGGAGATGTAAAGTAGCTGCCCAGCTCGCGCCGGCACACAATCCAGGCGTTCCTCATGCGTTCGCCTCCGGGGCGGCGGCCGCCGGGGGCGCCGCGGATTCCGCGCTCGTCAGTTGCAGGTAGATTTCCTCCAGGCTCATCGCCGCCGGCCGCAGTTCGTTCAGGTCCCAGCCTGACTCCACCACCAGCCGCGCCAGATCCCCGCGAACCAGCCGCCCCCTGTCGCTCTCGATCTCGAACACCGCGCTGTTCGCCTGCTGGTCCCGGCACGTGACGCGCCCCACCCCTGTCACTTTTTCCAGCCGCTCCTGGATCGCCGGCACCGAAAACGCGCCCGTCCGCGCCGCGATATCGATCAGAACCGATTCCACCCCGCGGAACCGCGCCTGCAGGTTCTGCACCGAATCCGTCGCCACCAGCTTGCCTTTGTTGATAATGATCACCTGCTCGCAGGTCTGCTCCACCTCCGGCAGAATATGCGTGCTCAGCACAATCGTGTGCTCCCCCGCCAGGCTCCGGATCAGCTCCCGCGTCTCGATAATCTGCCGCGGATCCAGCCCCGCCGTCGGCTCGTCCAGAATCAGCACGTCAGGATTGTGAATGATCGCCTGCGCCAGCCCCACTCTCTGCCGATACCCCTTGGAGAGCTTGCCCAGCAGCTTCGTCTTCACTTCGCCCACGGCGCAGCGGTCGCACACATAATCCACCCGCCGGTTCAGTTCCGCCCCCGACAGGCCCTTCAGTTGTCCCACAAACCGCAGATAGTCCGCCGTCTCCATCTCCAGATACAGCGGTGGCGTCTCCGGCAGATATCCGATGTGCCTGCGCGCTTCCAGCGGCTGGGTGAGGACGTCGAAGCCCGCTACCGTCGCTTCCCCCGCCGACGGCGGGAAGAAGCAGGTCAGCATCCGCATCGTCGTGGTTTTCCCGGCGCCGTTCGGCCCTAGAAACCCCACAATCTGGCCCTTGCTGACGGAAAAGGAAATGTGATCGACGGCTGTCGTGCGGGCGTACTTCTTGGTCAGGTCGTGAACTGTAATCATGTCTGACTGATCAGTTGGACTTCGCAGTGATTGGCTCGTTATCAACAGGCCGGCCCCGACGGCTGTTTCGCTCGATGAGGGCCGGCTGCTACGCTTCTGTCGCTCCGAACGGACTCACACCCATGCTAGAACATCGCGGAACCGAGGTGTCAATGCAACCAACCGGGCAGACAAAAATTCGGGAGTCCGGTCTGGAGTCTGTTCTCAACTTTTCCGCTGCCCACGCGAAAGTGAATAGAAGGCTCTAGCGCGCCTTGCTCAGTTTTCTGGGCGGCGCGGCGAGCCCCGTGGTTTGCGCCGCTCTTTCCGCCAGCCACAGCTTCATGAGCGACTGATACGGTACGTCGAGTTTCCGGGCGTGAGCGCGAATCGCGTTCAGCACATCCTCCGGCAGCCGCAACGAAATCGTTTTTGTGGAAGGACGCAGATTGGGGAAGGCCACCGCCCGGGCGCCGCTCCAGTCCACATACGACGTGCTGTCGTGGGATTGCCAGAACTTCCGCTCCTCCGCTTCATTCGCGAAGGTCGGGATGGCCTTGAAGCGCCTCGGCATAAATGGGCCTCTCCTTTCGGTGCATAGTGCGGGCGGAAATGGGGCGCATCAGCGTGCCATCTCCGCGAATTGTGAACGTCACGTGCAACCAGCGCTCCTCATTGGTGCGGCCCAGGGCATGGAATCGATCTTCCGCTGCGCTGTGTTCCGGGTTCGGCGTCACAAGCAGCGGCTGACGGAAGAATACCTGCTCTGTCTCGGCCTGGCTCACGCCATGCTTCTCGCTTTTGCGGCCGTTTCCCGCATCCCAGTCGAAGCCGGTAATGCGTGAAAAGTTCATCCATCAGTATATGGGGAAAATATACAAAAGAGGAGGTCCCCTCACTCCCCCGTATCGATCTGCGCCCGCTGCAGCTTATCGGAGTAATCCACGTACACCGATTTCCACGTGCTGAAGAACTCAATCGCCCCGATCCCGCCTTCGCGATGCCCGTTCCCCGTCTGCTTCACCCCGCCAAACGGCAAATGCACTTCCGCCCCGATCGTCGGCGCGTTCACATACGTAATCCCCGCCTCCAGGTCCCGCATCGCCCGGAACGCCAGATTCACGTTGCGCGTGTAGATCGCCGTCGACAGCCCATAAGGAATATCGTTCGCAATCTCAATCGCCTCGTCGAAGCCGCCGCACTCCAGCACGCTCACCACCGGCCCAAACACCTCTTCCTGCGCTATCCGCATCTTCGGCTTCACGCCGGCAACCACCGTCGCCGCGAAGAAGTGTCCCTGCGCGAAAGCTCCTTCCGTCAGCGCATGCCCGCCCGTCACAATCTGTGCCCCTTCCTCGCGCGCAATCGTGCAGTATTGGGTCGACGTCTCAATCTGCGCCGCGTTCACCTGCGGCCCCATCTGGACTTGTTCGTCCAGCCCGTCGCCCACCTTCAGCGCCCTGGCCCGCGCGGCCAGCTTTTCCGTGAACTCCTTCGCCACCGCCCGATGCACAATAATCCGGCTGGTCGCCGTGCACCGCTGCCCCGTCGTTCCGAACGCTCCCCACAGCGCTCCGTCCAGCGCCAGATCCAGGTTCGCGTCGTCCATCACGATCATCGCGTTCTTCCCGCCCATCTCCAGCGAGCACGGCTTGTAGAGCCCCGCCGCCGCCTGGCCCACCGTCCGCCCCACTTCCGACGATCCCGTGAACGAGATCGCCCGCACCAGCGGATGCTCCACCAGCGCGGTGCCCACCTTCGCGCCCGATCCCGTCACCACGTTCAGCACGCCCGCCGGAAGCCCCGCGTCCACCAGCGCCTGCGCCAGATTGATCGTCGAAAGCGGCGTGTCGTTCGCCGGCTTGATCACGCACGTATTCCCGCACACCAGCGCCGCCAGCAGCTTCCACGACGGAATCGCCATCGGGAAGTTCCACGGCGTGATCATGCCGCACACGCCCACCGGCATGCGCACCGTCATCGCAAATTTGTTCTGTAGTTCCGAGGGAGTCGTATGCCCGAACAGCCGCCGCCCCTCGCCCGCCATGTACAAGGCGCAGTCGATGGCTTCCTGCACGTCTCCGCGCGTCTCCACCAGCACCTTGCCCATTTCCCGCGTCATGTCCCGGGCGTACTGCTCTTTCCGCTCCTGCAGCAGTTGCCCTGCGCGCAGCAGAATCTCCCCCCGCCGCGGAGCCGGCGTCAGCCGCCATGTCTTAAACGCCTCGGCGGCGGCCTTCACCGCCAGATCCACGTCCTCGGCGCCAGACGCCTGGAACTCCCCGACCACATCCTCCCGGCGCGCCGGATTGATATTGGAGAACGTCTTGCCGGTCCGGGCAGCCACCAGCTGCCCCCCAATCAGATTCAGATAAGTCTTCGCCATCGCTGCAGTGCTCCTCGAACAAAACACTTCAGCATAGCCGAAACACGAGCGCAACGTCTCGAAGCCCAGCGTGGCGGTGGTGTCCCGGGACACTCTTAGGACACTACCACCGCGCCCACCCCGCCCCCCGTCAGTCCCGCGCGATGTCCGCCGAAAGAATCCGCGGCCCCGTCGGCTCCTGCGTCTGGGAGTTCTGCTCCGCCGTGATCACCACCTTAAAGCCCTTGAACGACGTCGATGTGTGAATCTCGGCCTGCTCGTTCTGGTTCACCCGCAGCCGTCCCTGGTTCTGCGGCGTCTGCGAAGGAGCCTCGATCCACACCACGTACACATTCTCAGCCGGCGTCAGCGAACTCGGCGGCGCCAGGTTCTTCGCCTTGATATCCAGCGCGGTATTGCCGTTGTTGCCCCTCTTTACCGTGATCGTTGCGGTGGCCCCCGGCGTCACGCTTCCCGCCATCATCCGCACTTTGCGCGCTCCGCCGAACGGCCACAGGAGCAGCAGGCACAGGACCAGCGGAGTCCCTCCAAACAGGCGGAAATGGAAATACTCTCGAACCCGGCGCTCGGCGCCGGCAATTCTGTTTCGGCTCAGTTTCACGGATAGTTATCCTCTCTACCGTTGGATGTCGATTGCGCCCGTGCTGTTTCCCCCGGGCCGCCCTTCACGCCCTCCTTCCGCCTCCCAGAGCCTCTATGGTGCAACAATGTGCAACCGATACACTTTCGTGTGATATTTCCCCCGCGTCTTTTGGTGGACCCGGTCCAATTCGCCGTACAATAGATCGAGCTTCCTCTCGGATTTTGCTCCCTCATGTCCTCTAATAACGGATTCCAGCCCCGTTCTTCGCGGTCGCATGGCTTGCGGTCGCTGTTCAGCGTCTTTTCCAACGATCTTGCCATCGACCTCGGCACGGCCAACACCCTCGTCTTCGCCGCCAACAAGGGCATTGTCGTCAATGAGCCTTCCATCGTCGCCATCAACAAGAACACCGGCGAAGTCGAGGCCGTCGGCAAAGAGGCCAAGGAGATGCTCGGCCGCACCCCCGGCAACATCGTCGCCATCAAGCCCATGAAGGACGGCGTCATCGCCGACTTCAAAGTCACCGAGAAGATGCTCAATTACTTCATCCAGAAGGCCCATAACCGCAAAATGATGGTGCATCCCCGCATCGTCATCGGCGTCCCTTCTGAAATCACCCAGGTCGAAAAACGCGCCGTCGAGGATTCCGCCTACCGCGCCAAAGCCAGCGAAGTCTTCCTCGTCGAGCAGGCCATGGTCGCCGCCATCGGCGCTGGCCTCCCCATCACCGAGCCCAGCGGCAACATGGTCGTCGATATCGGCGGCGGCACCACCGATATCGCCGTCATCTCCCTCTCCGGCATCGTCTATTCCCGCTCCCTCCGCATGGCCGGCAATCAGATGGACGAGGCCATCATGAACTACCTCAAGCGGAAATATAACCTCCTCATCGGCGAGCGCACCGCCGAGCAGATCAAGATGGAGCTCGGTTCCGCTTACCCCCTCGACAAGCCCATGACCATGGAGATCAAGGGCCGCAACCTCATCGAAGGCGTCCCCAAAACCATCACCATCGACGACAGCGAGATCCGCGAGGCCCTGGGCGAGTGCATCTCCACCATCCTCAACGGCATTCGCGTCGCCCTCGAGCGCACCCCACCCGAGCTCAGCGCCGATATCAGCGACCGCGGCATTGTCCTCACCGGCGGTGGCGCCCTCATCAAGAACCTCGACAAGCGGATTCGCGAGGAAACCGGCCTGCCCGTCTCCATCGCCGACGATCCGCTGGCAAGCGTCGTGCTCGGCACTGGAAAAATGCTGAGCGATTTCCGGCTCCTGCGGAAGATCAAGATCGACTGAGCCGCGGCCGGCTCCCGCAACCCGTCGCCCAACCGCGGGCACGTGACTTCATGGAATCCTTCTTCAGCCGATACCGCAACGCCCTGGTGCTCATCACCATCCTCCTCGCCCAGGTCATCGGCCTCGCGGTCCAGGTCCGCCGCCCCGGCGCCAGCCCCCAGGATAAGGGCGGCGTCCGCCTCATCCGCTCCTGGGTCGTCGGCGTCGTCACTCCCCCTGAGCGCCTCCTCCACTGGACCGGCCGCGGCATCCGCGGCATCTGGTCCGGCTACATCGGCCTCATCCACGTTCGCCGCCAGAACCAGCAGTTGAAAGCCGAACTCGGCCAGCTACGCCTTCAGGAAGACAGCCTCGCCGAAAACGCCCGCCAGGCCGTCCGCCTTCAGGCCCTCCTCGGCTTTCAGGAGAAATACATCTACAAAACCCTCGCCGCCCAGGTCATCGGAGCCTCCGGCACTGAGCAGTCCCACGTCCTCCTCATCGACAAAGGTTCCGACAGCGGCCTCCGTCCCGACATGCCCGTCATCACCCCCGACGGCATCATCGGCAAGATTCGCGACGTCTTCCGCCACACCAGCCAGGTCCTCGAGATCTCCGACGAAACCAGCGGCGCCGGCGTCATCCTCGTCAACACGCGCATCGAGGGCGTCCTCAGGGGCGACAGCTGGGGCCAGCCGCAGATTGTCGACGTCTCTCCCGATGACCGCATCAAGCCCGGCGAACCCGTCGTCACCAGCGGCGGCGACGGCATTTTCCCCCGCGGACTCGCCGTCGGCACCGTCCAGCGCGTCCTCCCCAATCCCGAGGGAACCCTCGTCGACGTCCTCGTCAAACCTGCCGCCAATCTCTCCGCCCTCGAAGAGGTCCTCGTCGTCACCAGCACCGGCAGCCAGATTCCGCCTGCCATGCAGCAGGACCTGACCCAGGCCGCCCGCACCGCCGACATCCTCGCCGCCCGTCTCCCCTCGGCCGGCACACCCGGCACTGCGCCGGCTCAGCCCGCCGGCGCCACTCCGGCTCCAGCCGCCGCCAATGCCTTGCCTCCGCCCCCTCCCCAGCCGCCCGCGCCCCGGCATCCTGACCGCTTCTCTGCCGGCAGTGTGCCGCCCGCCGCCGATCTCGTGCCCGGCCAGCCCGTTACTCCCATCGCCGGCGCCGCCACATCGGGCCAGCCACCCGCAGCCGCCGCACCCCATCCTCCCCCTCAACAGCCTTCCGCCCCTCCCAAAGCCGCAGGGCAAACCGCGCCGCAAACCACCTCAGCTCCTCGGCGCCCGGCGAACCCCGCGTCAAAGCCTGCCCAATCGGCCTCGCCGCCCCAGGGAGGTCGCTAGGGCATGCCTCTTCTCGCCTCATCCCGCCACGAGGTCGGAACTCACTCGCACCCGTGGCTCGTCTACGTCCTGGCGCCCGTGCTCGCCATTGGCCTCCAGTCCTTCCTTTCTCTCCACTTTCCCGCCTTCGATCTCGTCGACCTGCCCCTCCTCGTCACCATCTATTACGCCATCACGCGCCGCGAGCCGGTCACCGCCACCATCGTCGGAACCCTCATCGGCATTGCCCAGGATTCGCTCACTCACCACGCTCTCGGCGTCTTCGGCATCTGCAAGGCGATCGTCGGCTACATGGCCGCATCCCTCGGCGTCCGCTTCGATGCTGAGAACAACGGCAGCCGCCTCCTCCTCATCTTCGCCTTCACCCTCGAGCAGACCGCCATTCTCTGGCTCCTCCAGCGCAAGCTCCTCGGCCAGCCCTTTGCCTGGCACTGGATCCACGAACTCCTCCGCGCCGTCCTCAATTCCCTCGTCGGCGTCATCCTCTTTGCCGTGTTCGACCTCATCCGCCACCGCGAATAGTTCCCCCCGCCCGCGCCATTCCTGCCATTTGCCGTCTCGGAAAGCGAACCCCGCGGGGGGTACAATCGTCCTAAGGTAATGCGGCCGGCGTGCATGCGTCTCCGTCAGCATTCGGCCAGGCCGATCGATTGGCCTGACGGCAGCCTTCCGGAACAGGAATTTCCCAGTCGATGACAACCCTCGCCTACCGTCTTTTGCCGCTTTGCCTGGTGGCTGCTCTGCCCCTCGCCTCGCGGGCGCAATCCCAAAAGTCCGCCCCGCCCCCGGCCCCCCCCTCCCAGTCCGCCCAGGATCAGGGCAACGCCTACTACCACTACATGCTCTCCCACGAGTATGAGGAGATGGCGCAGACCTACGGCAACGGCGACTACGCAACCCGCGCCATCGAAGAGTACAAGATGGCGCTCAACGACGACCCCACCTCGGAATACCTCAACCGCCATCTCGCCGATCTCTATTTCGCCACCGGACATATCCGCGAGGCTGTCGAGGCCGCCCAGCAGCAGGTGAAGAAAGATCCCGGCGACATCGATGCGCACCGCCTCCTCGCCGAGGTCTATCTGCGCGCCCTCGGCAACGACGAGCAGTCCAACGTCGCTTCTCAGATGTTGAAGCTCGCCGTCGGCGAGTACGAGAAGATCGTGCAGCTCGCCCCTCGATCCCTCCAGGATCACCTCATGCTCGCCCGGCTCTACGCCGCCGGCCACCAGAACGCCAAAGCCGAGGAACAGATTGCCGCCGCCCGTCAGATCAACCCTGGATCGGAACAGACGGCCCTCATCGCCAACCGCTTCTATCTCGATATCGGCGATACCCAGAAGGCCGTAGACGTTCTCAAATCTCTGCCCTCTAACGATCAGACCGCCCGCACTCAGTTCCAGCTTGGCGCCACTTACGATCAGCTCAAGGATCCCACGGACGCCATCGTCGCCTTCCGCCAGGCCCTCGATCTCCAGCCCGATAACGTCGACGTCGAAAAGGCCCTCGCCCACGACCTCATGGCCACCAACCAGACCCAGGATGCCCTCAAGGCCTGGCAGGACGTGGCTGCCTCCGATCCCACCGATGCCGAAGCATGGCATCGCATCGCCCAGCTCGATCTGGCCGCCAATCAGTTCGCCCCGGCCCTCGCCGCCATCCGTAAGGCCCGCAATCTCGATTCCACCAATCTCGAATACGCCTTCCAGGAAGCCACCATCGACGACGCCCTCGGCCACCTCGACGCCGCCGCCAAAGTCTACGGCCAGCTCGCCGACGATACGGAGCACCCCAGCGGCGTCTATTCCGATCGCGAAAAAGCCAACTACGCCCTCGTCCTCGACCGTCTCGCTCAGGTCTATCGCGAGCAGTGCCGCCCCGATCAGGCCATCGCCGCCTACCAGAAAAAAGCCTCGCTGGGCGGCGATTTCGAAGAAGCCGCCTATGACCAGGAAGTGGAAACCTGGCGCGAAGCCCACCAGTACGACAAGGCGGTCGCCACCGCCCAGGAAGCCGTGCAGAAGCAGCCCAATAGTCTGGACGCGAAGCTCACCCTCGCCCGCCAGCTCGCCGATACCGGCCACGCAGAGCAGGGAATCGCCATGGCGAAGGGCCTCGTCGCCGCCAATCCGAAGAAGCTCCCCGCCTACTACCAGCTCGCCCAGATCTACACCGACCTCCGCAAGTGGAAGGACGCCGCCGGCGTCCTCAACGCGGCGCAAAAGCAGGCCGTCACCAAAGACGACCAGATGATGGTCTCCTTCGAGCGCGCCATGATGGAGGACCGCGCGAAGCACTACGATGCCGCCGAGTCCGATTTCCAGAAGGTCCTGGCCATGGATCCCGACAACGCCCTCACCCTCAACAATTACGGCTTCATGCTGGCTGACCGCGGCGTCGACCTCGATCATGCCCTCACCATGATCCGCAAAGCCCTCCAGCTCGAACCCACCAACTACGCTTACCTCGATTCCCTCGGCTGGACCTACTATCGCCTCGGCCAATATACCCAGGCTCAGAATGAGCTCGAACGCGCCATCTCCCGCGACGGCAACGATCCCACCGTCCACGAGCACCTCGGCGATGTCTACGAGAAGACCGGACGCCTCAAAGACGCTGCCGCACAGTGGGAACTTTCCCTCAACGAGTTCGCCCACACCGTCCAGGCCGACATGGATCCCGGCGAAGAAGCCAAGGTGCAGAAAAAGCTCGACAGCGCCCGCGTGCGTCTTGCCAAAGAATCCAACAACGCCCAGCCCGCCAAGCCGGAATAGGGCAGTCCCCGCAACACCGCGTGCCCCACCCTTGTCGCCGCAGTTGCCACAGGGTGGGTTCCGCACTCCCCCCGGCACACGGGTGTCTCACCACCACTCCCCACCGGAACCCACTACACTGGGTCCATGCACGGGACAACGGCATTGCCCGCGGAGTGCGCAGTTCCCGATAACGGGCCCCTGACCCGGCGCCGGGTTCCCGAACCCGATCATCCCTATCGCACCCCCTTCCAGCGCGACATCGGCCGCGTCCTCCACTCCCGCTCTTTTCGCCGTCTCGCCGGCAAAACCCAGGTCTTCACCGAGCGTGCTTCCGACCATTTCCGCAGCCGCCTCACTCATACCCTCGAAGTCGTGCAGATTGCCCGCACCGTCGCCCGCGCCCTCGGCCTCAATGAGGACCTCACCGAGGCTCTCGCTCTCGCCCACGACATCGGCCATCCCCCCTTCGGCCACGCCGGCGAGCGCGCCCTCGACGACGCTCTCCGCGAGTACGGTCTTCGCTTCGACCACAATCTCCACGCTCTCCGCATCGTCGAGCATTTTGAGAATCGCCACCTCGAGTTCCGCGGCCTCAATCTCACTCTCGCCGTCCGCGAAGGCATCATCAAGCACTCCCGCGATTATTCCGCCGCGGACCATCCCGAGCTGGCCGAATATTTCCTCGACCAGCGCCCGCCCCTCGAAGCTCAGCTCATCGACTGGTCCGACGAGATTGCTTATCTCACCGCCGACCTCGACGACGGCGTCGAAGCCGGAATCCTCTCCATCGACGAAATCCGCCGCGGCGTCACGCTGGTCGAACGCCATTTCGCGCCTCTCCTCGCCCGGCACCCCGCCGCTCCCCAAAAGCTCCTCTTTCAGGAATCCCTCAAGCTGATGCTCAACGCCCTCGCCGACGACCTCATCGCCGAAACCGCGCTCCGCTCCCATCCGCTCCCGACTCTCGAACAGGTCCGCCGCGCCCCCGGCCGCATCGCCGCCTTCTCCCCGCAAATGGAGCAGTTGCGCCGCGAAGCCAAGGAGTTCCTCTATCGCAACCTGTATCTGTGCGCCGAACTGGAGAACGGCCACCGCCAGGCCGCCACCGTCATCGGCGATCTCTTTGCCGTCTGGATGGCCGAGCCCTGGAAGTTGCCGCCATCTTATGCCGAACAGGTCGCAACCGACGGCGCCCCCCGCGTCATCGCCGACTATATTGCCGGAATGACCGACCACTTTATCCTCGAAATGCATCGAAGCGAAGGTAGGGCCCCGGTTCCCCTGGGGGACTGAGCCACAAGTGCCATCCACGGATGCAGATCGCTGCCGATCCCTGGACCTGGTGGTAGAACAATGACTCTCTTCGATGCACATGCCTGGGTTCGATTCGCGTCCGGCCTGATTGCCGGTTGTTGGCTGGGCGCCATCATCGGCGGCGCCATCGCGCTGCTCTTCGCAAGCCGCCGCATCCGCCAGCTTGAAACTGCCAACATGCTGCTCCGCGTCAAGCTCCGCGCCCGCGAAAAACCCGCCCGTACAGGCACAGGCGGTGGAGGACCACTTCTCGTCGTCCCGCAGCGCGATACCCACCGCCCGGCCGGCGCGCCCATCACCCGTTTCGCCAGCGGCGACCGCTGAGGAAACTCCGGGCGCCCCACCGACGCTGGGGTGCCCCACCCTGGTCGCGCGTCCATCCGAACCCGGTACCTGTAGCCCCCCCTTTGCTACGCTGGCAGAATGAAGAAACTCCTCCTCTCCTGGAGCAGCGGCAAAGACAGCGCCTGGGCTCTCCACCGCCTTCGCCTGCACGGCGGCTACGAGATCGCCGGCCTTGTCACCACCCTCAACGCCGCCTTCGATCGTGTCGCCATGCACAGCACGCGCCGCGCCCTCGTCGAGGCGCAGGCCGCCGCTGCGGAATTGCCGCTCACCATCGTCCCCCTCCCCTGGCCCTGCTCCAACGACCAGTACGAAGCCGCCATGACCGCCGTCTGCGCCCAGGCCGTCTCCCAGGGAATTCAGGCGATGGCCTTCGGCGACCTATTCCTTGAGGACATCCGCCAATATCGCATCGACAAGCTCAGGGACGCCGGTCTGGAGCCCATTTTTCCCGTCTGGGGGCTCGACACAAAAAGCCTCGCCGCGGAAATGATCGCCGCCGGCCTCCGCGCGCGCCTCGTCTGCGTCGATCCCAAAAAGCTTCCCGCCGCATTCGCCGGCCGCGAGTTCGACGCCGCCCTCCTCCGCGATCTGCCCCCGGGCATCGATCCCTGCGGAGAGAACGGCGAATTCCACACCGCCGTCTACGCCGGCCCCATGTTCCGCGAGCCCATCCCCGTCGAAGCCGGCGAAGTCGTCGCCCGCGACAACTTCGTCTTCGCCGATCTCCGCGTAGCCCAGCCAGTCTCCGCCTGATTCCAGGCGCCGCGAATCGCCACCCCAGCCGGGTGCCCCACCCTGATCCGCGGTCTCATCGCGGATAGGGTGGGTCTGCGAAGATCACTCGCGGTACTCATAAATCCGGTACCCAGGCGTCTCCTCCGCGACCGGCCACCACCGGATCGTCCCTTCCGGCTGCCGCTGCAGCGCCAGCGAATAATGCGTGCCCAGCCACGCGCTGAACGCCGGCCATTCCGCCGGAGAAAAATACCTGAGCGCCCTCCCCAGGCAATTCTGATTGCTCACCACAATCGCGCGCGGCGGATCGCGCTCCAGATCCTCCAGAAACCGCCGCCGCAGCTCCAGCGTGAACGCGCTCTGCGGCTGGTTGAAGAAGTAGCAGTCGTACATCACGCCCGTGCTTTGCACCAGCCGCATCCGGTACAGCGTGCCCAGGCATCCCGCATACATGTCCAGGCATTGAATGTGTCCGGAAAGCGATGCCCCTCCCAGCGACGTCAGATCCGCCGTCAGCGACTCCGTGAACTCGTCATGCTCCCAGTCGTAGCGGGAGGCGCGCGCCGCCCACAGGGGAGACAACCCATACACCGCGAATATCAGCAAAGCCGCCGCAATCGCCCGCCGCCATCCTCGTCCCCGCAGCGCCTCCGCCGCATCCAGCCCAATCAGCAGAAATAAAAAAACCTCCAGCGGATAGCGGTGATACGGAAAATTCTTGCCCTGCCCGATAAACGACACAATCCCGATCGCCACCGAGTAATAGAGCGCAGCCCCCTCCCACGTGCGCCATCTCCGTGACGCCGCCGCCAGCGGCAGCCACCCCAAAATAACCGGAAACAGCGCCGACGGCAGCAGGTGCCCAAGCAGAAACCGCAGCGGAAATCGATCGATCCGCGCGTGATACGGCACCAGCCGCGTCATGATCAGCCAGCACGCCCGCACCGCGTGTTCCCGCACCAGAAAAAGCAAATCCAGCGCCGCCGGCACAGTGAATCCCACACACGCGGCCACCGCATGGGGCGCAATCCGCTGCCGCCGGCGGTGCAGCGCGATCCCCGCCAGAATCAGCACCCCCGCCGCCCAGGGCAGGGCATTTGGCTTGATCAGTGTTGCCGCGCCCGAGATCGCCCCGAACGCCAGGCTCCCCGGCCACGCAGCCCTCCGCAGCGCATGGAAAATCGCCGCGCACGCCCCCAGCAGCAGCACCGCCAGCACCAGATCCCGCTCGCCCGCCTGGTCCACGCCGTCATGAATGTGCAGCACGAACAGAAAGCAGGCCGCGAACAGCGCGCCCAGCCATCTGTACGGCCGCGCCATCGCAAACATCGCCGCCGCCGCCGCGCCAGTCAGCGTGAAATCGAACAGCCGCCATCCCAGCGCGCCCGCGCCGAAGACGTGAATCGCCGCCCAGTCGAGAGGGAAGCATCCAGGCAGGTTGATGTCCACAATCTGCCGGTACGGCGCGAATCCATGCCCCAGCAGGAACGCCCCGTAGTGCATCACCGCCGCATCGCCCACCAGCGGCCAGTGCAGCGTATCCACAGCAAGAAACGCGGCGCACCCCACCAGCCCCGCCGCCAGCGCAGCGCGAAGAACTGTAACCAGCCGCTCCACTCCCTGCTGGCCCGCCGCCCCCGTGCGCGTAACCGTGCGCGTAATCATGCCCTGATCATGTCGTAATCATGCTTCGTGCGGCCCGTTCAATACTTCGCCAGCTCCGCAATCGTTCTGAAGATCCCTTCCGGCTGCGGCAGAATCGCATCCTCCAGCACTGGCTGATACGCCACGAATGTGTCCAGCGCCCCAATCCGCCGCACCGGCGCGTCCAGCGCGTCGAACAGCTCCTCGCCGATCCGCGCCGCCAGTTCCGCCCCGTATCCCCAGCTCACCATATCCTCGTGCGCCACAATCGCCCGGCTCGTCTTCGTCACAGACTCGGCAATCGCCTCCCAGTCGTACGGATTCAGCGTCCGCAGATCCAGCACCTCTGTCTCCACGCCCAGTTCCCGCTGCGCCCGCTGCGCCGCCTGCAGGGCCCGCGGCACAATCGCTCCGTAGGTGATCACCGTCAGGTGCCTGCCCTCCCGCACCACTTTCGCCTTGCCAAACGGCACCATGTAGTCCGGCCCCGGATACGCCGCCCGCCCATACGACTCCCGATACAGCCGCTTGTGCTCGAAGAACAGCACCGGATCGTCGCACCGGATTGCCGTCCGCAGCAGCCCGTTCGCATCCAGCGCGTTCGACGGAAACACCACCCGCATTCCCGGCGTGTGCGTAAACAGGCTCTCCCCCGACTGCGAGTGATAAATCGCCCCGCCCGTCAGGTATCCCCCGATCGGCACCCGAATCACCGCCGGCGCCGCGAACCCTCCGTTCGACCGCCACCGTATCAGCGGCAGCTCATTCCGCAGTTGGTGCATCGCCGGCCAGATGTAGTCGAAGAACTGGATCTCCGCCACCGGCTTCAGTCCCCGCACCGCCAGCCCGATCGCCCGCCCCACAATCGCCGCTTCCGCCAGTTGCGCGTTGTATACCCGCGACGACCCGTACTCGCACTGCAACCCCGCCGTCAGCTTGAAGACCCCGCCCTTGCCCTTCACCTGCTTCCTGTCCAGATACTCCTCGCGCGAGCAGTCCGCCACATCTTCCCCGAACACCACAATCCGCGGATCCCGCCGCATCTCGTCGTGCAGGCAGGCATTGATCAGGTCCGCCATCGTCTTCGGCCCCGCGCCCTTTTCGTCCCCCTCCGGCTCCCTCGCCAGCTCCGCTCGCGTCGGATCGTAGTCCTCCGAATACTGGTGCCGCAGGATCGCCGCCCTCTCCGTCGACGGCGTCGGCGCGTTCAGCGCCCGCTCCGCCGCCTCCCGCACCTCCTCGTCCACCTGCTTCTCGATCCGCTCCATGCCTTCCGCGTCCAGTATTCCCTCGCGCAGCAAATACATCTGAAATTTCTGAATAGGATCCCGCATCGCGTCCGCCGCGCGTTCCGCTTCCGGACGGTACAGCTTGTCGTTGTCCGAATGCGAGTGCGAATACGGCCGGATCACGTGCCCGTGTACCAGTGCCGGCCCCTGGCGCGCCCGGCAATGCGCTACCGCCTTCTCAAACGCCTCCATGCACGCAATCGCATCGGTCCCGTCCACCTCCGCGATATGAAAGTTCGGGAAGTTCCCCAGCAGCCGCGAAATGTTCCCCCCCGGCGTGTTCACTTCCACCGGCACCGATATCGCGTATCCGTTGTCCTCCACCACAAACAGCAGCGGCAGCTTCCGGTTTGACGCGATGCTGATCGCCTCCCAGAACTCCCCCTCGCTCGTCGCCCCGTCGCCAATCGAGACGTACACCACCTCGTCCCTGTGGAATGAAACCGGGTGAAACTGCCGGTAGTCGGCGCGATGCGGATCGCTCTCCTTCGCCGCCGCCTCCGCCGCCCCTGGATTTCGCTCCAGATACACCGTGGCTTCTGCGCACCCCACCGCCTGCAGGCACTGCGTCGCCGTCGACGACGACGGCGTCACGATATGCCGCTCCGCGCTCGTCCAGTGCGACGGCATCTGCCGCCCCCCGCTCGCCGGATCGGTGGCCGCGCCCACCGCCTGCAGAAAATGCTCTTCCACCGGCGTCCCCAGCGCCAGCGACAGCCCCCGGTCCCGGTAGTACGGGAAGAACCAGTCGTAGCCCCCCCGCAGCGACAGCCCCGCCGCCACCAGCAGCGCCTCATGTCCCGCGCCCGAAATCTGGAAGAACACCTTCTGCTGATTCTTCAGGATGATCTCGCGGTCGTCGGTCTTCCGCGAGAGGTACATCAGCCGGTAAATCTCCACCAGCTTCTCTGGCGCGAACCCATGCCCGCCCCTGCCATTGCCGGACGCGGCCCGTGCCGTCGTTTCTGCGCTGGAGACCGCAATGCGCGTCATCAACTACCCTCGTTCGATTTAGATGTCGGCCCTTCCAGTTTAGAGCCTGCCGACCTCGACCGGCCCATGGGGATCGCCGGCCCGGCCCTGGGCAAACCCGAAATTGTAGCAGCGCCGCCCGAAGACAGGCCAGCAGGACCGCCACGTGGTACTGGTCAACTTTCAATTTTGCTGTGAATTTCAAAATTGACCGGTACCCGCCACGTCGCCGGAAGGGACCGGAAGGGATTGGTTCTGGACCTCGCGCCACGTATCCGGGCCGGGTGCCCTCTGGGCCGGGTGCCCCACTCTCGTCGTCGCCCCTGCGACAGGCAAAGTCGCCCGTGTGGCAGGCAAACTCGCCCGTGTGACAGGCAAAGCCGCGCACATAACCTGCTGTGGCGCGCCAGCGCCGCGACGGTAGAAGCGCCGGGTTTTAACCCGGCGATATGGGAAGCCAGACAAACCCGGGCTTCAGCCCCGGAACCAAACTTCCGCAATCCCGTTTTACAGCAATAACCCGGATCGGTGAGTGATTTGGCGATTCTGCGTCAAGCCAAAACACTCCAGGCGAGATCGGGCGTTTTCCGAGACTAATCTCGTTGCCTTCGCTTGGCAGGGTCCAAAATTGCATTTGGCGATGCTGACAGTGTTTTTTGGGTTTTTCATCTGATCCTGCTCCTTAGCCGGTTGTTACGCATAACAGAAAGGCAGGCGGCCTCCTGGATGCGTTTTCTTACAACGCTGAAGTCGTCACTTGACAATCACGCACCCGCAATGAGACACTCAAGTACAAACTTCAGTAATTCCAACCACGGGAAGAAGCAGAGCCAATGCAAGAGCCATCCGTCATCCACAACACGTTCGTCCTTAAGCGTAGCTACCCCAAACCGCCGACGGCCGTGTTTTCGGCCTTTGCCGACGAGGGCAAAAAGAGGCGCTGGTACGCCGAGCGAGACACCAGCGATGTCCAGCAGTTTGACATGGACTTCCGCGTTGGCGGCACGGAGCGCCTCATATACAAGTTGAAGCCAGGCACCCCAGTTGCAGGCATGATCATCACCAACGAAACACGCTACCTGGACATCGTATCGGAGACTTTGATTGTGACCGCCTCGACTATGGATCTTGGCGAAAAGCGAATCCTGGTTTCGTTGGTCACCGCCGAGTTTATCGAGACCGGCAACGGAACCGATCTAATTCTGACGCATCAGGGGGTCTACCTTTCCGGCCCGAACGGACTCACCCCGCCGATGATCGAGACGGGATGGAACGGGTTGCTCGACAGCCTGCAAACTGAACTGGCCAGGTAGCTGCCGGGAACGGAAAGCAGCGTCGTTGCCTATCCGGCAGCAGCCAATTTCAAACGTAGTGCTTGGCGTGTAACGGAGTGCCACCGCAGGCTTGGGCAGGCCGCTGGAGGGAGAGAACATCGGTGGACATCGGGAGAATCTTTGACGCCTTGGGTGACCCCACTCGTCGAGCGATAGTGGACAGGCTTCGCCAGGGCCCGCTCTCAGTCTCCAGCTTGGCAGGCCCGCTGCAGATAAGCCTCACTGCCGTGGGTCAACACTTGCAGTTGCTCGAGGAAACTGGCCTTGTGCATACAGAAAAGCTTGGGAGAGTACGTACCTGCCGTCTCGAACCAACTGGCTTTTTGGCGCTTCACAATTGGGTCCAGTATCACCGTTCAACCTGGGAGCGCGGACTTGATCGGCTGGGCGAGTTGCTTGCAGAATCAGACGATATACCAACGAGAGGACGTCCATGAGGAGGACAACCCATGCAGAAAGACGTGTTACTTGAAATAGTTAAGCAAAATCAACATACGAGTTCATTCTCGTTTGACCGGATTACGGAACAAAACTCCGGCTTGCGGTTGAACGACAGAACAGCTTCAATCGGTTTCATCTATCGCCACATCGGCGAAACGATCAACCTATTCATTCACTTTCTCGGTATAGCAACCGATGTGAGAAACACGACGATGGGCGAAATCGATACGGGCCAGCATTTTGATATTGGCCACAGCAGAGAGTTGATTGAGCGGGGCTACAAGGTACTCGAAGAACTCGTGGAAAGCAGCTCGGAAGACGACTGGCTGAAGCCAGTTGATACTCCTTTTTTTGGGACTGTGTCCAGAGCAAGGTTGTTCGCCCATGCCCTTTTCCACACCTCAAATCATGCAGGACAAATAGCTCTGACGTTAGCGAAAGGAAGAAAGCCGTCCGTGGATGAAACAGACTGGAAGGCTGTTCCAACGGGTAATGTGCCAATGCACTCGTCGTCGCAGGATTTCGTCCCGTGAGTCGGCCCATGTCTTCAATCTGCCCCTGCATTATGCTCTATTCGCGAGTTCAGGCCAACGCGCTCATCGATCCCGTCTGGCCGTAAAGCTGACAACCCGGAACTTCAACTCCGGTACCCCGCAACCTGTCCCGAGCAGAATCGAACGGATTCGCTCGACTCCGGCAGAGGTGGAAACCACAAACCTCGCCCTGCCACTTGTCGTTCTTCCCCCTAACCCGTATCCACCCCTCCCCCTGTCAACCCCTTACTTTAGTGTTCCCCCTCATTCCACAAGCCTTCCGGCCCATAATAATTGGCCGTCCAATTCTTCTAACTTGATACACTGAACTTATACAGTTAAAAAAAAGGCCGCCGCCCCAGCGCGGCCTTTTCCTTTTCCCCAAAAGACTTTTCTCCGTGTCCTCTGTTGTGAACCGGAAAGGATCCCATGCTCGCACTCACTCAACCCACCGGCATCGCCCGCGCCCGCAAGCGCCCCTGCCGCTATCTCACTGTCGGCGGCCTCCCCTGCCGCCAGACCGCTCTCGTCGGCCAGAATTTCTGCCACCAGCACG
>DAHUYD010000183.1 GCA_027315385.1 Acidobacterium sp.
CCGCCGCCTCCGCCACCGCCACCAGCGAATCCGCACACCCGTAGTACAAAAACCACCGCTTGTGGAACCACGCCAGCCCCTCGGCAAACGTCGTTCCCGCCGCGTACTGGCCCGTCTTCTCATACGGCAGCTCCGGCTTCAGCACGGGCTGGTCTGTCTGCTTCAGCAGCAGCGCGGGGTTGTTCGCGGCAAACAGCGCCTCGCCCGCCGCATACGCGCCCGCGCCCAGCGCCGGGTCGCCTCCAGTCGCCGCGTTCTTGCCGTTGTAGAGCACCAGGATGCCCGCATCGGTCATCACCGGCGGTGGACCCGTCTCAGGAAACGAGCTGTCAAAGTGCCCCGCCCGCGGCCGCAGCAGCTCCACCGGCTCGCCGCGCTGGTCCTCCACCGGCTCCCAGTGAATCAGGTCCATCGAAGTCGCCAGGCGAATCGAGCCCTCGCCCCAGTACATCCAGTAATGCCCGCTGATCTGCGCCGCCACCAGCCGTCCCTTTACGAGCCGCGTCACAATCCCTGCCGACTTGTACTGCAGGTGCGCATACTTGCCGCCCTTGGCCGTCAGAAACGCGGGCCCGTACTTTGTCCAGTGCATCAGGTCGCGCGACGTTGCAATTCCCACCGAATACGTCTCGCGATTCCACTGCGTATACGTCAGCACATACATTCCGTCCGGCGACTCCACGATGCGTGGATCTTCCACGCCGCCCGGCCACTCGCGCGCCTTCTGGCCATCTTGTGCCGGATAAAATACCGGTTCGCCCATGCGCTTGAAGTGAACCCCGTCCTTGCTCTCCGCAAGGCCGAGCCGCGAAGTGTGCCCGCCGATCGCCATCGCACCCGTATTGTCCTCCGCGCGATACAGCACAAAGACCTTGCCATCGCGCACAATCGCCGCCGGATTGAACGTGTGCAGCGCCTCCCACTGCACCGGCTTCTTCGCAATCGGATCCATGAATGTCGACGCCGCACTCGGCGTAATCACCGGATTCCCCTCCGCCGGCCGCGCAAACGGCCCAATTTCCCACGGTCCGGAACTCTGCGCATGTAAGGCAGACGCGCAGGCCAGCGCCGCCAGAATCCAACTCCATCGGGTCTTCATTCTTTTTGCCTTCCTTCGTATGCCGTGCGGTTCAAACGGCTGAGGTCAAACTCGTCCGGCTCACGCTGTAAAAACTCAACGCCGCATCGCCCTGCTCCAGAAGGCGCGTGCGCTCCAGCGTGCCGTAGCGATCCTCGAGCCGCTCCTTGCGCCGGTGCTCGGCAACCACCACTGCGCCCTCGGCCAGCAGCCCCAGCGCAGCGCCGCCCAGCAGCCCCAGCGTCTTCTTATACTCCTCCGCGGCGTCATACGGCGGATCAAGAAACACCACGTCAAACCCGCGCTCCGCACCGGACGTCGGCTTGAGCCAGGCAGTCACGCTCACCGCGTGCACGGCAACCTTGGCCGCCACGCCCAGCCGCTCCACATTTGCGTGCAGAACCTTCAGCGCCGCCGGCGCGCGCTCCACGCACACCACGCGCGCAGCATCGCGGCTCGCGGCCTCCAGCCCCACCGCGCCCGATCCCGCATACAAATCCAGAAACGCCGCGCCCGCAATGCGCGGAGCCAGCACATTGAACAGCGTCTCCCGAAGCCGGTCGCTGGTGGGTCGCGTCGCCAGCCCTGCCGGGGCCTGCAACACACGCGACCGGTACCTGCCTGCAACGATGCGCATCGCGAACCAGCATAAATGAAATCTGCCCACCTGCCCTGAGCCTCTACAATTGTCTTATGCGAGGCTGGTCAATCCCGCTGGGCCGATGGATGAGCGTCGAGCTGCGCATCCACGCGTTCTTCCCGCTGCTGGCAGGCGTGTGTCTGGTGCTCAGCGCCAATGACGGCATTCTGCGCGGCCTCGGCCTTTTTCTTGTAGTTGTCCTGGCGGTGCTGGTGCGGGAAGTGGTGCGCCTGCTTACGGCCGCGTTTCTCGGTCTGCGCCTGCGCGCCGTGCTCGTGCTGCCCATCGGCGGCCTCTTTGCCTACGCCAATCCTGAGAGCCAGGAAGGCTCCAACCAGGGTGCAGCCCAGTTCGCCCTGGCCTTTGCCGGACCGCTGGCCAATGCTGCCACCGGAGTGGCGCTGGCCGTCCTGCTGCTTGGCGCGGGCGGCGGCGGCATCCGGCTTTTTGACCCGCCCTGGATCACCTCCGCGTATCTGCTGCGCAGCATGGTCTGGATGCAGCTTTCCCTCGCCGTGCTCCACCTCCTGCCCGCCTATCCGCTTGACGCCGGACGCCTGCTGCGCGGCAGCTTTGCCCGCAAACACGGCCTGGCGCCGGTCGGTCGCGCCGCCGCCGGAGTCGGCCAGGTGCTTGCCCTCACCATCATGATCGCGGGCATGTTACTGCAGAGTCCGTGGCTCATCATCGCAGGTTTCTTCATCATGATCGGCGCGCAAATTGAAGACCAGGGCGTCTTCTTCCAGTCCGTCGTCGATACCGTCCACATGCGCGAAGTCATGCTCACTGACTTCGCCACCCTCTCGCCTTCCGATACACTGACCGACGCGCTTGTCCGCTGCGTTCACTCGCTGCAGGAAGATTTCCCTGTCGTGCGCGGCCCGCATCTCGTGGGCATCGTCTCGCGCCAGCGCATCGTGGATGCGCTGCGCAACGACGGCAACGGCTACATCCAGTCCGTCATGTCGCGCGCCTTTCAGGTCGCCGGCCCGGAGGACACGCTCGGCACCACCATTCGCCGCCTCAGCGCAGGCCATGGCCTTTCGCTCATTCCTGTTACCGAGAGCGGCCGCGTCATCGGCATCGTCAGCGTACAGAATCTGATGAGCTCCATGACGCTGCTCGCCGAGCAGCGCCGCATCGAACGGGAAGAAGCCGGAGACTAGCGCCTCCATGTCCGGCGACGAACCCGCATCCCTCAGCCCCGGCCTCTATCTGGTCGCCACTCCCATCGGCAACCTGGGTGACATCACGCTCCGCGCCCTCGACGTGCTCAGGCAAGCGGACCGCATCGCGTGCGAGGACACCCGCCAGACCCAAAAGCTGCTCAACCACTTCGCCATCACCACGCCCACCGTCAGTTGCCATCAACACAATGAGATTTCTCGATCGACGGAGCTTATCGGGGAGATCCAGCGCGGAAGGGCAATCGCCGTCGTCTCTGACGCGGGCCTGCCCGGCATCAGCGATCCCGGCGCGCGGCTCGCCGCGGAAGCCATCGCCGCCGGCATTCCCGTCATCCCCATCCCCGGCGCAAACGCCGCGCTCACCGCACTCATTGCCTCCGGCCTGCCCACGGCGGAGTTCTGCTTCCTCGGCTTCCTGCCGGAGAAGGCCGGCGCGCGCCGCACGCGTCTTGAAGCCCTCGCCGCACAACCGCGCGACACCGCGCAGACCCTCATCTTTTATGAGGCTCCGCACCGCATTGCCGATACCCTCGCCGATCTCGAAGCCGCCTGGGGGCCGGCTCTGCGCATCGCGGCCGCCCGCGAGCTCACCAAGCTGCATGAAGAGTTCCTGCGCGGCTCGGTCGCCGAAGTGCGGCGCAATCTCGCCGCCCGCGAACGAATCCGCGGTGAATTCACATTGCTCATTGAAGCGCCGGCTCAGGGCACCGCAAAGCCCGCGGGCTCCAACACCGAATCCATCTCAGCCCGCCTTGCACGCCTGCAGTCCGAGTCCGGCATCGATGAGAAAGAATCGCTCAAGCGTCTGGCCCGCGAGCTCGGCCAATCCAAAAGCGAAGTCTATCGCGAGCTGCAGCGCGAACGCGCGAAGCGCAGGTAGCCGTTCCCGCTATCGGCCCGGATTCATGGCAGATTCGTCACCAGGCTGTTGCCGCTGTTTTCCGCCACAACATGCACACGGTCCCTGCCCGCCAGCTCTGCCACGCGGGGCAGGTCGGTGTCGTAGGCCAGCAGATAGTAGCGCGCATCGCTGCGCCAGCGCGCCGCAAACTCCTCATCGCCGATAAACGCGCGCGGCGCATCCGGCGCATACGATCCATACTCCAGGTTGTCCTTGCGGCCGTTCCACAACAGCGCCGTGCGGTCGGTGTAGAAGAAGACCGACGAAAACGCATAGTAGGCATCCGCCTCGATCAATGCGCCCGGCGGACTCTGCACCAGCCGCTCGGCCAGAGGATACGAGCCCAGGTAAGAGTCAAAGCGGACCAGCGCCAGCCGCGAGGCCTGGAAGAACACAATCATCATCGCCGCCAGCACGGCCACCGTCTTCCCTGTGCTGCGCCGCGCCAGCCACAGCCCCGCCGTGCCGCCGCCAAACGCCGCCGTCGCCACGGCCAGCGGCAGTTTGAGATACGCGAACGCCGCCAGCGTCAGATCGCCCATGTGGCCCAGCGACAGCGTGTACATCTCAGGGTGCTGCACCAGGGCCTGCGCAATCTCGCCTGTCACGTGGATGCGCGCCACCAGCGCCAGCAGCGTCCCCAGCCCAGCCGTCAACCCCGCACACACTGCCATGAGCGCGCGCGAACCCAGGCGGAACAGCCTTCCCTCGGCCAGCGCGGAGCCTATCAGCAGCGCCATCGCCGGGTAAGTCGGCATCGAGTAGTACTCCTGCGTCGTCGAAAAGGTGAAGAACAGCATCACCATGCCGATCCAGCAGACGGCCATCAGGCGCATGCGTCCCGCGCGCGTCTCCGGCGCATAGCTCAACCGTCCCGCGCCCGCCAGATACGCCGACCAGGGGAAAAGCCACACCAGGTTCAGGGCCCAGAACAGCGCCCGCGGCACCGTGTTGTAGTCCCGTGGATAGCGCAGGTTCAAAAACCGCAGCAGATGCTCGTTGAAGAAATAGAACCAGAAAAAGCCGCGATACTCGCCCGGCCCGCTGTGCATCGAGAAGGCAACCAGCGGAGGATTGCGCACCATCGCCAGCAGGTGCCACGGCGCGGCAATCAGCAGCGCGCACAGGGCAACCCTGCCCAGCGCCAGCCGCCGCCACGCGGTCCAGTGCAGCAGTTGCCGTGTAACCGCAAGATACGCCGCAATCGCCAGCGCAGGAAAGACAACGGCGATCAGCCCCTTCAGCAGCAGCCCGCAGCCCAGCGCGACGCCCATTCCGGCGATCCACGCCCCGCGCCGGGGTTCATCCGGCTCCAGCAGTCGCATCGCCGCCCAGATCGCCACCGTAATCGTCAAGGTCAGCGTCGCGTCCGGAATCAGAATGCGTGTAAACAGGTAGAGCCCCGCGGCGGTGGCCAGGCTCACTCCCGCATACACTCCGGCACGCTCGCCCATCGCCCAGCGCCCAAAGCGATACGTCACCCAGCACAACAGCACAGCGGCCAGCGCCAGCGGCAGCCGGGCCGCCCAGTCGCTCACGCCCAGCACGCGATACGATGCCGCCATCATCCAGTAGATCAGCGGCGATTTCTCGAGATACGCTACCCCGTCCAGCCGCGCCGTCACCCAGTCGCCGCTCGCCAGCATGGTGCGCGCAATCTGCGCCTGCACGGCGTCCACATCGTCCATCAGATGCGGGGGGCTTACGATGTTTGCGCAGAATACGAGGCCGGCTGACAGGACAACGATGGCTCCGCCGCGTAGAGCTCTTCCGGATCGGCGGCCACGCTCGGCGCCATCGCCGGCGCCTCCACGTTCCACCGCCGCATCCACAGCATCAGGGTCAGCAAGCCCCATAGATGGTACCCCCAGTTCGCCTTTCGTTGCAGATGTTCATCCAGGAGCCGCTCAATCGCCGGCCAGTGAAACAGGCCCGAATCAGCCAGCGCGCTCTCACTCAAAGTATCCATCAGCAACGGGCGCAGCACGCCGCGGAACCACTCATGCACCGGAATATCGAATCCAATCTTCGGCCGCTGCAGCACATCCGCAGGCAGCGCGTCTTGCATCAGCCGCCGCAGCACCACCTTGCTCTCAAATCCGGACATCTTGAACCGCTTCGGCAGCCGCGCCGCAAACTCCACAATCCGGTCGTCCAGAAACGGCGGACGCACCTCAACGGCATGCGCCATGCTCATCCGATCCACTTTATAGAGCAGGCCATCCGGCAGAGCGTAGCGCTGATCAAAGTCAAGAAAACGCTCGAACGACCGTCCCGGCCGTATCTGGCTCAGAACCTGCCGCATCGGAGCCGCATCCGCATAGGCAAAAAACTCGCGCTTCTCTTTCTCGGTAAAGGTGCCGTTCCAGAACACGTGCGCGGCCTCGGGTGAAAGCAGCGAACCCTCCAGAAACCGCTTCAGCTTGTACTCGAAGCTGATCTTCTCATCGGAAACCGGAAGATGCCGCGCCCAGCCCAGCGCCCCTGCGCGCAGCGCCCGCGGCAGCAGCGCAAGCCCGCGATTGTACCGGTCCGCCGCATAGGTCAGGTAGCCGCCAAACAACTCATCGGCGCCTTCGCCGCTCAGCGCCACCGTCACGTGCTGCCGGCTTATCGCAGACAGATACCACACCGGCACCGCGCCGGCATCCGCGCTCGGTTCATCGGAGTAATACGGCATCTCGCAGATCACATCCGCAAGGTTCGCCCCATCGTTCAGGTCGAGCTCCGTATGGTCTGTGCCGTAGTGGCGACTCACCGCGCGCGTGTACTCGCCCTCATCGAACGATTTGCCCTGGAAGGTGATGGAGAATGTCTTCAACCGCCCGGCATACGCCTGGGACGCGTAGTGCGTCACTGTGGACGAGTCCAGCCCGCCGCTCAGCCAAACGCCCACCGGCACATCGGAGACAAGCTGCTCGGCAATCGAAGCCTTGAGCAGTCCGTCCAGTTCCTCGCAGGCTTCGTTCAGTGACCGCGGCACAGGCCCCGGCGCAACGGCCCGCGCATAGGCCCGCTTCGTCGCCAAGCCTCGGTGCCACTCCAGCAGGTGGCCCGGCATCAGCTTCTGGATGCCCTCAATCAGCGTCCGCGGCCCCGGCACATAGTTCAGGCTCAGGTAGCAGTTCAGCCCCTCCAGATCAATGCGCCGCGGCACCTCAGGATCAGCGAAGATGCACTTCAGCTCTGACCCGAAATAGAGTTCGCCCTGGTGCTCGGTGTAGTAGAGCGGCTTGATGCCCATGCGGTCGCGCGCGAGCACCAGCCGCCGCTCCCGCTCCAGCCAGATGGCCACGGCAAACATCCCGCGCAGCCGCGCGAAGCACTCCGCACCCCAGGCGAGAAATGCCTCCAGCACCACTTCTGTGTCGCAGCGCGAGCGAAAGACGTGCCCCAGTCCTTCCAGCTCCGCCCGTAGCTCGCGATAATTGTAGATCTCGCCGTTGAAAACGATCGTTGCGTCGCCGTCCCGGCTGTGCAGCGGCTGGTCACCGCCCTCCAGGTCGAGAATCCGCAGGCGGGTCGCGCCCAGCGATACCTGGGCAGATTGATACTGGCCCCGCTGGTCAGGCCCGCGATGACGCAGGGCGTCGATCGCCTCCGTCAGAACCCCGGAAGGAACACTTCGCCTTGCGTGTGTATACCCGGCGATTCCACACATCGCGCGCTCCGGTAAAAAGGGTTTGTGTTCTTTCGACGCCTGCCTGGAGAAAAGGTGAAGCAACGGAAGTGCCATGTCGGATCGCCAGGCTACCCGCTTCCGGTCCGGCAACGGAAATACAGCACTGCAGCAGAGTCGGCAACTGGCGCTGTGTTCCCGGCGCCTTTCATGCGCAAAGCCGTAACGCGCACCGTGCCGCTTTTGTCCTTGCTTTGCCTCTGATTGTACCGGACCGATGCTCCGCGGCTCGCGTCCGGCGTGGCCGCGGCCGGTCCACTCAGCTTAAAAGGGTATATCGTCGTCCGAGATCTCGGACGACTGCGCATATTCGTCCTGGCTCGCAGGCGGGCGCTGGTCAAAGCTCGCCGTCGAACCAGAAGAGGCCGCCGGTCGGCTATACCCGCCCGAACCCTCTTCCCGTCCCGAGAGCAGCGACAGGTCGTTCACGATAATCTCCGTACGGTAGCGTTTGGCGCCCGTCTCCTTGTCGTCCCAGGAGCGGGTCTGGATCTTGCCTTCCACATACAGCTTGGAGCCCTTCTTCACGTAATCGCGCACAATCTCCGCCAGCCGCGTAAACGCTACCATGTTGTGCCATTCGGTGCGGTCCTGCCAGTTGCCCTGTGCGTCCTTCTGCCGGTCAGAAGTAGCCAGCGTAAAGTTGGCCACCATGGTGCCGCCGCTCGTCGAGCGAATCTCCGGATCCTTGCCCACATTCCCCAGCAGGATCACCTTGTTCACAGACTTTGCCATACTTCCGCTCTCCCCTTAGCCCTTCAAATAAAGTCCAGGATCATCGCGCGCATCGCCGGTTCGCTTGGTCTCTCCACGCATACACGGATTCAACCCGGGCCTGCGCAATGCCGGCGCATAGCCCGCGGTAGTCCCACCATCCGCGGACCGGAAGCTCGATTATAGACCAGTCCTGCTTCTCGGCCTCGTCCGGTTGCGCCCCTGCCGCCCTCACCCGGCGCCCAGCATCGCCAGCGCCTCAGCGGCATTGTCGGCCACGCGCAGCAGCGCGCGATTATGCGCCTTAAGGAAGCCCGCCGCTACCGCCGTATCCAGAAAATCCAGCAGCCCGTTCCAATAGCCCGCGGTGTTGATCAGCACGCACGGCTTGGCATGAATCTTCAACTGCGCCCAGGTCACAATCTCCATCAGCTCGTCCAGCGTCCCGTAGCCGCCCGGCAACATCAGGAAGGCATCGGCCAGCTTCGCCATCCGCGCCTTGCGCGCGTGCATCGTGGGCACCATTTCCAGCCGCGTCAGCCCCGTGTGGGCAATCTCGCTGCCCGCGAGCACCTCCGGCAGCACGCCAATCACTTCGGCCCCGCCCGCCAGCGCCGCATCGGCCACCGCGCCCATCAGCCCCACACTCGCCCCGCCATACACCACCTCCAGGCCAGCGGCTGCAATTGCCGCGCCCAGCGCGCGCGCTTCAGCCAGGAACGCCGGATCGCTCCCCTCCGCCGAACCGCAGTACACGGCCACTCGTCGTATGCTGCCCGGAGTCTCGCTCATCGTGCCTCCAGCATAGCGCGACTCCTCCATCGCCATCCCGCCGACCACCCGCAGTCCATGCGCTGCCTCTTTTCCTGATCGCGCCGCAATCCAGCCCCGCAAGGCCGGCCCGCCGCGCACGCACACAGCGCCAGCGTGTACCCTGAGAGTTGGAGCTTTTGCAATGCAGACATTTGCCATTCTGGTCTGCTGTGCGGCCTGCATCGCAGTCCCGGCGCAGCCCAATCCCCAGGCCACCCACAAGCCCGTGGCCGTCACCGTCGATGTCCCGATCCCCGTCGAGGCCAAGGCCAAAGCCCTGCTCCCCGGCGTCTTTGACGGCTGGGTTGCCGCGGGCGCGCCCATCCCGTTCACAGACGCTGCGCAGGCCGGCCCCGGCGACGCCGCAGCGCTCAAGGAATACGAATTCAATTACGGCGCAGGCGTCACGTACAAGCGCGACGGCGAAACGCTCACCGTCCGCGCCCTGCGCTTCAATGACACCAGCGGCGCCTACGGAGCCTACACCTACTACCGGCAGAACGGCTGGCCCAAAGAAGACATCGGCGCAGGCGCAACCTCTGATCACAACCGCGTCCTCTTCTGGCAGGGCGACACCGTCGTCGACGCCACCTTCTCGCACATCAGTCCCATGTCGGCTGCCGAGATGCGCAACCTCGCCCAACAGCTCCCGATTCCCCGCGGCAACAAGGCCATCGCGCCGCCCATCCTGGCCAACCTGCCCCAGACTTCGCTCGACAAGCAGACCACCCATTACGCCGTCGGCCCGACCGGCTACGCGGGCTCCGGCGGCGTGCTGCCTTCCGCCCTTGTCGGCTTCGACCGCGGCGCGGAGACCGTCACCGCCAACTATTCGCTCACCTCCGGCCCGGCCACCCTCACCCTCATCGACTACCCCACCCCGCAGATGGCCGCCGCACAGGAAGCTGCCATCCGCGCCTACATCAAGGCCGGCAGCAATGCCCAACCCGCGTGGCCCAAGCCGCTTTCAGACTCCGACCAGGCCTCGATCGAAGTACGCCGCAGCGGACCCATCGTCGCCCTCGTCAGCGGAGACGCAATCCCCGACGAAAGTCACAAGCTCCTCCAGATGGTCAATTTTCAAGACGCCCTGACGTCCATCCCCCTGCCAGGCCAGTCTGAAGTCGCCAAAACCGGCAAACTCCTCATCGGCATCGCCACCCTGGTCATCATCGGGTCCGCTGCCGCCATCCTGCTCGGTCTCTTCCTCGGCGGCGGACGCGCACTCTATCGCATCGCCCGCGGCAAGCCGGCATCTTCGGTCTATGAAACCGAGTTCATCCGGCTCAATCTTGAAAAATGACGTGCTCTTCCAGACCTGCACACAACCTTTGCAGGATGGGTCCATCGTCTCCCTATGCGTGTGGAAAACAAGGCGTAAACCCGAAGAAAACCCCCGAAATCTCCGCAAATCCGGCACCTGAGAAGGCGCACAAAGGGCGAAGATGCTCGGGTGCTTTCGCGCCAAGCCTTCCTTCTAAAGTATTCATATATATGGAGTTATTTCCTGTCCGATTTATTCTTGACACTCCGCCCTTAGAACCCTACTATGCAGCCAGAAAGTTCTGATGGTTTTGCCTCCGTTGGAACTATTCTCCCTGAGGAAGGAGCTGCCCTGTTGCCGGGCGGCTCTTTCCGTTTTTGCCGTCCCTTGCAGCCCCTGTAACCGCCTCAGGGCGTCCGTTCAAACCAGCATCGGCCGACGGCGCCCGGAACCCCACCCGTTCCCTCACCGACAGCGCCGCCAGCAGGCACGTTAAGAATCCGATTCGCCTGCGGGGAATGAACGGGCTGCCCTGGGTGGCAGCCGGTGTCACCCTCACAGGGTCCGGCAGCAGAGTGCACACCGCCACGGCCAGCAGTAACCCCAAAGCCCACAAAATCGCGATCCGGTATGCAAGCTGAACGGTCCGGAAGATGAACGTCTGCCTCCGGCCTGTGTGCGCGCAACGTGCAGCGGGCCTTGAAAGCCTCGCTCAACTTTACCGAAGACCCATGCAACGATACAATCGTGAAGGAGCGCGCCGACGTAGCTCAGTTGGTAGAGCAGCTGATTCGTAATCAGCAGGTCGTCAGTTCAAGTCTGACCGTCGGCTCCATCTCTC
>DAHUYD010000188.1 GCA_027315385.1 Acidobacterium sp.
CGGCTGGAGCTGCGCCTGAGCGAGCTTCCGCGCGCTCTCACCGCACTGCCGCAGAACGTATGGCCCTATGGCCGGGTGATCGCCGTAGAAGACGACCCGAGCGCGCCAAAGCGGGATCGGCCACAGGTACGCCGGAACGAGGAAGCCACCCTGCAGGTCCTCAGCACCCTGGGTGTGGTGGCTTACGATTGGCCGACGGGCCCGTAAAAGCTTTCTATGCATCCCCAGCTTCGGCTTGCGCGCCGAACGCGCGTGGGCCTACAACTGAGGACGGCGGCGGAACGGGCTCTGGAGCGCTTCACGTGTTGAAACACCAATGGAAGGCAGGCGGTCGATGAGCGCCCTGCGCAGGCTTGCCTGCATTTCGATCGTTCTGGTCTGCGTGGGGCCTGTTGGCGCCGGGCCTGCGTTGGGGGCAAGGAAGCAAACTCCTTCGTCCAAATCCGGATTTTCGGTGACCAGCCGTCTCGTGCTGGTGGATGTCGTGGTGCGCAACGTGGAGCAGCCCGTTTGCGGCCTCGCGCAGAGGAATTTCGAGGTGCGAGAGAACGGACGGCCGCAGGCGATCCAGTCCTTCGACGCACATTGTGCTGGCGCGGCCCCACACGAGGTGCGGATGCCTCAGATGCCGCCGCACACGTACTCGAATTTGCCGGTCGCGGGTACCTCGAGCTCCGTGAACGTCCTGCTGCTCGACGGGCTGAATACGCGGGCGAAAGACGAGATGCGCGCGCGCGCCGAGATGCTGAAGTCCCTGCGGACGCTGCCGCCGGGGCGACGGATTGCGATCTTCACGCTGGGATCGCATTTGCGGATGCTGGCTGGGTTCACCACGGATACAAGCGTGCTGATCAAGGCGCTGACGGGGTTGAGAGCGTTGCAAACATCCACGATGCTGCCGCCGGCTGGGGAGAAAATGGATGAGGAGGAACTGATTAATCATCTCCCGGTGAGCATGCAGGAAGTGACTCGTGAGTTTCTGAACAGCGAAGACAACCAGGAGACGGGCAACCGGATTGAGGCAACGCTCCGTGCTCTGCAAATGCTGGCACGCTATCTTCAGGGGGCTCCCGGACGGAAGAACCTGCTTTGGTTTTCCGGAACGTTTCCTCTCGAAACCTTCCAGTCGGTTCTTCTGCAAGGCGGGTTCCACGGCGAGCGGCCGCAGAACGACTACCAACAACTGGTGCAACAAACGGCAAGCCTGCTGGCATCTGCGCGGATAGCCGTCTACCCTGTGGATGTGCGCGGGGTCATCTCGCAGCCGATTTACGACATGTCGCAGATGCGGAACATCGCTGTCCAGCAGACGATCGACGATGAGCGGCAGGAAGGGCTCAATGAAATCGCAGAGCGCGGTACGTTGCAGATGGTCGCACAGGAGACCGGCGGACGAGCCATTTATTTGAGCAACAACCTGGCTAAAGATATGACGGGAGCTCTCCAGGACGGAGCGAACTACTACACGATTGCGTATGCGCCGACCGACACGAAGTTCAACGGAGTGTGGCGGAAGATCAAGGTGAAGGTGGATGTGAAACCCGCGAAGGGCAGGTACCAGCTCTTCTACCGGGACGGTTACTTCGCGATGCCGGGCGGTACGGACAGCACACGCCAGACATTTGCGGCGGCCATGCGAATGGGCGTGCCGGATTCCTCGCAGATCCTTTTCGACGCGCACGTCGCCGCGGAAAGCGCGAGCGTCCCGACGGGGCCGGTGGCCGGGGGGAATGCCAAACTCGGCAACAGGGTGGCGCGCTACCGGCTGGGTTACGCCGCGGCCGTAAACGACCTGGATCTGACGATGGCGGCCGACGGGAAGCATACAGGTGAACTGGCGGTGTATGCGGCCGCCTACAATCGCGACGGCCTGGTCGTGAACTGGGTCTCCGACGCATTCCGCTATGCCCTGGATTCAGCGCAGTGGCAGCGAGCGGCGACGAAGGGGATGCAGATCCACCAGGAGATGGATCTGCCGGCTGGCGACTACCAGCTGCGGTTGGGATTATTTGATCCGGTTTCAGGCCATATTGGGACACTCGAACTTCCGCTGCACGTGAGTGCGGGCGCGGAAGCGAAAGCCCGTTAGGGTTGGGAAGCCGGCAGGTCCTGTGTCCGCAGTACAAGCCTGTCGAACAGACCGCCGACCAGAACTCCTACAAGGAGTGTGGCTGCAACGGCGTACCCTGCTTCTGTGATGAGCAGTTCGTGCGGCAAGCTTTCGAGGCCAGTCCAGTTTGTTGCGGCGACGGTTCCGGCCAGCAGCACCGCCATCAGTATTCCCTGTAGAGCTCCCTTGCGGTGAAACGCGGCAAGTAGCCATGCGACTCCATAGGCAAACAGCAGGCACGCGGCCAGGCTCAGCAGGTGCGGCGAGTTCCACCACACCATCTGCTTTACCTGCGCGGAGGTGAGTCCAACGGCCTCCATCCACTGCGTCCGGAACAGGTATTGCGCGTGCCAAATCGCTCCCAGGCACCACGCGGCAAAGGCCGCCAGAAGGATGGGCAGGTGGTAGATGTGTTTGCTTCGCCCCTTCGCTGCAACGGGTGTGTATGGTTCCGTCTGCACAGCCTGGGAGAGGCAAGGCTGACCGCAGTTCGCCCGGCCCGGCCAGCGCGTGCAGTCGCACAGACGCACTTTCGGGAGCCCATGCATTCCTGACGTGGCGGCATGGCGAGCGTCAACGTCAACGACGGCGGCCTGCAGGTTTTCCGGGCATGCAACCAGGCGACTGCCGGTATATCGCCGGTAGAACTCGCGGGTCCAGAGTGCGGGGAACAGGAGAATCAGGAAGATAGCGACAAGGCTGAGCACGAGCCAGATAAGGAACAGCATGGCCCACCTTCTTTCTGGGCCGTTTCTACCCCTCCGGGGTAGTCTCCATCTGTGATCGCTGTCACAACTCCAGCACGGCGTGGCAGAAGACGAACTGCTGCGTCGCGCCCGAGGGCGTCCGGTGCAGTTCGGTAAAGCTCTCGAAGGGGCGGAATCGAGGGCCGAGCTCGGCCATCAAGGCTGAAGCATCGTACCGAACCACTTCGAGACTGCTGCAGCGCGTGGGACCTTCCGGACCGAAGGTACTCACGAGCACGTGTCCGCCGGGCCGGAGGGCCCGGACGAGCCGGCGCACGTACCCCGCGCGGTCCTCCGGCGCGGTGAGGAAGTGGAAGACCGCGCGATCATGCCACAGATCGAAGGCGGCTGCGGGCAGATCGGCGGTGAGGAGGTCCGCCGTGAGCCAGTGGATCTCTTTGGCGGCGTCCCCCAGGCGCCTCTGAGCTGCCAGGAGCGCCTCAGAGGCCACGTCCAGCACAGTGAGGTTGCGGTAGCCCCGAGAGAGAAGATCATCGGCCAGCGTGGAGGCGCCGCCGCCGGCATCGATGATCGATGTCGCACGATCGGGAGCGATGCGCTCGATGAGCGCGAGCGAACTGTCGAGGTGCGGGCGATACCAGCTCACCTGATCCGGAGCCTTTTCCGCATAAATGCCTTGCCAGTGTGCCTGGCGATCCTCACAAGGGTTCGGCGTCGCGGATACGGGTGAGGGAGGCATATCTAATACTCGCCGGTCACAACGTTTTCGAGCGGTTCGCCGCGCAGATACCGCCCCACCTGTGCGGCGGCCAATTGCATGGCTCGAACCATGAACTGCGGTGTGGATGCGGCCACGTGAGGGGTCAGCAGCAGGTTCGGCGCGTCCCAAAGGGGATGATCTGCGGGGAGCGGCTCCGGATCGGTAACATCGACCGCGGCGCGAATGCGTCCGTTGTTGAGCGCGGCGAGCAGCGCCCCGGTGTCGACGACTGATCCGCGAGCGGCATTGACCAGCAGCGCGCCCTTCTTCATCAGCGCGAACTCGCGAGCGGCGATCATCCCCGTCGTCTCCTGTGTCGAGGGAACGATGAGCACCACGACGTCTGCAGAGGGCAGGAGAGCGGGCAATTCGCCGATCGAGTGTACGGGCTGGGCGGCGTTCGGGCGCGCGCTGCGGGCTATGCGGATGACCTCAGCGCCGAAGGGTTTTAGTCGTTCCTCGATTGCCTGGCCAATCGCGCCGTAGCCGACGATGAGCACGCGTTGGGCATGAAGCTCCTCGACCAGAACGTGAGGATAGAAAACTCTGCTGGTTCGATGGAGCGCGCGGTAGCGGTCTTCCGCCTCGCGGCGATTGGACCAGGAATGGACGCGGCGCAACTCGTCGTAAAAGGGCAGGTATTTGAGCGACGCGAGGATGGCTGTGACCGCCCACTCCGCCGTAGAGATGGTGTGGATGCCGCGGCCATCGCAAAGGACTACCGAGTGCGGAAGGAGCTTTCGCAGAGCGTCTACGCCTGCAAGTGTGGACTGGACCACGCGAACGCCGCGCAGGAATGGCCAGGCGCGCTCCGCTTGAGCCGGCAGCGGCGGCGCGATCCAGAATTCGACGTCGAGGGGACGGTCGGGATGCGGCGGGATGAGTACGAGCTCGATGCCGGACGGAAGCAGGCGGCGCAGCTCAGGATCGACGGATTCGATGAGGCCAACTTTCAGCATGGTGTTCGCTCACTTCGAAAAGTACTTCGATGCTAACGCGCAGCGGCGCGAACGGGCGGGAATGATGCCGGGAGCCCGGAGCTGCGATCAGCCCAGGAATTTGCGCAATGCGTCCAGACCCGCCTCGATGATCTCCGGCGAGACGGAGTAGCTGAATCGAACGTGGCCCTCGCCCTGCGCGCCGAAGACGACTCCGGGGATGGTCGCCACGTGCGCCTTTTCGAGAAGCAGAGCTGCGGCCCGGCGGCTGTCCTTGTGGATCTTCCCCACCATGGGAAATGCATAGAAGGCACCGGCGGGAAGCGGGCATTCGAGACCCAGCGCGTTGAGGCCGGCGACCAGATTGTCGCGGCGCACACGATATTCGTCGCGGCGAGCCCCGAGCACGGATTCCGGCGTTGCAAGCGCCTGCAGGGCAGCCCACTGCGTAGGCGTCGAAACACCGTTCGTGGAGTAAAGTACGACCTTGCGCAGGGCCGTCGTGAAGGGCTCCTGCGCCACAGCATAGCCGACCCGCCAGCCGGTCATAGCATAGGTTTTCGAGAGCGTGTACGCGCTGATGGTGCGCTCCGGCATGCCGGGCAGCGAGCCGATCGAGACATGCTCGCCTTCGTAGACCAGGTCCTCGTAGGCTTCGTCGGCGATGACGATCAGGTCGCGCCGTTTGGCGAAGGCGGCGACCTCCTCCGCTTCGGCCCGCGTGAAAACAGCGCCCGAGGGGTTCTGCGGCGTGTTGTAGTAGATCGCTCGCGTGGCCGGCGTCGAGTAGTGCTCCAGTGAAGCGGTGAGTCCGTTGCGGCGCGCCGTGGCCGTAGGCACAATCACCGGCCGCGCCTGCGTGAGCGTCACCATGTCGCGGATTGGCGTCCAGTAGGGCGAGAAGAGCAGCATATCGTCGCCGGGATTCAGTACAGTCTGAAACGCAGCGTACAGGGCATGCGCCCCGCCTACCGTCACGAGGACATCGTCAACCCCCACCTGCATGCCGTTCTTTCTTTCCAGCTTGCGAACGATAGCTTCGCGCAACGGCGGAATACCGGAGGAGGGCGCATACCGGGTGAGGTTGTCCGACAGTGCGCGCGTTGCGGCGTCCTTGATGGGCTGCGGAGTCTCGAAAAAGGGCTCGCCGCCATGAAACGCATGGACGGACTGGCCGGCTCCGCGCAGTTCCAGCACCTTATTGCGAATCTGTACGATGTCAGAGAACCCGACCTCTTCAAGACGACTGGCAATGCGCATGCGGCTCCGTCTTCCTGTCATGTTGGTTGCCCTGCCTGCCCGGACGTAACAGCTTAGAGCATTTTGGCCGCCGCATGGATGGAAAGCCGCACACAAAGGCCAAACTCAGGGCGCCAGAAGCCCTGAGTATACCGCCATGCCGGCGACGGCATCGATGCCGAGCGCGTCCAGCGTTTCGATCTCCGACTGCTGTCGGATTCCACCGGCGACGATGAGCTGTCGCACCGTGAGCGGCCGCAGGTTGCGCGCTGCTTCGACGGGGAATCCCTGAAGGGTTCCTTCTGTGTCGACGTGAGTGTAGAGGAAAGCGCCGCAGTGGGGCTCGAGCGCGGCGATTGCCTCGGCGGGAGTGACGCGAACCTGGTCGCGCCAGCCGCGAACCGCGATGCGGCCGGATTTCGTGTCAATGCCCGCCACAAAACGCTCCGTCCCGATAGCGGTGGAAACGGCGGCGGCAAACTGGGTATTCACGCCGGTCTCGTGAAACAGCGCGGAGCCGAAGATAACGCGGCGCGCGCCGGAATCGAGCAGCTCGCGGGCCTGCTCGGGGGTGCGAATGCCGCCGCCAACCTGGACGGGCAGACGACGGGCGATTTGCCTGATCAGCCGCCGATTGTCCCCGGCACATTTCGCCGCATCCAGGTCGATCAGTTGAACGAGCGGGTATTTGGCGAAGCGCTCAATCCAGTAGTCGAAATCATCGAAGGAAAGGCGCAGGGTTTCGCCGCGTTCGAGCTGCACGATGCGGCCGCCCATCAGGTCGATGGAGGGAATCAGCATGGCAGCCTCACAGGAATTCCCTCGCGGCGGAGTTCCTCCTTGAGCGAGCGGACGTCGGCGATTCCGAAGTGAAAGATCCCGGCGGCCAGCGCGGCATCCGCGTAGCCCTCGCAGAAGACCTGAGTGAAATGATGCGCATTGCCCGCTCCGCCCGAGGCGATCACCGGGATCTGCACAGCCTGGCTGACCGCCGCGGTGAGCTCGCAGTCGAAGCCCGCTCGCGTCCCGTCGGAATCCATTGAGGTAAGGAGGATTTCGCCCGCGCCACGGGACTCCGCTTCACGAGCCCATTCAACAACGCGGCGGCCCGCGGCCTTGCGTCCTCCCGCAACAAAGACCTCTGCCTCTTCCACCGGCGCGCTGGAAACCCGGCGTGCGTCCATGGCTACGATGACGGCCTGGGCGCCGAACTTCGCTCCGATTTCACCGATCAGATCGGGCCTGCGAAGCGCGGCGGAGTTGATGCTGACCTTGTCGGCTCCCGCGTCGAAGACAGCAGCTGCGTCCTCGGCGTTCCGGATGCCTCCGCCAACCGTGAACGGAACGAAAAGCCGTTGCGCGGTGCGGTGGACGGTGTCGAGCAGGGTACCGCGGTTCTCATGAGTCGCGGTGATGTCGAGCAGCACGATCTCGTCGGCTCCGGCGTCGGCATGGCGCGCGGCGAGCTCGGCAGGGTCGCCGGCGTCGACAAGGTCGATAAACTGCACTCCCTTGACCACACGCCCGGCATTGACGTCGAGGCATGCAATAATGCGGCGGGTCAGCATGGCTCCCACTCCAGAAAATTGCGCAGCACGCGCAATCCCGTTTCGCCGGACTTTTCGGGGTGGAACTGGACGCCCATCGCATTGGCCCGTTCGACCGCCGCGGTGAAGGGTTCAGCATAATCTGTCACCGCAACGGTGGCTTGTATGACAGGAGCGCGGTACGAATGGGTGAAGTAGGCGTAGCTGCCGCTGGATATCCCGGCAAACAATCGTGAGGCGGGCCGGATCTCGAGGGAGTTCCAGCCCACGTGAGGGATCTTCCTGCCAGGGGCAAAGCGGTCGCACATCTCAGGGAATGCGGCAAGGCCGGCGCAACCGGGAGCTTCGGTGCTGCCGGCAAAAAGCCACTGTAGTCCAACACAGATTCCGAGGAAGGGCGTCCCGCCGTCAACGGCGGCGCGAACAGCCGCGGCGACGCCAGTTTGTTCCAGACGAACCGTGGCGGAGAAATGCCCGACGCCCGGGAGGACGATGCAATCAGCGCAGGCAATGTCGGCTGGGCTCTCCGTAACCGTCACTTTGGCGCGGAGATGACGGAGCGCGTTCACGACGGAAGTGAGATTCCCGGCTTTGTAGTCGATGACCGTCGCGCGGTTCACAGGAGCCCTTTCGTGCTGGGGAGTTGCTCGCGAAGCTGCGGATCGCGCGAGCAGGCGAAGCGCAGGGCGCGGGCGAAGGCTTTGAAGAGGGCTTCGATCTTGTGGTGATTGGAGCGGCCGTACATCGCTTTGATGTGGACGTTGGCGCGGGCGCCGCGGGCGAAGCCTTCGAAGAAGTCCTCAACCAGCTCGGACTGGAGATCGCCGACCAGGCGGGCACGAACTTTGGTCTCGACGTGATGCGCGGCGCGTCCGCTGAGATCGATGGCAGCGAGCCCGAGCGTCTCATCCATTGTCATCAGGAAGTAACCGGCACGGAGAATGCCGCGCTTGTCTCCCAGGGCTTTGTCGAAGGCTTCACCGAGGGCGATGCCGACGTCTTCAACAGTGTGGTGCTGGTCCACATCGAGGTCGCCCCGGCATTGCAATTCCAGATCGAACGCGCCGTGCCGGGCGAAGAGTTCGAGCATGTGATCGAAGAAGCGGATGCCGGTGGAGACGGTGTAGCGGCCCTGGCCTTCAATGACGAGGCGCAGGCGGATGTCTGTCTCGGCGGTTTTGCGGGATATCGAGGCGGTGCGAGCATTCTTCTTCATGTCTGGTCTCCGGTGGCCTTCCATCCGATTGCGGCGAGGGAAGCTTCGAGCGCGGCAATGGCCTGCCGGGTGTGTTCGCGGGGGCCGAGCGTGACGCGAACGCACCCATCGCACCCGGGATCGGCGGATCGGTCCCGGACAAGCACTCCGCGGCTGCGCATGGCCTCAACGAATGCGTAGTGCCTGACGCCGATGCTGACGAGGACGAAGTTCGCCTCAGAAGGCCAATACGGCACACCAGCTTGATCGAGAACGGACTGAAACTCCTCGCGCGAAGCCAGCACTTCCGCCACATACCAGCGCACGTAGTCCTCGTCGTCCAGGGCGGCGGACAAGCATGCGAGTGCAACGGAGTTGACGCTGTAGGGAGAAATGGCGCGGCGCATCCACTGCATTGGCTTCTCGGCGGCGCACAAGACCCCGAGGCGGAGCCCAGCGAGACCGTAGGCTTTGGAAAATGTGCGCGCGACGATTACATTAGGCATATGGCCGACCAGATCGACGACAGTTTCCCCGTGGAAGTGGAAGTAGGCTTCGTCGACGAGTACGGCAGCGTGAGGCGCGGCTTCGATCACGCGCAATAAATCTTCGCGGGACACGGGCTGGCCGGTGGGGCTGTTCGGATTGGCGACGCAGATGAGGCGCGTCGCGGGCGTGATGGCGCTGAGCACGTTTTCCAGCGGAAAACGGAAGCCTTTTTCCGCGCAAATGGGGACCACGCGCGCCGGTGTGCCGGAGGCGTAGACCTCGTACATCGAATAGGCAGGCACAGGCAAAAGCATTTCCGTTCCAGCGTCCAAATAGGTCTGGCAGAGGACGTGGATGGCTTCGTCGACGCCGTTGGTGAGCAGGACCTGCGCCGGCCCGAGGCCCAGGTGTTCGGCGACGCGGCGCTCCAGCGGCCGGCGTTCGGGGTAACGGGTGAGGTCGGCGCCCGAGATATTGCGCAGCGCGTCAATCACGCGCGGCGAGCAGGCCAGGGTGTTCTCGTTGAAGTCGAGCCGCAGGCCGCCGCGGTCGCCGAGCGGCGGGTGATACTCCTTCATGCGGCGAACGGCGGCGGAGAGCAGCGGGTACTGAGGTTGGGTGCCGCTCATTTAGCGCCTCTCTCGCGAATCGCCGCGGCGTGGCCGGCGAGACCTTCGGCGTTGGAGAGGCGGATAGCCGCGGCTCCCAGTTGCCGCACGCCGGATTTCGTGTATTCCTGCACAGTGACGAGGCGAACGAAATCGAGCACGCTAAGGCCGCCGCGCGTGCGGGCCAGGCCGTTGGTGGGCAGCGTGTGGTTGGGGCCGGAGACGTAGTCGCCAAGCGGCTGTGCGGACCAGCGGCCGATGAAGACAGATCCGGCATTGCGGATCCAGGCAAGATCCTCCGCGTCATCCACAGAGAGATGCTCGGGCGCGATACGATTCACCAGGTCGCGAGCTTCGGCCACCGATGGGGCGATCAACGCAAGCCCGTTCTTCCTGAGCGCAGCAGTGGCTATTTTGTTCCCGGCGGCGCGGCTTCTGGTCTCCGCCGCCACGGATTTGGCGAGCTCCGCGCGCGTGGTGACGAAAATTGCGATCGCGTCAGGGTCGTGCTCGGCCTGGGCCACAAGATCTGCAGCGATGGCAGCGGGATCGCCGGCCTCGCTGGCGACCAGCACTTCCGTCGGGCCGGCAAGCATGTCGATCGAGGCATCGAAGGCGACCAGCTTCTTGGCCGCGGTGACCCACGCGTTGCCCGGACCGGCGATCTTGTCGACGCACGGGATCGAGGCGGTGCCATAAGCGAGCGCGGCAATGGCGTGGGCTCCTCCTACGCGGTAAAACTCGGTGACGCCGAGCATCGCGGCGGCGGCAAGGGTCTCCTTCGCGGGGTGTGGCGAGACTGCGACGATGCGTTGAACGCCCGCCACCTGCGCGGGGATGACGGTCATGAGGAGCGTCGAGGGCAGCGGGTAGCGTCCGCCGGGAATATAGCAGCCGGCGGAGGCGATGGGCAGGACGCGCTGCCCGGTGGTGACTCCCGGAGCCGGTTTCACGTCGAAGCTCCGCGGCAACTGGCGCGCGGCAAAGGCGCGGATATTGCGAGCGGCGGTCCTGAGAGCCGCACGCGTCTCAGCGGGAATCGATTCCAGCGCGAGGCGCAGCTCGACTTCCGGAATTCGTAACGGTACCTGTGACGGAATGCCGTCCAGACGAGCGCGCAGGCGCAGAAGCGCCGGGTCGCCGCCGCGGCGCACCGAGTCGACTATACGCCGGGCCCGAGGCAGAATCCGTTCATAGGCGGCATTGCGGCGATCGGTGAGGGCGGCGATGGCTGCCCGTGCCGCCGGTACGGATGTGCGAAGAACCCTCACAGGACCACCTTATTCAGAGGGTATTCAACGATACCGGTAGCTTTCGCCGCCTTCAGCCTGGGAATGACGTCGCGGACAGTGCTCTCTTCGAGAATGGTGTTGACGGCGACCCATTGGGGATCGCTCAGCTCGGAGACGGTGGGCGAGTTGAGGGCGGGCAGAACGCGGAGGATCGTCTGCAGATTGGCCTTTTCCACGTTGAGCATCAGGCCGACCTGGCCCTGTGCGTCGATGGCGCCCCGCAGCATCAGCGCGAGGGTCTCGATTTTGGCGCGCTTCCACGGATCGGCCGCAGCGGCCTTATTGGCGATGAGGTGCGTCTCGCTCTCCATTACGGTCTCGATAATGCGGAGGCGGTTGGCGCGAAGCGAGCTGCCGGTTTCGGTCACTTCCACGATGGCGTCGGCCAAAGTCGGAGGCTTCACTTCCGTCGCGCCCCAGCTGAACTCCACCTTGACGGGAATGTTCTTTTCAGCGAAGTAGCGCCTGGTGACTTCGACCAATTCCGTGGCAATGGTCTTGCCGGCGAGGTCTTCGGCGCGCTGCCATGGTGAGGTTTCCGGAACGGCGAGCACCCAGCGCACCCGGCGGCGGCTTTGCTTGGCATAGACGAGGCTGGTGATGCTTTCGACTTCGAGACCGGATTCGACGACCCAGTCAATGCCGGTGAGCCCGGCGTCGAGGACGCCGTGATCGACATAGCGGGCCATCTCCTGCGCGCGGATCAGCATACACTCGATCTCGACGTCGTCGATGGAGGGGAAGTAGGAGCGGCCGTCGGCGTAGATGTTCCAGCCGGCACGGCGGAAGAGCGAGAGTGTGGAATCCTGCAGGCTGCCTTTGGGAATGCCGAGACGGAGCTTGTTGGGGGTAGTGCTCATGCACGCACCTCCTTTGCCTTACCGTCGCCGGCGTTCAGCGGGCGGGTGAAGCAGCTCACGGTGCCCTCATGGCAAACGAGGCCGTCGCCTTCCACTTCTACGCGGAAGAGGATAGCGTCCTGATCGCAGTCGGTGGAGACGTCGAGAATGCGGAGACGATTGCCGCTGGTCTCGCCCTTCATCCAGAGCTTCCGGCGAGTGCGGCTCCAAAACGTAACAAATCCGGTTTCTTTTGTTTTGCGCCAGCTCTCGTCGTTCAAAAAGCCGAGCATCAGCACCTGGCCGGTGCCGGCATCCTGCACGATGCCCGGTACGAGGCCGTCCATTTTTGCGAAATCGATTGCGGGTTCGGTCATGATCATCCTTCAAGGTTGGGGCTGAAATGCGAAAGCCCGCCAGCGCTTCTGCGCCGGCGGGCTTCTCCAGATCCTGGTGTTCTGGCTGTTTTAGCCTGGGATGCGGAGGTTCGCCGGCACGCTCGTCACGTGATGATG
>DAHUYD010000190.1 GCA_027315385.1 Acidobacterium sp.
CGTGCTCGTCTCCGACTTCGACTACCACCTCCCCGAAGACCTCATCGCGCAGGAGCCGCTCGCGGACCGCGCCGGCGCCCGCATGTTGACCCTCGACCGCCGGACAGGCGCCTTCCAGGACCGCATGTTCCGCGACCTGCCCTCGCTGCTCCGCCCCGGCGACCTTCTCGTGCTGAACGACAGCCGGGTGATCCCGGCGCGCCTCTACGCCCACCGCTCCGGCCTGCGCACCCAGGCAATCCACCAGGCGTACGGCCACGCTCCGGGCCGCGTCCAGGTCCTTCTCGCCGAGCAGATCTCCGAGTGGGAATGGCGCGCGCTCGTCCGCCCCGGCCGGAAAGTCCTCACCGGCGAGGCGCTGGAATTCTTTTCCGAATCAGGCGGCGCGGACCCGAACGGTCCCGCCCTGCGCGCAGTAGTGGTCGCGCATGGCGAATTTGGCGAGCGGACGATCCGCTTCGAACCCGTTGAGGATTTCTTCGCCACCGTCGAGCGGCTCGGCCACATGCCGCTGCCGCCCTACATCCACCGCCAGGATCGCGCAGCCGATCGCGACCGTTACCAAACCGTCTACGCGCGCGACCGTGGGTCTGTGGCCGCGCCGACGGCGGGGCTGCACTTCACGCCGGAGATCCTCGACGCCCTCCGCGCCCGTGGCGTCGAAATCGCCACGGTGACGCTGCACGTCGGACTCGGGACGTTTCAGCCCGTCCGCGTGGAGCGCGTCGAAGACGTTCGCCTCCATGCCGAGCGCTACACCCTGAGCGCCGAAACCGCCGCCGCCCTCAACGCCGCGCGCCGCGAAGGCCGCCGCATCGTCGCCGCCGGAACCACCACCGTCCGCACCCTCGAACACTGCGCGCTGATGGCCGATGGCTCCGGCTCCGAATTCATGCCGCATTCGGGATCGACGACGATCTTTATCTCACCCGGATTTCGGTTCCGCGCCGTCTCCGCGCTGCTGACGAACTTCCATCTCCCGCAATCGACGCTGCTCATGCTGGTCTCCGCCTTCGCCGGACGCGACGCCACCCTCGCCGCCTATCGTCACGCGGTGGAGGAGCGCTACCGGTTCTTCTCGTATGGGGATTGTGTGTTGATTGGGTGAGCGCTGGTGAAGCGATCGGTACGCTTGGCGAAGCAGGCGCCAGGGCTGGAGAGCGGCTACCGAGTCAATCGGCTATTTACAGTTACCTGCTTAAGTAGCCTGTACTTCGGTGATAACTACATTAGGCACCGTCACCGAGCCAGCAACTTGGGCGCGGAAGCGCGGTATGCTTCCCGTCACCAGAAGTTAGCTCGGCACCAGCGAAGGAATCTCATACGTCTCTGTTGAACTGTACCAGTACTGATGCTCAATCCCATCGGCGGACGTCTGTTCTCGCCCTTCGGATAGTATGGCCGGACCAGCGCTTCCGCTTCCGGCGGCGGCACCACCGTCTACATCTACTCCAGAAGTTGCTCCGTCCGCGTCCTACCGTAACGCCCGAACCCATTCTGCTCCGCCAGTGTCCGCTGCCTCATCCGCCCTCTGTCTCCTCGACCCAGGTTACCCGCACCGGCAGAGAGTGCATGCGGATGGGCAATTGCAGCGGGTCTCTTAGGCATCGCCGCAATCATCGCCGGAGCAGCTACAGCCGACCCTGTACTCATTTACCTGGGGGGCGCAGAACTCCGGGGGGGTGCGCTGTTAGGAATCATTGCTGCGGACGAGGGAATCGTCGGCGGCATATTCTGTTAGCGATTCGCCGCGAATGGAGGATGCAATGCGATTTGGTGTGACTTGGAAAAACGGTCGCGAGGTCGTTTCGGGTTTCAGTGAAGCGGTGATTTCCTCCCTGATGTCGCTTGCAGGTTTTGTGATCCTTGGGCGGATGGTCTGGGCTACGCCTAACCTGCATTCCTGGGGCTGGTTGGCGATCGCTATCGGTGTTCTGTTGGTTGTGACGATGCTCCTTCGCATCTACACCGTTCACCGCGACACTGCGGCCAGAGCAGCAGACGACGCTGATCTGCGGCAGGTGCACAACGCCATGATAACCGCGTTCCTTTGGGGCAATGGCCTCGTTATGCTTGTCACCCTGGCAGTATTCCAGGTTTGGCTGCAACGATAATGTAGTTGGAGTTTCGCAGGTGAGGCGGCGGATTCCCCCCGCCTCCTTCTTCTTCGGTGACCACATCGGCGGGGAGTGCTGCCAAGCCTGGGCGGGCCCTTTCCCCCGCCGGGTTACACTCACCCTGATGCCGTCTTCACCTGCCCAACCCGCGTCCGTAGAAAGAAAGCCACCGATCTACCTCCTCGACGCGATGTCTTTCATCTTTCGCGCGTACCACGCGATGCAGCGGCAGCGGCCCATGTCCACGCGCACGGGCGTGCCCACTGCAGCCACCTACGTCTTCGTGAACATGATCAACAAGCTCCGCCGCGACTTCGCCCCGGAGTACTTCGCCGCGGTCTTCGATCCGGCCGGGCCGGTGTTTCGCGACGAGCGGGCGAAGAAGATGGTGGTGCGCAAATTTTCCGCCGCAACGCAGGCGTACGAGCAAATCGAATACGGCGGCTACAAAGCGCAGCGCGAGGCCATGCCCCCCGACCTCGCCCAGCAGATCCCCTTCATCCGCCGCGCGCTCGATGCCTTCCGCATCCCGATCCTGATGGCTGAAGGGTTTGAGGCGGATGACGTCCTCGGCACACTCGCCGCGAAGGCCGCCCGCGCCGGCCACGAGGTCTTTATCGTTTCCAACGACAAGGACATGATGCAGCTCGTCCATGATGGCGTGAAGATCCTGAACCCGGTGAAGGACAACCTCATCCTCGACCGCGACAAGGTCACCGAGATCCTCGGCGTCCCGCCGGAGCAGGTGGTGGACGTGATGGCGCTGCGCGGCGACAGCATCGACAACATCCCTGGCGCGCCCGGCATCGGGGACAAAGGCTCGGTCGACATCATCCGCCAATTCGGATCCGTCGAGGCCGCGCTCGACCGTGCAGGGGAAATTCAGCGGAAAACATATCGCGAGTCGTTACAAAACAACCGTGAGGCTGTGCTGCTGAGTAAGGAGCTGGTGACGATCCACTGCGAAGTCCCCATCGAGTTTGCGCCGAACGCGATGCGCACGCAGGTGCCGGATCTCGACGCCTGCCGCGTGCTCTTCACCGAGCTCGAATTCACCACGCTGCTGCGCGAACTCGGCCCCACGGAAGAGGCCTCCACAGCCGAATACATCCTGAACCCCACGCCCGAGCAGATCGCGACGTTCCTCTCCGAGGCTCACAAGAGCGGATTCGCCGTGGCGCTCTCCGCCTCCGAACTCGTAGCCGCCTCGGAACAAGTCAGCGAACAGGAGTCTGAAGCGCTCGAAGAAAGAGAGCCCGAGCTGAAGACAATGTCCTTGCTCGACCTGGTGGAAGCGGCGCCAGCCTCCGAATCAGCGGCCGCCCGGGGCTGCGTTCCCGGCGTCGCGGCTTCGCCGGAAACAGCGCTGATCCTGCCGCTCGACGAGATCCGCGGGCTCCTCGAAGACCCCGCAATTCCCAAACAAGTCCACGATCTCAAAGCCGCGCTGCGCGTCCTCGGCTCGCACGGCGTCAGTCTACGGGGCGCGACCGACGACGTGATGCTCTATTCCTACCTCATCAACTCCAC
>DAHUYD010000012.1 GCA_027315385.1 Acidobacterium sp.
GGGCTGCAGCTGGCCTGCGTCGGCGCGCCGATCTCCTACCTGCTGTACGCCGGAGAGTGGTTTCCGATCACCGGCTACACGACGGACCGCTTCACGGCGGACATCCACGTGACAGCGCCTGCCGGATACGAGGTGATTGGCAGCGGTGCCACAGGGAATCCGGTTTCGGCGCTGGGGGGGCAAACCTGGGAGTTTAAGTGGGACCAGCCGGGGTTTCCGGGAACCATCATCGCCGGGCAATTCACGGAACTGACGCCCAACGACGCTCCGAACATCCACATCTACGCCGACGCCGCGCACAAGGCCGCCGCCAGCGATTTCGCCCAGACGGCTCTGCGCGAGTTCGCCTACTACACCAGCACGTTCGGTATCCCGCAGTCGACGCAGCTGAATGTGGTGGAACTGCCCAATGACACGGTTCCGGCGTACTGGGCGCCGGAGATTGCAGCCATTGCCGGCGCGCACTTCGGGGGGAAAAACGAGTTCCGCCTGCTGGCGAACACGATCGCCCACCAGTGGTGGGGCAGCGAAGTCAGCCCGCAGTCGCTGGACGACACGTGGATTACCAACGGCATGTCGCGCTACGCCGAGCTGATGTATCTGGAGGACGACCAGGGCAGCGGAGCGCTGAAAGCCGCGATCGAAGACGTTTCCGCCGGCGCGCTGGCCTACGACACGATTCCGCTCTCCAGCGTGGGAACGCTGCAGCCGTGGTCGCCGCAGTTCCAGTCCCTGACGCTGGAGAAGGGCGGCATGGTCTTTCATATGCTGCGCGGCATGGTCGGCGACGCGACTTTCGGCAGGATACTCCGCGCTGCCGTCGACCAGTACAAAGGCAAAAGCATCAGCACCAGCGATTTCGAAAAGCTCGCCCAGCAGCAGTCGCAGATGAATCTGGTGCCGTTCTTCTCCGAGTGGCTGGACGGCACCGGCGCGCCGCTGTTCAAGGACAAATACGCCGTCTATCGTCTCGGCAACAACAAGGGATTCCGCACGATCGGCGAAGTGCAGGACAACATGGACCTGCTGAATATGCCGGTGGACCTGGAAGTGGAGACAGAGGGCAAGACCGTGAACCGGCGGGTGGACGTGGTGGGGACCGACAGCCAGTACATCGTGGACACGTTCGGCCGTCCGCGGCAGGTGATCATCGATCCCAACGACTGGGTGCTGAAGGAGACGCCGCAGTTACAGGTGCGGGTGTACATTCTGCGCGGGCAGCAACTGGCGGCCCAGGGCGACACCACCGGAGCGCTGGCGCAGTATCAACTGGCGAAGAAAGCCAATCCCGACAGCTCGCTGGCCAGCTACCGCATCGGGGAACTGCTCTTCACCATGCGCAACTACCAGGCCGCCGTGAACGCCTACCGCGACGCGCTGGCCGGCGACGGCGTGCCGCAGTGGACGCAGGTCTGGAGCTATATCGCCATCGGCAAGATCTTCGACATCACCGGCCAGCGGGACCGGGCCATCACGGAGTACCGCGAAGCTCTCGAGACCAACGACAACACGGCGGGGGCGCTGAACGAGGCGCGGCACTGGATACAGGTGGCGTATAAGCAGCCGAGCCAGTAGCGGGCAGCGAAAGGGCGGTTAGCGGAAACCTGTCAGTTCGCCAGCACTGCGCGGTAGTGGACGTTATTCCTGCGCAGGCGCGAGATCGCCTGATTCGCCTCCGCCATCGGGAAGGCGTCGGTTCGGGCGGCGACGTTGTGGCGGGCCGCCACGTCCAGCATCTCCGCAATCCGCGCCGGGCTGCCAATGTTTGAACCGGAGACGCAGCGGGCGCCGGCGATCAGCGGGAAAGCCTCGAGTGAAACCGGCCTGGGTGGAACGCCGACCAGGCAAAGGGTGCCATGCGGGCGCAGCGCGCCCACGTAGGCGCTCCACTCCTGGGCGGCGTTGATGGTGGAGACAATCAGGTCCTGGGTCCCGGCCATGGCCTTGAGCGCCTTGCTTTCCCGGGAGTGGACGAAGCGATGCGCGCCCAGTTCCAGCGCCTCCGATTCCTTGTCCACCGAAGTCGAAAACGCGGTGACTTCCGCCCCGAAGGCGCGCGCAAACTGCAGCGCCAGGTGCCCCAGTCCGCCAATGCCGATTACCCCCACGCGCGACGAGGGGTTGACCCCGGCGGAGCGCAGCGGCTGGTAGACGGTAATCCCGGCGCACAGCAGGGGAGCGGCCGTCTGGCTGTCGAGCGCCTCGGGCAGCCTGACGGCGAAGCGCGCATTCACGCGCACCGCTTCAGCGTAGCCGCCATGGCGTCCCACGCAGGTGGGCTGGGCCTGGGCGCAGAGGTTCTCCTCCCCCTTGCGGCACCACTCGCAGAAGCCGCAACTGTCGGCCTGCCAGCCCACGCCGACGCGGTCGCCCACGGCCAGATGGCGCACCGCGTCGCCCAACGCCGTAACCGTGCCGACGATTTCGTGGCCCGGGATAAAGGGGTACTGGCTCATCCCCCAGTCGTTATCGATGAGGTTCAGGTCGCTGTGGCAGACGCCGCAGGCGGCGATGCTGACCTCGACATCCTGCGGCCGGAGGTTGCCCGGATCGTACTTGAGCGGCACTAACTCGGCTCCGGCGGCATGGACGCCGTACCCCTGGATCGCTGACATGAGATCACCTCGGCAGAAACGCAGAATTTCAATAAAACCATGATTTTACGCCTGGCAGATTCGAGGCCGGAAGTCCCAAACGGTGTGCACGGGTGCTTACTGCTCTTCCACTTGCAGGGTCACCACCTGCATTCCGCTGACCACGGCATTCATGGGCTGGGAGGCCACGGGAACGGCCGACTCGCCGTTGAGCTCAAGGCTGCGATTCTGCCGCATGGGCTCGAGTACATTCGCCAGCGACAGCGGTATGGCGGAGAGCGTATGCCCATCCACGGCGGCCTGGGGCTGGGGGGCGAGCAGTGTAAGGTAAAGACGGTCGCTGGGATGTGCGCTGTTGAGCTGGGCGATGGTGGCGCTCATGTCCAGCGGCTGCGCTCCGAACACGGTGGGCTGCATGAGGCGGTCGAGAGTGGGGCCGTCGCTCACCAGCAGGCGCACCGGTCCGGGTGGCAGGTTGGCGGGTAAGGTCACCGGCATGCGCACATTCCGCGGCTCGCCGTGCCAGGGCAGCAGGGTTGTCTCCACCGTAAGTGTTTCACCTGCGTGGACCTCCACGCGGCTGGCCTGCGCGGTCTCGATCCGGGCGGTGAGGCGGCGGGGAATAGCCGCCACTTCCAGATCGACGCTCTCGATCGGGGTACGGCGCGCGGCGTTGGTGTAGAGCCGGGTAAAGCTGAGGCCCAGCTGCAGGGCGGTGAGCAGGTTGGCCGGAATCGTATCGGTGGGCGCGACCAGGCTGTCGAGCTTCACCGAAGGGTAGCCGTCGAGCCGCAATGTGCCCTGCAGGCGGTAGGTGGTCAGGGCCGAATAGGCATTTTCCTGCATCAGCCCCTGATAGACCGCGACCATTACGGCCATCGGCGTGATGGTCGGCTGATCGATGACCTGAAAATGCAGGGTCTGGCGCTGCGCCGCCCGGCCGGGAGCGACGCCGTCGCTGGTTACGCGCAGGGTGACGGGGATCATGCGCGCCTGTTTGCCGAAGACCCCCATGATCGCGGACTGGCGGTCCTCGGTGATCGAGCCGATGGTCTGCGTGGTGTTGATGATCTTGAAGGAGTCGTAGGGCGAGGGCAGCGTGGCCAGGACTTCAGCCTTGGTCATGGGCATCGAAACCGGGCCAAACTGGGTGATGGGGTGCCCGCAGGCCAGCATCCGGTGCGGATCGACGTACGTTACGGTGCAGGTGGCGGCAATGTCCAGATCGCCGCGGACCAGCACGGCGCTGACGGCGTCGCCGGGGCGGAGGGGGCCGGGTTGAGGGTCATTGCTTTCCGAGCCGCCGATGCCCTCCACCGGCATCAGGCCGGGGGGAGCGTGTTCCTTCCAGAACTGGAGCGCCTGGGGGCTGAAGCCGCTGAAGATCAGCGGTGTTTCGATGGGCTGCATCAGCGGCGTGGCGGAGCCGGGCGCGGCGAAGAGCGCGGGGGCCGATGGGTCCGAGGCAGGGGTGAGCGAAGCGGGGAAAGCCGCGGCGACCTCCTGCGCGGGGCTGGCCGGCTGATTCTCCACGCCCAGCATCTGTTGGATCGGGGTGATGCCGGCAATGGGCTCCTTGCTGAACGTGCCGATGCGGTAGGAGAGCGCGCCCACGAGTTGGCCGTCGATATAGACCGGGCTGCCGCTCATGCCGGCGACCACGCCTGTGTAATCGGCCTTCGAGCCTTCCAGACGGGCCAGGATCATGTCCTGACGCGGCCCGATGGCGTTACGCAGCAGGCCCAGAATTTCCACGCCCATGGGCTCCGGTTTGGTGCCCTCGAAGACGGTATAAGCCACACCCTGAAGGCCGCGATGAATCTGGCTGAGAGGAAAGAACCTGGTGACCGCGGGCGGACTCGGGGGAAGACCGGGCTGGGGGCTCTGGGCGCGGAGGCTTATGCCGCCAGCCACCGCCAGAAGCAGCAGCGCGGCGGCGCCCCGGATACCTTTCAGTGGCTTATACACGTCCATAGACTATGCTGCTTCGCGACTTGCCGCAAAGGCGCAGGCGGCTCGACAATCGTCGGAGAGGTTCTTACTCATGAGGGTCCCCTGCCTCCGGATTTCTGCGGTCGCCACCGTTGCCCTTCTTGTATCTCAGACGCTTCTGCCGGCTGGAATGTCATGGGCGCAGCAAACCAGCCAGCAGCAAAATCAAAATCAGACGCAGAACCAGAACCAGCAGAACCAGAACGAGCAGAACCAAAATCAGCCGCAGGAGACACCGGGATCCGCGGGCGGTCCGGGCAACGACAACGGTCCGATCGCGCTGCCGAAGAAGACCGCACCCATCGCACCGCCGCCCCCTCCGCCACCCCATATCAAGAACCCTCCGGGAATGGGAAATCTCTCGTTGCGGGTCAACGTGCCGGTGGTGAATGTGGACGTGGATGTGCTCACGGAAAAAGACCACCAGTTCATTCCCAACCTGCAGAAAGACAACTTCCGCATTTTTGAAAACGGGACGCCGCAGCCGATCATCGGGTTCCAGCAGGTTCGGACGCCCATCACCGCGGTGCTGCTGCTGGAGTTCGCCAGCAACAGCTGGTGGTTCATCCAGGATATGTGGCAGGCGGCCTGGTCCTTCACCCAACAGCTACAGCCCCAGGATTACATCGCCGTGGAAACCTACGATATGCACACGGAGATCCTGACGGATTTCACCCGGAACAAATCCGTTGTCGAGAACGCGATCAATTCGCTCCAGATGCCGACCTGGGACGAAACGAACGTCTTCGACGCCTTGTACACGACGCTGGATCGCCTCTCGCGCGTTCCGGGGCGGAAATACATCATCCTGGTTGGTTCCGGGGTCGACACCTTCTCCCGCATCACGCTGGACAAATGCCTGGAAAAGGTCAAGGAAACGCCCAACGTGACCATCTTCACCATCAGCACCGGCGGATTTGCCCGAGCGATGGGCGGCATGGGCGGCGGCATTCCGAACAGTATTGGCATGCTGCAGGCCGATAACGAGATGGAGACTTACGCAAGGATGACCGGCGGCATGTGGTTCCAGCCGCGGTTCCAGGCGGAGTTTCCCGACATCTTTCAGCAGATCAACGACTCCATCCGCAATCAGTACCAGATTACCTACCGGCCCACCGACACAAAGATGGATGGAACCTACCGGCGTATCCGGGTTCAGCTGGTGGACGAGGAAGGCCGTCCGCTGCGCATGGAGAACCAGAAGCACAAGCCGGTGAAGTACATGGTGATCGCTCGCGACGGCTACAAGGCGCAGTTGCCGGTGCAGTAGCGCCAGACTCGCCTGACCGCGCCGGTCCATGCGCGGTTTGCTACTCTTGACTGCGATTCCATGGACCCTCTTCTGATCGCCATTGGCGGCCCGACCGGCAGCGGCAAAACCGCGCTGTCGCTGGCTCTGGCCGAGCGCTTTCAGGGGGAGATTGTCAGCTGCGATTCGGTGGCCGTCTACCGCGAGATGGAAGTGGGCACCGCCAAGCCCACGCCGGAAGAGCGGGGCCGGGTGCGCCATCACCTCATCGACATTCTTCCGCCGGATCGTTTTTGCACGGCCGGTGACTATAGCCGCCTGGCGCGCCAGGCGATTGCGGAGATCGCCACTCGGGGAAGGCTGCCCATTGTCACCGGCGGGACGGGACTCTACCTGCGCGCTCTGCTGGAGGGCCTGTTTCCGGGGCCGCGGCGCTCCGAAGAGATGCGCGGGCGGTTACGCGGCAGCGCGGAGCGGCATGGGGGGAGCTGGCTGCATCGCCTGCTACAGCGGCTCGACCCGTCGGCGGCGGAGCGCATCCACGCGAATGATCAGCCAAAGCTGATTCGCGCCATTGAGGTGTGCCTGGCGGCGCGGCTGCCGCTGACCGAGGCGTGGCAGGCTGGGCGCGAACCGATGCGAGGGTTCCGGATCCTTCGCTTCGGCCTCGATCCGCCGCGCCCGCTGCTGTACCAGCGCCTGGATGCGCGTGCCGGAGCGATGTTTGCCGCCGGGCTGATTGAGGAAACTCGCGGCTTAATACGCAAATACGGCGAGACACCGCGGGCCTTCGACTCGCTCGGCTATCGCCAGGCGCGCGCCGTCCTGCGCGGAGAAATGTCCGAAAGAGAAGCGATTGCCGCGACCGCCCAGGGGCATCGCAATTACGCGAAACGCCAGCTTACCTGGTTTCGCCGTGAGCCGGAGATACACTGGCTGCCGGGATTCGGCGATCAGCGGGAAGTGGTGGAGGAAGCCGCGAAGTTGGTCGCCGGGAGTCTGGCTGTCTGACCCTGAGCCGTAATCCGAAACCGGCGGTTGTCCTACTGCACGGTCATTGCCACGCAGACCGCGCCCGCGCAGCTGGGATCAGAGGAGGTCGCCTGAGTAATCGCCGTGCCATTCGACGAGTACGCCGACACCACAATCGTGTAATTGCCTGGGGGAGTCCCGTAATTGGGCGAGGGCTTGTAATGTTCGTAGCTGTAGCGGGGATTGCAGGCCGTGAGTCCAAGGGCTCCAGCGGTGAGCAGCAATGCGACGCCCAGCACGCGGAGCGCGGCAAAGTTCCTGCGCCGCAGCGCTCCCAGGCCGGCCAGCGCGAGTAGCCCGGGAACGATGACTGCATAGGCCGTGCCGGAGCCGCTGAGCGGCTTTGCGCGCCCGTTGAGAACGCCGGAACCCGCCACGGTGACGATCTGCATGGAGCTGAGTGCGGAACCATTCGCCGGAGGCGTGACAATGACGGGATTGAAATTGCAACCTCCACCGCCCGGCGCCCCTGCGCAGGACAAATTCACCTGCCCGGAAAAGCTATTCTGCGAGGTGATCGTCAGGTTGACCGTCTCATACTGGCCGGGGGTCACGGTGAAGGATGAAGGAGAGGCGGTGACCGTGAACCCCGGCACGGTGGAAGCCTGCTGACCGACCACTGTGGTTGCGGCCGAGGATGCGGCGAAGGCGCTGTCGCCATGATAAACAGCTGTGACGGTCCGCGCCCAGGCGGGAGGATTCGTCAGGTTCAGCGTTGCCACGCCGTCGCGCACGAATACCGATCCCAGCGAGCCCTTCGCCGTCTCAAAACTCACCGATCCTTCGGATACCGGCTGGCCGTTGACGTCGTTCACCTGCGCGGTGAAGGCGAGAACGCCATTTTCGCGCTGGGAGGCGAGCAAGGTGCGGGTCGGGGCCGCCGTTTGCGCGTCGGCGAACGCCGCAAAGGAGGCCAGAATTACCATGCTGACAGTAGCCCGAACCACGAGCCGGGAGGCGATGTCTTTCCGGAACAGCCAAATCATTCGTGAAGCACTCTCTCGGGAAACGTCCGCGCAGAAACCCGCAGCTCCGCAACGGCATATCCTGCGCTGGAAGGTTTATTGTACAGGGCGCGGGCGGCGGGGTACAGGCACGGGCGCAGGCGCGGCCGGGAGTAGCAGCGGCTGCGGCGCGCGGGCGATGGCGGGACAATCCCATCGCGGCCCCCGTGGCAATCCGCCGCGCGACACTGCCCGTTCCGGCCGAACAGAGTTAGGATCAGAGGTTGCGCAATCCGGACTTTTTCGAGGTGGAACGTATGGCAACGCCGCTTTCCGCGCGCCCGCAGCTGCGGTACCTGGCCGATCAGATCGAAGAACTCAAAAAGAAGGGTACGCATTTCCGTCTGCGCGTGCTCGACGATGCCCAGGCACCGGTGTGCCATTACGACGGCCGGCAGGTGATCAATCTGGCCTCGAACAACTACCTCGGCCTCTGCAATCACCCGAAGCTGAAGGAAGCCGCGGAAAAGGCGACGCGCGAGCTTGGCGTCGGGCCAGGCGCGGTACGCACCATTGCCGGCACCATGAAGATCCACATGGAGCTGGAAGAAAAGATCGCGCGGTTTAAGAACGTCGAAGCCTGCGTGGTGTTCCAGAGCGGCTTTACCGCCAACGCCGGCACAGTCTCGGCCATTCTGGGCAAGGAAGACTTCATCATCAGCGACGAGCTGAACCACGCCAGCATCATTGACGGCGCGCGGCTCTCGCGGGCGAAGATCAAGGTCTTCCGTCACAAGGATGTGGCCCACGCGGAAGAGCTGCTGCGCGAGTTGCGGAACGAGCCCGGGCACAAGCTGCTGATTACGGACGGGGTTTTCTCCATGGACGGCGATATAGGGCCCGTGGACAAGCTCGCCGATCTGGCCGGGAAGTACGGCGCCATCATGATGGTCGACGACGCCCATGCTTCCGGCGTGCTGGGCCGCAATGGCCGCGGCACCGTGGACCACTTCCAGTGCCATGGGCGGGTGGACATCCAGGTGGGCACGCTCTCGAAGGCCATCGGCGCGATTGGCGGTTACGTATGCGGATCGAAGGACCTCGTGGATTTTCTGTATCACCGCGCACGGCCATTCCTCTTCTCGACCTCGCATCCGCCATCGGTCACCGCCACCTGCATCGCGGCCTTCGATCTGCTGGAGCAGGAGCCGGAGCGCATCGAACGGCTGTGGGCGAACACGCGTTCCTTCAAAGCAGAACTGGGGCGGCTGGGGTTCGATATCGGCGGCGTGAACACTCCGGCGAGCGAGACGCCGATCACGCCGATCATCGTGGGCGAAGGCCGCCGCGCGATGGATTTCTCGCGGGCTCTCTTCGACGCGGGGGTGATGGCCACGGGCATTGCGTTTCCGACGGTGCCGGAAGGGAAGGCGCGCATCCGCACCATTATGACCAGCGAGCATACCCCCGAGCAGCTCGACCGGGCGCTGGAGATTCTGGAGAAGACGGCGCGAAGGATGGGGATTCCGGGGTAGGGCGACTCACAGCATTCCCGACACTGCCATGAGCGCGACGCCGACCCAGAAGAACCCAAAACGGTCTGGTGCAAAAATGCCGAAGAAGATCAGCGCAATGCCGACAGCGCGGGCGTAGTGAGGAACTGGGTCACCGTATGGGGAGCAGTGGAAGGTGTTCATATGTTCTCCTTACACTCCCAGCATCGCGCGCCCCGGCCGGCGGCGGCAGTGTTCTTCGTCAGCAATCGGATATGACAAATGTCAGCCGCTATACTTGATCGAGAGGACTCCCTTTGCCGCATCTGGAGCGCATTCTGGCTCAGACCCGCGCCGATCTGGCGGGGCGGCAGAGGCGCGTACCGGTCGCCGAACTGGAGCGCCGCGCGGCGGGGCACACTCCGCGCGGCTGGGCGCGCGCGCTGCGCAGGCAAGCGGCGCTGGGTCCCGCCATTATTGCCGAGCTGAAAAAGGCTTCGCCCTCAAAGGGGCTGATCCGGGAGAACTTCGATGCCGGGAGCCTTGCCCGTGCGCTCGCACGCGGCGGCGCAACCGCTCTGTCGGTCCTCACCGACGAGCCATTCTTCCAGGGCAGCCTGGCGAATCTGGAGCGCGCGTCGTCGGCTGCGGGCCTTCCCTGCCTGCGCAAGGATTTCATCGTTGACGAGTACCAGATTGTCGAAGCGCGCGCGCACTGCGCCGACGCCATCCTGCTGATCGCCGCGGCGCTGAGTGACGCGGACCTTGCCCGCCTCATCGCAGCCGCGCACCGGCACGCGCTCGACGTCCTCTGCGAAGTCCACACGGCGGACGAGCTGGCCCGTGTGCGCGATCTGGGCTGCGACGCCTATGGCGTGAACAACCGCGATCTCCGCACTTTTGAGGTGAGCCTTGAGACTTCGCTGGCTCTGGCCCCGCGGCTGCCTTCGGGCACGGTTCACGTGGCCGAGAGCGGCATCCACACCGCGGCCGACCTTTGCCGCCTGCGGGAGGCCGGCTTCCACGCCTTCCTGATCGGCGAGAGCCTTATGCGTGAGGCTGAGCCGGCCATCGCGCTCGAGAATCTGCTGCGCGCGAGCGAGGCGCATTCCCGGGCCAGCGTGACCTCATGTGGGTAAAGATCTGCGGCACCACCACGCTTGAAGACGCGCGCCTGGCCGCCGGCGCCGGCGCCGACGCCGTTGGCTTCGTCTTCGCTCCCAGCCCGCGCCGCGTCACCGCATCGGAGCTGTCGGCGATGCCGCTGGAAAATCTCGGCGATGCGCGCCGCGTGGGAGTCTTCGTCTCAGAAAGCTGCGAGGAGATCGCCTACGATATTCGCGCCGCCCAGCTCACCGGGGTACAGCTCCACGGCGAACTGGAATTTGCCGCCATCGACCAGTTGCGGGACGAGTTTGGCGACGATCTGCTGATCATCCAGTCCCTGCACTGGCCGGCGGAAGGCATGGTCGCCGACACGGAGCGCCACCTGCGCGCCGCGCTGCGGGCCCTAGTGGAGCACGGCGGAGCGGATGCCGTGCTGGTGGACACGAAGACGCCCAAAGCGAGCGGCGGCACCGGCGTGACGTACGACTGGGAACGCGCGCGAGAGGTGCTGCAGGAAGTGCCGGGAAATCTGCGCCTGATTGTCGCCGGCGGCCTGAACTCCGGCAATGTGGCCGATGCGATTCGCACACTGCGTCCCTGGGGCGTCGATGTTGCCAGCGGCGTGGAAGCGGCGCCCGGCAGCAAGGATCCCGAGAAAGTGCGCGCCTTTGTCCGCGAAGCGCAAACGGCATTTGCCGAATCCGAACGGCGCTGGTAAACGGCGGGGCCCTGGCGCGACCATGTAATCTGAAATCATGGCAGGCACAGCCACCCAGGAGAGAGCAGGGCGCTTCGGCCCCTATGGCGGACGCTACGTTCCCGAGACGCTGGTCGCCGCGCTCGACGAGCTGGAGCAGGCGTACGACCAGGCTCAGGCCGATCCCGATTTCCATCAAAAGCTCGACGAGCTGCTGCGCGACTACGCCGGACGTCCGACTCCGCTCTACTTCGCCGTGCGTCTTACGGAGCGCCTCGGCGGCGCAAAGATTTACCTCAAGCGCGAAGACCTGCTGCACACGGGCGCGCACAAGATCAACAACTGCCTGGGGCAGGCGCTGCTGGCCGCGCGCATGGGCAAACAGCGCATCATTGCGGAAACCGGCGCCGGGCAGCACGGCGTGGCTACGGCCACCGTGTGCGCACTCTTCGGGCTGGAATGCGTCGTCTACATGGGCGAAGAGGATATGGCCCGCCAGGAGCTGAACGTCTACCGGATGCGCATGCTCGGCGCGGAAGTGCGCGGCGTCTCGTGCGGCTCGCGCACGCTCAAGGATGCCATCAGCGAGGCCATGCGGGACTGGGTCACCAATGTGCGGACAACCTATTACCTGCTGGGCAGCGCGCTGGGAGCGCATCCTTACCCGACCATGGTGCGCGATTTCCATCGCGTGATCAGCCGCGAGGCGCGGCGGCAGATCATCGAGAAGGAGAATCGCCTGCCGGATGCGATCATCGCCTGCGTCGGCGGCGGATCCAACGCCATCGGCGCATTTTACGAATTTATTCAGGACAAGGACGTGCAGCTGATCGGCGTGGAAGCCGGGGGACGCGGGCCGCAGCTTGGCGAACATGCGGCGCGTTTCCGCGGCGGGGCGCCCGGCGTGCTACAGGGAACCTACTCGTACGTTTTACAGGACGAAAACGGCCAGATCGCGCTGACGCATTCCGTTTCGGCGGGTTTGGATTACGCGTCGATCGGCCCGGAGCACGCGGCGCTGCACGATTCCGGCCGCGCGGAGTACACCTCCGTGACCGACGCCGAAGCGCTCGAAGCCACGCAGTTGCTGGCTCGCACCGAAGGCATCATCCCCGCGCTCGAAAGCGCGCACGCTGTGGCGGAATGCGTGAAGCGCGCGCCGAAGATGAGCGGGAGCGATGTGGTGATCGTGAACGTCTCCGGGCGCGGAGATAAAGACATGGGCATTCTGGCCCGCGAACTCAGGCTGAGCGGAGCGGAATAGATGCCGATTCAGTTTCCGGAGAAACCCGGCCTCGTCGTCTACTTCACGGTCGGCGATCCCGATCTGGCCACGACGCACAGCATTGCCCTGGCCGCGATCGATGCCGGCGCCGATGTGCTGGAACTGGGGGTACCCTTCAGCGATCCGCTGGCCGATGGCCCCGTGATCCAGCGCGCCAGCGAGCGTGCGCTGCGCAACGGCACGCGCCTCCGCGACGTGCTCGAACTGGCTGCGGCGCTTCGAGTCGAGCGTCCGGAGTCCGGCCTCATCGTCTTCAGCTACTACAATCCAATCCTGCGCTTCGGACTCGAAGAGTTCTGCGCCGCGGCGGAGCAAGCCGGCGTGGATGGTGTGCTGGTCACGGACATGATTGTCGACGAAGCGACAGATTATCTGCAGGCGCTGCACCGGCATCGTCTCGCGCCCATCTTTCTGGCCGCGCCTACCAGTCCCGACGAGCGCCTGGCGCGGATCGGCGCAGTTTCGCGTGGATTCGTCTATGCAATTTCGCGCGTGGGCATCACCGGTGCGCAAAAGTCCCTCACCGAGGACGCCGAGCAACTCGTCCGCCGGCTGCGCCGCTTCACGCAATTGCCCATCGCGGTCGGTTTCGGCATCTCGAACCCCGAGCATTTTGCCGCCGTGGGCGAGTTTGCCGACGCGGCCGTCGTCGGCAGCGCGATCGTAGCGGCCATTGAGCGGGCCGGACCGAAGGACGCGCCTCATGCCATCGCGCGATTTATCCAGGGTCTGCGCCGGGATTCTCGCGAACCCGCCGCGCCGGCCCGATAGAATTCCAGCATCCGTCCTCAAACAAGGCGATGGCAGGGGCGGCAGCCCAAAGGAACCCCATGGATATTGCAGACTGGCGGCGCAAAATCGACGAGCTGGACCGGCAGATCGTTCTTCTGATCAGCGAGCGCGCCGCCGCCGCGCAGGAAATCGGAAGGCTGAAGCGCTCGACGTCCCTGCCCGTCTATGAGCCGAATCGCGAGCGCGTCATCTTCGACAATGTGCGCTCCCACAACCCCGGGCCGCTGCCCGACTCCGAACTGACGCACATCTACGAGCGCATCATCGACGTGATGAGAGCGCTGCAGAAGAACCAACTGGCCTCACGGAACGAGACGGGAAAAGACCAGTGAACAGGACAGGAAGAGACCAATGATTGTGGCCATGCTGGAGCGCGCGACGGAAGAAGAGATTCAGAACGTCGTCGAGCGCATGATCGAAATCGGATTCAATGTGCACCGCACCACCGGCGCGGTGCAAACCATCCTCGCGGGCGTGGGCACGCCGGGCGCGTTCTCGCACGATGACTTCTCCGTGCTGCCTGGGGTCTCGGAGGTCATCCGCATCTCGTCGCCGTACAAGCTGGCGGGGCGCAGCTTCCGGCCGGAAGGCACGGTCGTGCGTTTTGCCAACGGGGTGAGCGTCGGCGGCCAGGAAGTGGCGGTCATGGCCGGCCCATGCTCGGTGGAGAGCCGGGAACAGATACTGGAGAGCGCAAAGCTGGTCAGCGCCGCGGGAGCGAAGTTTCTGCGCGGCGGCGCCTTCAAGCCGCGCAGCTCGCCATACTCCTTCCAGGGGCACGGCCTCGACGCGCTGAAGCTGCTGCGCGAAGCCGGCGACGCGCACGGCCTGCTCATCGTGAGCGAGGTGATGGAAATCTCGCAGATCGAGATGATGATGCCGTACGTCGATCTCTTCCAGGTGGGCGCGCGCAACATGCAGAACTTCAACCTGCTGCGCGAGCTGGGTGCGGTGCGCAAGCCGGTCCTGCTGAAGCGCGGCATTGCAGCCACCATCGAGGAACTGCTGCTTTCGGCGGAATACCTCCTCGCCGGCGGGAATTACGACGTGATCCTCTGCGAACGCGGCATCCGCACGTTCGAGACCTACACCCGCAACACCATGGATATCTCGGCGATTCCGGTGGTCCACAAGCTGTCGCACCTGCCCATCGTGGGCGATCCTTCGCACGGCACGGGCCGCCGCGACAAGGTTCCGGCGATGGCGCGGGCGACGGTGGCAGCCGGCGGTGACGGTGTGCTGATCGAGGTGCATCCGAACCCGGACAAGGCGCTCTCCGACGGCGCGCAGTCCATGTTCCCCGGCAAGTTCGCCGAGCTCATGAATTCGCTGCGCATCATCGCTCCCGCGGTGGGGCGTACGATCTAAGGAAAATGCCGATCCGCAGCATCACGATTCTCGGCACGGGCCTCATTGGCGCATCTGTGGGCCTTGCTTTGCGCGCGCAGGGCTTTTCAGGCCCAATAGCGGGGTGGGATCCAGACAGCCAGGAACTGCGCACCGCATTCAGCCTGGGAGCTGTCACGGTCACGGCCGACGATCCGCTGGCCGCCGCGACGGCAAGCGATGCGATCGTGCTCGGCGGCCCTGTCTTTACCATTCTCGAATGGCTCGATCGTCTGGCCCCGGTGCTGCGGGCCGATCAGCTCGTCACCGACGTCGGCAGCGTGAAGGGCGCGCTCTGCGCCTGCTCGAGGTCGCGCTATAACGGGCCAGGCCAGCCAGGCTTTCTCCCTGGACATCCCATGGCCGGTAAGGAAGTCGGCGGCGCAGGAAATGCCGACCCGGCGCTTTTCGCGGATTCTGTCTGGCTGTTTACCCCCTGCCAACGACACGAGCAGGATGCGCCTTTCGCGGAGGGCCCGGCGGCCGGGGCCTGGCGCACCTGGGTGGAACGCTTCGGCGCGCGCGTCCTCGACATGGACCCGGATCGCCACGACGTGCTGTGCGCGTGGATCAGCCACCTGCCGCAGTTCGTCTCAACCGCGATGTCCGCGTTGCTCGAGGATGAGTTCGCAGCGAACACCGATCTGCTGCCCGTCGGTGGCCGCGCGCTGCGCGAGATGACACGCCTGGGGGCCAGCCCCTTTTCTATGTGGAGAGACATCGCGCACACCAACACCGAAGCCATCGCCAACTCCCTGCATGCGCTGGAGCAGCGCCTGGCGCACCTGCGCGAGAATCTCAAGACTCCCGAACTGCGCGACGAATTCGAGCGCGCGAACCGCTTCCGCGTGAAGGGGCCTGAGAAGAAGCGCTGACCTGTATTGTGCAGTCGGCGGTGGGTGGCAAACTCAAATTCCGAGTATTGGTTG
>DAHUYD010000045.1 GCA_027315385.1 Acidobacterium sp.
CGACCTTGCCGGCTACCACGCGCAGTGGGTCACGCCGCTCTCCACCGTCTACCACGGCTGGACCGTCTACGAGCTCCCGCCCAACGGCCAGGGCATCGCCGCGCTTGAAATGCTCAATATCATGTCGCAATTCCCGCTCGCGCAATTCGGCCACAACTCCGCCAACGCGCTCCAGGTCATGATCGAGGCCAAAAAACTCGCCTACGCCGACCTCGCCCGCTACATCGGCGACCCGCGCTTCAGCCACATCCCCATCGCCGGCCTGCTCTCGCCCACGTACGCGCAGCAGCGCGCGAAGCTCATCGACATGGCCCACGCCAACTGCTCCGTCTCCGCCGGCCACCCGCCCTCCGGAGACACTACCTACCTCACCGCGGTCGACGCCGAAGGCAACATGGTGTCGCTCATCCAGTCCAACTTCGAGGAGTTCGGCGCGCGTCTCGTTCCGCCCGGCGCTGGCTTCGTCCTGCAGGACCGCGGCGCGCTCTTCAACCTCACGCCCGGATCCCCCGACGTCCTCGCCGGCCGCAAGCGCCCCCTCCACACCATCATTCCCGCCTTCATGACGCGCGGCCAAACCCGCATTGCCTTCGGCATCATGGGCGGATTCAACCAGGCCCAGGCCCACGCCCAGTTCGTCTCCAACATCGTCGACTTCGGCATGGATATCCAGGCCGCGATCGAGGCCGCCCGCTTCGACAAAATCGACTTCGGCGGCTGCGATGTGTATATGGAGGATCGGATTCCGGCATCCGTCCGCGCGGACCTGGCCAGTCGCGGCCAGCAGATTCGCCTGGTCGGCGACTACGCCGCCATCATGGGAGGAGGCCAGGCCGTCGAGCGCAACTTCACCACCGGCGTCAACTTCGGCGCATCCGACCCGAGAAAGGATGGGGAGGCCATTCCGGAGCCGCTGCCTCCCCGGTAACCGCAACCACAGAGGCTGCTCTTCGGCGCTCAACCTGTCATTCCCAAAAGGCCGTAAGCCCAGAGTCCGCCCACGTTGAGGGCTCTGCGAGCGGCTCGATTTGGCAGTTTCGACATTTGCGCGAGAGGAGCCCGCACAGGCAAACGCCGATCGCTCCACACAGGCAGCCCGGCTCGCGCTTTCTTCCCCGCCTTCGCCTATTGCGGAATGCCGATTTCGTTTGGTTCTTGTTCTCGCATTCTTTGTCTTGACTCGATTTCCTCGTCGCTGAGGCGCGCATCGTAAATCGAACGAGGCTCAACGGAACGCGCGATCAGCGCCGAGAGCACAGCGATTAGAATGAGCGGCAAAATGAATGACCTGTCTCTGCCGGTAAGCTCCAACATCAGGACCACGGCCGAGATCGGCCCCTGAGTCGTAGCAGACAGAACAGCGGCGGCGCCGAGCAACGCGAAGAAACCGAGCGGCACACCCGGCCACATCGCGCTCCAGGCATGCCCCAGCGTAGCGCCCAGCAGAGCCCCAAAGGTGAGAGACGGCGTAAACATCCCGCCTGGAACGCCACTGCGCATGCACAGGATCGTGGCCAGCGGCTTCAGCAGCAGAAGGGCCAGCACCAGCCGCAGTCCGATCTGATTGGTAAAAAGCAATTGCGAAAGGTCTTTGCCGTTTCCCAGTATCTCCGGAAACTGCACTGAGGCCGCTCCCAGCAGACCGAGGACGATCACGGGGGCTATGAATCGCTGCCATCCGCGCGGCTTACCCCTGTCGGCCCAGCGAACCAGTCGAACATAAAGGATGGAAGCGAACGCGAAGAAGGGAGCTGCCGCGATCGCCCACAAAATCCCTGAAGCCGAAAGCGGAAATGACGCGACGATGTAGGTGGGCGCATTCGGCAGAACTACCCAGGAAACCCCTGTCGCGATCAGCGAAGCAAGAAGTGCCGGCAAAACATAGCGCAACGCCAGCTTTCCACGCATCACTTCCAGCGAGAAAAGCGCACCGCCCAGTGGAACGCCATAGGCCGCTCCCATGCCGGCTCCAGCGCCACAAGCCACCAGTAAGCGCCGCTGCTCATCGGAGAGTTTCCCGGTATCGGCAAACAGGTTCGCGAAGACGGCACCGGCCTGTTTGGGCGCGCCCTCGCGCCCCATGGATGCACCCATGGCGACGTCGAAGATGGACAACACAGCGCTGCCCAGAGTTCGCCAGGCCGGCATTCGCCCGGCGTGAAACCAGATGGCCGCGGTGGTATCGATGCCGTTGCCGCTGGAGAGCTGTTTCAGCAGGAGCTGCCCCGCCCCCGTCAGAATGGCTGCGGCGAGGAGAACGATCAGGTGTCTCCCGACGCTTGCCTGCCGCGCTGCGGCAAGGATGTTTGTGCCGGATCCATGCCATGCGGCTTGCTGGACGATTTCAAGCAATCGAGTCAGCGCCGCCGCTGCCAGACCCGTCGTCGTGCCAATCAGGCAAACCGCCAGCCAAAATCGCAGTGCGCCAGGACTCGCTAGCGTGGTGGGAATAGCTCCGCCGTTCTGGGCGACAACGGGTGTCGACATAGGAAACATCCTAGAGCCTGCTATTAACTCTCCCGCTGGCGGCGCTGGGAGCCAATTTATCTCAGATCGAGGAGCGAGGAGCGACGAATATCGGGAATCTTCGAGCGACGAGCGACGAAGAAATGCGGAAAATCGGCCCCAGCCCTCGGATTCCGCCTCGTCTGGACCGATTTTCGTCCGCAACGCTGCCCACGCGAAAGTTAATAACGGCCTCTAGCGAAGGCACTGTCTCGCTGCTTCCCCCCGCCATTGAAGCAACAACCAGGCAGTTTTACACCACGGTGCAACTTGTAACCGAAGGTTGCCGACGAGCTTTCCCACCCGGGATGGCCAGTTGTTGCCAACGGGCCAAGGCACGCATCCGGTTCACCTCAGGCCTGGAACCGCATCGCGCCTGTCCCGCCCCATGGCCTCTTCCAACGTGTCCATCGCCTTCCAGCAGCCCCCGAGCCGTCGCGCTCCTCTACGCTCTTGCCGCCTTCGCCTCGAACAACGCCTCGATCTCCTCCAGCGTTTTGCCTTTCGTCTCCGGCAGCAGGAAGCTCACGGTGAGGAAGTACACGACGGTGAATCCCGCGAACAGATAGAACATCGACGAGTAGCCGTACTTGCTCACGAAAGGCAAAAAGATCCCCGCCAGCGTGGTTGAAACCAGCTGGTTGATCACCAGCGCCACGCTCATGCCGTTGGAGCGGATGCGCGTCGGCATCAGCTCTGACAGCGCCACCCAGATGCATGCCCCAGGCCCCATCGCGAAGAACGCCACGAACGCGTACAGCCCCAGCGCCAGCCACCATCCATGCGCGGGGCTGGGCACGGGGGCAATCATCGCCTTCACAATGCGCAATGGCGCGGTGCGCGCCGCCTGCAGGTTCCCAAACGGATTCTGAAAGAAGGCCTCAACGCTGTTCGCCGGCACGCACGAAGCGCGCGTAACGTGCAGCGCCGGCGCGCCAGGATTATCCGAGCGCACGTAGTCCGTCGTCGCCGTATACCCGCCGTACGCATAGATCACGCTGAGTGAGGCGCGATCCCCATGGATCGCCGCGCCCGCCGATCCCTCCGCCGCCAGCAGCCGCCGCGCCTCCGCCGGATCGAAGCGCAGCGTCAGCTCCTGCCCGGATGTGATCTGCGTCTGCAGCAGCCCGGCCACGTTCACGCTCTCGTGCTCCGTGCGCAGAAACATCGTCCCGACCCCCACCATCGAGACAATAATCCCCGCCGTCCCCAGAATGAACAGGAAGCGCCGCCCCTTGCGATCCACCAGCATCACCCCCACGATCGTCATCAGAAAATTGACCGCCGTGAAAATCACATAGCCCCAGTGCGCCTGCAAGTCCGACAGCCCGCCCTGCAGCAGGATCGCCGTGTTGTACCCGATCACCGAGTTAATCCCCGTCGCCGTGTTGCAGAAGAGCAGCACGCACGCCAGCAGAAACGGCACAACGCATTTGCGCGCCAGCAGCGAATCTTTAACCTTGCCCGCCGCCGTCTTCTTCCGCGCCTGGCTGTGCGCGGTTTCCTCCATCTCGCGCAGCTCCAGCGCCGCCTGCTCTTCGCTGCGCGAGCGCAGCAGCGCCGCCAGCGCCGCCTCTCGCTTGCCTTGCCGGAACAGCCACCGCGGCGACTCCGTCACCCACAACGCGCCTACGGCAAACAGGATCCCCGGCGGCAGCGACACCCAGAAGATGCTGCGCCACGCCTGGTTCTCCACCGCCAGCAGCCCCGCTGTGCTCAGCAACTGCGCCGCCGCCTGCACGTGATAGCTGTAGTACATCCCCGTCAGCGCCGCCGCCAGAATGCCCAGCGTCAGCAGCCACTGAAAAATCCCTGTCCCCTTGCCCCGATTTGAAGCAGCCAGGCACTCCGCCAGATACAGCGGCACCACGATCCCGATAAATCCGCCGCTCATCCCCTGCAGCAGCCGCCCGAAAAACAGCGGCGCGTATCCGTGCGACAGCGCAATAATCGGAATGCTCAGCACGAACGCGAGCCCGCTCAGAATCATCAGCGGCTTGCGCCCCAGCCAGTCCGCCAGCATGCCCGCAAACAGTGTGGAGAAAACACTCCCCAGCAGCACCGCCGCCACAATCACCGACAACTGCGACGCGGTCAGCCCCGACGTCGCTTCCAGATACGGCAGCGCTCCGCCGATAATCCCGACGTCGATGCCGTAGAGCAGCCCGCCCAGGCCCGCCACCAGCAGAAGAAACCGGTTGTAACCGCGCCGCGTTCCATCCGAACCGGATTGCGCAACGGTGGACGGGGCCGGGTTCAATGGAGGCATGGGCACTGGTTTCGCGGCCTGTCGCTATTCCTTTGTATGTTTATACCTGACAGAGACTCGGCCCAGCCGGTCGCATGGGCGTATCTATACGAGAACGTCTTCCTCATCCCCGCTGCGGGCCGGAAGGGTCCCCCTTCGGCTGCCTGATCGGCCCACCTGGCTCCCCTTCCATGAATTCCTGATAAATGCCGATTCTTCCATGCGCTGTCTTAACGTTGAGTTAAGGTTCGTTGAGTAGGTAGGTAGCAGCACCCTCGCGATACCCCGCACGCGACGTCCGCCAATCGGCGCGCGGAGCCGATGCACACGACGAATCACAGAAACCTGACCATTTGGAGGCGCACCTCATGAAATCCCTTCATTGCATTGCACTCGTGTCCCTGCTGGCAATCCTTGCCCTTGTTGCGCCGCACCTCGGTGCACAGAACGCCGTATCGTCCGGAGGCCTGACCGGCGAGGTCACCGACACTTCCGGAGCGGTGCTTTCCGGCGTCAGGGTCGAAATCCGCAATCTCGGCACGGGCCTCGTCCAGACCACCGCCACGGGCGCCCATGGCGATTTTCGTTTTCCCATTCTGCCCACCGGCATCTACACCGTGCGATTCACCCACAACGGCTTTAGCCAGGTGCGCGCGGACGGCATCGTGGTGCGCATCGGCGAAACTTCGACCCTGAATGAAAAGCTCCCGGTCGGCAAGGTGACCCAGTCGGTCACTGTGAACGCGGAAGGCACCACCCTCGATACGACCGACACCACCGTCAGCACCGACGTGGATCAGGACCTCATTCAGAACCTTCCGCTCAGCGGGCGGCGCTACACCGACTTCGTGCTGCTGACTCCGAACACCAGCGCCGACGGCGAGTTCGGCCTGGTCGCGATGGGAGGCCAGCAGGGCGGCGGCGACTCCGGTTACGCCAACGGCAACGGCGCCGATTCCTTTACCGTCGATGGCGGCGCGGCTACGAGTAATTTCTTCGGCGACGCGCGCGGCCGCACCCGCGTTCCCTACGTCTTCGGCGAGCAGTCGATTCAGGAGTTCCAGGTCTCCGACAATCCCTATTCCGCCGCGTTCGGAGGCGCCGGCTCCGGATTCGTCAATACCGTCACCAAATCCGGAACCAACCGGCTCCACGGAGATGCCTTCTACTACAACCGCAACTCCGGTACCGGGGCTGAGGACGCTGTGGACAAGGGCGCCGGGAATCCCAAGCCGCTCGATGTGCTCCAGCAGTTCGGAGCCGATCTCGGCGGTCCTCTCGTGCGCAACAAGCTCTTCTACTACTTCGACTACGAGCAGCAGCGCGAGAAGGACCCGATCTCGGTCGTCAACCCTCCGCAGCAGTCCCTTACCGTGACCAGCTTTGGACTGCCCGCGGGAACCACCCTCCCCAGCCCGAATGGGCCTCTGCCGGTCCCCGGAAGCGATACCGCGCCCGACCCGAACAGTCCCGCCTATCTCCAGCAGGTTTCCAACGTCCTCAATGCCATCCGCACCAATACCGGCCAGCGCCAGAGGCGCCGCGACGACCTGTCATTCTTTCCCAAGGTCGACTGGCAGCCGACGTCCAAAGACACCGTCACGCTGATGTACAACTACAACAAATTCGATTCGCCGGGCGGCGAGATTACTTACACCCCCGAGAACTTCGCCGGCGACGAAGCTCTTTCCAATAACTATGTCCGCGACCACCAGGCCGGCATTCACTGGGTCAGGACCCTTGGCCCCCAACTGCTCAACGACGTGCATGCAAGCTACCTCCGCGACCAGCAGATTGAGTCCCCCAGCGGCCTCATCGCGGCCAATCTGCCCACCATCGAGATGTTCGGACCGCAATTCTTCGAACTCGGCAACCCCGGCTTCTCCCTCGGCAACACCCTGGAATCGGAGTGGGAACTGGACGAGCGCGTGAACTGGGTCCACGGCCGCAACACCCTCGACCTCGGCGTGGACTTTAACTACGATTATGTTCGCGACTTTAACTTTGGCAATTTCCGCGGAACCTATGCCTTTTCCAGTCCGGAGAACTTCGCTCTCGGGCATTACATCTTCTACTCCCAGGCCGGCGGCAATCCAACGTTCCTGTTCCACGTGCCCTATCTGGGCTTTTATGGAGACGACACGCTCCACGCCTCGCGCAAACTGACCCTCGATCTGGGCCTCCGCGAAGACTTTCAGGTCTATGGGCAGCCCAGGGAAAATCCCGCATTTCCGCTCACCGGACAATTTCCCAACCAGTATGGGCGGCTCGCGCCTCGTCTCGGCTTTGCCTATGCGGCCACCCCAAAAACGGTGGTGCGCGGCGGGTTCGGCGTTTTCTACATGCTCTTCAACGGCGTCAACTATGAAAACTCTGTGATCTCCAACGGACTGGTCACCCAGCAATCCTCCGCGCAATTGTTCTTCAATTCGGCCAATGCGCCGAACCAGCAGTCGCCCAGTTTCCCGAATCAGTTGAATTCCAGCGGTGTCTTCGGTGCAAGCTCCAACATTACCGTCATCGATCCGCATCTGCACACCCCGTACGTACTTCAGAGCAGCCTCCAGATCGAGCAGCAGTTGACTCCCGCCACCACCCTCACGGTGGGCACCATGTGGACCCACGGGATCCACCTGATTTCCTCCAGCGCCTACGATCTCAACCTGATCCGGCCAACCGGAACCACCACCTATGTGGTTTGCCCCAATGGCACCTCTTCTTCAGCAGCCAGCTGCGCCGGTCCCGCCTTTACCGGAATGAACCTCGACAATGGGCTGCTGAGCGACGGGGCTGTCGATCCCAACCTCGGCCAGATCAACGAGCTCATCAGCCCCGGCATGAATCACTACAACTCCTTCTTCGCCAAATTCCAAAGCCGCGTCGGACAGACGCTGAACCTTCTCGGTTCCTGGACCTGGTCGAAAAACATGGACCTCAACGGCGTGGACTTTAACAATCAGTGGGACTTCTCCAATACCCACGTGCCCTCGCTCCTGGACCAGCGCCACCGCATTTCGTTCGCCGGCGTCTGGTCGCCCTCCGCGCAGCGATTCCAATCGCACATGGCCCGCTCCGCCCTGTCCGGCTGGCTCATCAGCACGGTCATGGCCTTCAATTCCGGCCGCCCCTATGCGCCGCTCCTCGGCACCTCCGCTGCGGCGGGTGACAATCTGAACGACAGCGCCTTCAATGAGTCCACCGGCAATACCGCGGACGGCCTCAACGCTGCTGGTCCAAGCCCCAATTTCGGAATCGACTCCTTCTACGGGCCATGGATCGACGAGGTCGACATGGGCCTCCAGCGCAATTTCCACGCCGGCGAGCATAACCTCGTGGAACTGAAAGCGCAGGTGTTCAACCTGGCGAACCACGCGAACTATTATGTGCAGAACGGGGCCGGCATCAATCAGATCCAGTACAACCCGGTGGGCGCCAACTGCGGCGACGGCGTCACCCAGAACCAGACCTGCTCCCTCGTCCCAAACAGCGGGCCGGGAAACTTCCAGACCCTCAACTCCATCGATCAGCTCAATGGGCCGCGGGTCTTCCAGTTTTCTTTCCAGGATAGCTTCTGATCGGCTGGGCGCCCCACCCTTCTCGTGCGCATGCGCGGCAGGGTGGGCGCACCCGATGTCCCTACGAGAACATCTCCTTCACCTTGTCCAGCAGCCCGCGTGAGGTCGGCGTGTTCTCCACCCGCAGCGTCTCGCCCAGGTCCTTCAGCTTTTCCTTCTGCGCTTTGGTGAGCTTTGTCGGTATTTTTACCACCACCTGGGCCAGCAGATCGCCGCGTCCATAGGCATTCAGGTGCGGAATCCCCTTGCCGCGAATGCGAAACGTCTGCCCGCTCTGCGTTCCCTCGGGAACTTTCAGTTTCGTCTCGCCGTCCAGCGTCGCAATCGCGATTTCCGTCCCCAGCGCCGCCTGCGGAAACGAGATCGGAATCACGCAGTGCAGGTCGTTGCCGTCCCGCTCGAAGAACTTATGCGCCCGCACGTGCAGCACGATGTACAGATCGCCCCCCGGCCCGCCAAAGCGTCCCGCGTCGCCCTCGCCCTGGTAGCGGATGCGCGTCCCGTCTTCGACGCCCGCCGGAATGTTCACCAGAATCTCGTGCTGCCGTTCTCTGCGTCCGTCGCCGCGGCAACTCGGGCACGGATCGCTGATCACCGTCCCGGTGCCGCCGCATGCGCTGCACGTCCGCGCCACCGAGAAAAATCCCTGCTGGTACCGCACCTGCCCGCGTCCCTGGCACTGCGGACAAGTCGTCGGCCCCCGTCCCGTCGCCGTTCCCATTCCCCGGCAATCCGGACACGCCTCGCGCCGCTTCACCGTCACCGGCACTTCCTTGCCGAACACGGCTTCCTCGAACTCGATCGTCACATCGTGCCGGACGTCGTGGCCCTTCTGCACCCGCGAAGTCCGCTGCCGCCCCCCGCCCATATTGAACATCTCGCCGAACAAATCGCCGAAAATGTCCCCGATGTCCTGCGCACCGAACGGATTCCCGTTGAACCCGCCAGCCCCGTTCACGCCCGCGTGCCCAAAACGGTCGTAGGCCGCGCGCTTCTCCGGATCGCTCAGCACCTGGTACGCCTCGCTGCAGTCCTTAAACCGCTCCTCGGACTGCTTATCGCCCGGGTTCCGGTCGGGATGATGCTGCATCGCCAGCTTGCGATAAGCGGCCTTCAGCTCCTGATCGCTCGCGGTCTTTGCCACCCCGAGCACCTCGTAATAATCGGCTTTCGTCACGTTGTCGGTTCTGCTCATGCCTCTTTTTGCTGCGGGTTGCTCGCCACCCGGACCAGCGCCGGTCGCAACAGACGCTCCCGAATCTTATACCCGCGGCGTACTTCCTCGAATACCTGATGATCCGGCAGGTCGTTTCGCTCCACCATCTCCAGCGCTTCATGCACCCGCGGATCGAATGCCGCGCCTACCGTTTCCACCGCCTGCACATTCAGCCCCCGCAGGGCCTCTTCCATCTGCTTCACTATCAGCTCCACGCCCGCGCGCAACTGCTCCGGCGAACCCTGCGCCTTCAGCGCCAGATGAAAATTGTCCAGCACCGGCAGGAACTGCTCCACCGCATTGCCCACCGCATAGTCGCGAAAGTCCGCCCGCTCCTTGGCCTCGCGTTTGCGGGCATTATCGAACTCTGCCTGCAGCCGCGCCAGCCGGTCGAACAGCATGTCGCGCTCCGCCTTCAGCCGGTCGTATTCCTCCTGCGGAACCCTGGCGGTTTCCACCGCCACCAGCTCTTCCGGCTGCGCTCCGGCGTCTCCATCCGCCCCCGAATCAGCGGCTTGCACCGCCGCAGCCTTCTCTTTTGCTTTCGCTTTGTCTTCGATATGGATTCGGCTCATAAAATTCCGTCGCGGAAGGACGCGCCCCTCACGCCTCCGCTCTCTTTCTATTTTACCGTTGACGCTGCCGGACCCGTGATCCGCCCGCAACCGGGGACCGTCAATCGGCAACTTCCGTCACTGCGGCGGCTGCAGCAACCGCCCGGAGAGCTGCGCGATGTACTCGACCGCCTGGATCGTCTCCTGATAGTGGATGCGCGTCGGCCCGATCACGGCGACCGTCCCCAGATGCTCCTTGCCCAGCCGCGCCGTCGTCCCGATCAGCACAAAATCCCGCAGCTCCGGAATCGCCTCTTCCAGCCCCACCACCACGCGTACGGTCCGCTGGCGCGCGTCCACGTAGGCGTTCAGCAGCTCAATCAGGCGTTCCTTCGCTTCCAGCGCGTGCAGCATGGCGGCCAGCCGCGCGCGATCCGTTTCCGCCGCCAGCAGATTCGCCACGCCTTCCATAAACAGTGTCGGCCCGCCGGCGTCCTCCGCCTCCAGCGCGCCCTTCCGGTAAAGCTCTTCCAGCGAATGCATCATCCGGTCGTACTCGCTGCGTTCCGCTTCCAGCCGCCGCGCCAGCTCTGTACGGATCCGCTCCACCGACCACCCGTGGAAGTTCTCGTTCAGGTACCGCGCTGCCGTCTCCAGCTCCGCGCCCTTCAGGTCGTGATCCAGCAGCAGCACCCGGTTCAGCACCGTCCCGGCGCGCGTGATCACCACCGCCAGCACCCGCCCCGCAGCCAGCCGCGTAAAGTGAACGTGCTCCAGCATGTGGACTTCCTGGGTCGCCGCCAGCCCCACGCCCAGTCCGGACGAGATCAGCGCCAGCACGTGCGAGGTTCGCTCCAGAAACTGCTGGCTCGATCCGATCCCCGCGAAACTTCCCTCGATCTCTTCCAGCCGCGCCGGCGCCAGCGCCAGTGCCGCCCCGCTGCTCAGATGCTCCACGTAAAACCGGAACGCCGGAGCGGTGGGAACCCGCCCTGCCGATGTATGCGGCTGATCCAGCAGGCCCAGCTCGCCCAGCGTCGCCATCACGTTCCGCAGTGTCGCCGGGCTCATGCCGTCCTTATTGCCGAAATGGCGCGCCAGCGCGTGCGATGCCACCGGCTCCCCGGTGGCAATGTAGCTCTCGACGATGGCCGACAGTACCGCCCGCTCCCGCGGGCTCAGACGCGGATCCGAACCCATTGCTCTTGCACCCCACTCCCCACTTCGACCCGGAAATGGGAGAAACCAATTTCTTTCATTGTATTCGGATTCCAAACATGCCCCAAGGGTGGGTCAGGAATTGACCGAAAGGAGCCGCGTCCTACGATCTATCTGCATATTTCCGCTTGGTTTCGCTGTCGATATCGGCGCTCGGAACCAGCCGGTAGTGCCTTTCCTCCACTACGAGAACTTTCTCGTTCTCCGCGGTGAGTTCGAAAAGAGCAATAATGTCGTCCGCCATGAATTGGGCCGACACCGGACGGCAGACCAGGTCGGGAAACTTCGCGCTGCAGCACGCAATGTCTTGTCGCGTTTGCACGG
>DAHUYD010000082.1 GCA_027315385.1 Acidobacterium sp.
CGAGCGGGCGAAGAGCGAGGTGTCCTCGAAGATGGGCGTCCGAATCTCGCCGAAATTGTAGCGGGCGAAGACGCGCCGCGCCGTCGCTTCTGCGCGGTTCCACAGGTCGGTTTCCGGCGGCAGCAGATCGCGCGTGCCGCGGACAGCTTTGAGCAGAGTCATGCGGTTGAGTTCAGTGTATCGGAGGGGGTGCCCCCTATGACGCCTGGGTCAACCTGGGGCGCATTGAAGGGACTGGGGTTAGCGGCTGGTGCGCGGGGCGCGATGGCAGGAACTGCTGCGGCTGCTATCAGGTAGGTCGCGGCCGCGAGGGTGTTCAGGCGAGGGCCGTGTGCTGAACGCTGGGGGCCGCGAAGGCCGGAGGCGATTGATGCGCGGGCAGATGGGTGACGGTCGTGACTGATCAGCAGGCGGCCGTGTGTGCGGGGGCTGAGGGCCGCGTGTGAACATGTGGCGGCCGCGAGCGACGCAGACGCCGCGCCACGGAGGACGCACTGGACGCGGAACGGGGACCCCGTTCCGAGGCGATGGCGTGCGGGATGGCGAGGCTGGACCAGGAACCCTCCAGGCAAAGGAAAAAGCCCGCAGGGAGCGGGCATTTTGACCTTGATTCAATCCTGTTTTCTGAACTTCTTCGACTCTAAGTTCAGGATATCAGGTTGAAAGAATTAGACTGCCAAATTTGTTTGTTGGATCTGGAGTGGATCCGCTGTGGAATCAACGGGAGTTACGTCGGTGCGGAGGCTCGCCTCTTGACACGCAGGTGGGGCGTTGCGGCGTCAGGGCGGATGGCGGTAGAGCGGGTGCGAGGATCACGCGCGTGCGCGCCGGCGACTCCACGCGATCCCAGAGCTCGGGTTGCGGCGGCATCAGGTCGCGTGTGCCGCGCATGGCTTTCAGCAGAGCCAGGAGAAGGGGTCAAAATCAGTGTGCCGACGAGAGCGAAGATTTGCAAGGCTCTCCTCGGTCGCGAAGGTTGTATCAGGCGCGACGGCTTCCGGCTCTTGCCGTAACCAACAGCCGACGCCCGATGTTTCCCGTTTCAGCCCCTGCGCCGATTAACCGGGCTCCGCGGATTCCAAACCGAATACCGGCAGCAATTCGTGCTCCGCCATGCGAGGAAACGAAGCTACAATTCAGCCAATGTCCACCCCACTGGTCCTGGTGCCTCCATCGGTCATGGAAGTCGCTGTGCAGTCGGTCGGCGCGTTCTTTCACGGCGTGAACGGCATGTCGGCGGAAGCGGCCGCGCGCGATCACCTAGATGTGCTTCGCCCGCTGAAGAAGGGACAGATCCTGGAAGCGTTCACGCCCCTCGAAGGAAAGAAGCTGCTCGAAATCGGCGTCGGGTTCGGACCCAACCTGGCAACGTGGATCAAAAGATACAATCTCGACGGTTACGGGACCGAGCGCGATACGGAAGGATTTGGCAGCTCGTACAAGGCGGCCCGCGCGCTGTTTGCGGCCAATGGGCTTGACCCGGACCGCATCGTCCGGGTCGATGGCGACACGTTGCCGTTCCCCGATGCCTCGTTCGATGTGGTGTACGCGGGGAATGTGCTGGAGCACACGGAGGACCCCGCCAAAGTTCTGGAGGAGGGGGTGCGGGTGTTACGGCCGGGCGGCATCCTGCAGGCGGAAATTCCCAATTACCTCTCGTACTTCGAGGGCCACTACATGGTGCCGCAGCCGCCGGTGGTCTGGCGATGGGTTCTGCCGTTCTGGGTGCGCCTTCTGGGCCGCGATCCGGCGTTTGCCCGCACCATGCGCACCGAGATCAATCCCGTGTGGTGCCGCCGGACCGTCAAGGAGCTGAAGAGGAAGTATCCCGTGGAGCTGATGTCAACGGGAGAGCGGATCTTCCTCGACCGCCTGGCGCGGCCGTACGAATTCGAGATGGAGCGCACGGCCAGCAGGCTGGGCAGGCTGATGGGTATATTCCAGCGCGTGAACGCCGGCAACTGGATGGGGCGCCTGATCGTGCTGGCCCAAGGCCATTACCCGCTGTATCTCACCGTGCGCCGTGACCCGTAGGCGGCGCAGCCGGTCGCCTTCGCGCCGGCTTGGGTTCCGGACTATGCAGAATGCGAAAAAAATTTCCGCTTACGCGCGGCTGAGATAGGCGCCTTCGGCGGTATCGACGCGGATTTTTTCGCCTTCGTTGATGAAGGGCGGAACCTGGACGACGAGGCCGGTTTCGAGTTTCGCGGGCTTGGTCACCGAGGAGGCGGTCGCGGACTTTAGTCCGGGCTCGGTTTCGACGACGGTCAGCTCCACGGTCTGGGGCAGCTCAATGCCGACGGCGACTCCATCGTGGAACGACACTTTGATTTGGAGATTCGCGGTCAGGTACTCGACCGCGTCGCCCAGCATGTCCGCCTTCAGGTGGGTCTGCTCGTAGTTCTCTATGTTCATAAAGTAGTAGTCGTCGCCGTCGTTGTAGAGGAACTCCATGGGAATTTCGTCGACGACGACGCGCTCAATGGGATCGGGGGAGCGGAAGCGCTCGACGAACATGGCGCCGGTGCGGATGTTGCGCAGCTTGGCCTGGATGAAGGCGCGCAGATTGCCGGGCGTGCGATGCTCGACGGAAAAGACGAGGTGGAGGTCGTTATTGTGCTTGATGATCATGCCGGGGCGCATTTGGGTGGCGGGAATCGCCATAGAGGGAAAAACTCCTTGCGGAAATTTGCGGAGAAGTGCGGCGGAAACGGTCCGCGGACGGCGGATCGCCGCAGGTCCGCGCAGAAACAGACTCCGGCTCTTCGATTTTAACGCAGGGCAGCGAGCGTCATTTCCTGCCGAACATCCTTTTAAAGAAATGCCCGATGCCCCGGAAGAATCCGCGACGGCGCTTCGCGGGAACGGGTTCCGCGGTTGTCTGCGCGCCATTCGTCCCTTTCGCCTCCCCCGGCGCCGGCGGAAGCTCAGGATGCGCGCTGTCGTAAGAGAGGGGCGCCTGGACCTCCGTTTCGATCTGGCCGGGCGGAACTGCCGCCTTCGTGGGCGGCGCCGGAGGCGGCGCGAGCCCTTCGCTTTGGGCCAGGGGAAAGGGATTCCGCGCGGCGGCGGAATTCCCGTTTCTGCCGGAGGCGCCGGCAACCGTAACCGGCGGAGTTGGCGGCGGACAGCCGCAGGGCTCCGGTTCGTTATCGACGACCTCGTTCAGGCTGCCGTGTTCGAAGAGGACACGCTGGTTGGGCTGCACGCGGTACGCGCCGCCGGAGAAGAGGTTCGTGGCCAGCACATAGGGCGCGTTGCCGCCGCGGTTGTCGACGCAGGTGTCGCCCTGCTGGTTCACGCGCAGGCTCAGATCGACAACGCCTGGCGGCGAGACGAGGATGCGCAGGTCGGGCGTGAGGATGACGTCGGAGTACTCGCCGGCCGTGTAATGGGCCTCGAAGGCGCCGCGATCGAGCGCGATCATGAGCGCGCCACCCGGGCTTGAAGTGTCGGCGGTCAGGTGGACTTTTGTGGTGGCGCACACATTGAGGCTGCCGCCGCGCGTCAGTTGCACCTGCGCCGCCGTGGCGCCCGCGGTAATCGTTCCATTGTTTCCGATGACGGCGCGGCCGCCGGCGACAGACAGGGAGCCGGAAACAGCTACGCCGTCGAGGGAGACAATCGCGAGCGAAGCCGGCTGCTTCGGCTGGTTCCGCGGCGGCGGGGTAGCCTGCTGCGCGCACGCAGGCGCAACAAGGCTGAGGACCGCCGCGAACAAGCACCACCGCAGAGCCTTCGACTGCGTCCGGCTTGCGGTGCGAGCCACACTCCGCTCTGGGTGACTCATTTCTGCTACAACTCCAGAAAGTTCCGGATCAGGCGCTTGCCGTCATCCGTGAGGACGCTCTCCGGATGGAACTGCACACCTTCCACGGGAAAGCGGCGATGGCGCAGGCCCATGATGGTCCCCTCCGCGGTGCGCGCCGAGATCTCAAGCTCGGTCGGCAGTCCTTTTTCTTCGACGATCAGGGAGTGATAGCGCGTGCAGGTCATGGGCGAGGCTATGCCTGAAAATATCGTCCTTCCGTCGTGCTCGACCTCGCTGGTCTTGCCGTGCATCAACTTCGCGGCGCGGACGACGTTTCCCCCGAACGCGGCGCCGATCGCCTGATGCCCGAGGCAGACGCCCAGAATCGGCACTTCGCCAGCCATCCGGCGAATCAGTTCGATGGAGATGCCCGCCTCCCGTGGGGTGCATGGTCCCGGCGACAGCACGATGCGTTCCGGAGCGAGAGCCTGTACTTCGTCCACGGTGAGCTCATCATTGCGGCGGACCGTGAGCTTCGCACCCAGCTCGCCCATGTACTGGACGAGGTTCCAGGTGAAGGAGTCGTAGTTGTCGAGAACGAAGACCATCCGCAGATCAGTTTATCGTGCGGCAAAGCAGCGCTGTGGGCTTCCGGTTTCCCGGCTACTCGAAAAGTCGAGGCCCCCGAGCCGCGGATTCTCGCGCTGAGGACTTTCGCGGAGCGGTCTTCGGGGAGGAAGACGGTGGAGTGGCGGACAGAGCTCCGAGCAGATCCCGCAGTTCGGCGCGCACGCGTTCGAGCTTGGCCTGGACAGCCGGGGAATTTCCGGGCAAGAGCGATAACTGGGGAGTTTTCGACTTGCTGACTTCCTGGGCCAGCACCTGGCGGGCTCCTGCGATGGTATAGCCCTCCTCGTGCAACAGCCTGCGGACGCGCATCGCCATCTCCACATCGCGCTTGCGATAGAGACGCTGTCCAGTGCCGCTTTTATTGGGCCTGAGTTGGGGAAACTCGCTCTCCCAGAACCGCAGAACGTAGGCTTCCACTCCGCAGAGCCGGGCCACTTCTCCAATGCGGAAGTAGAGCTTGTCCGGGATGACAAGGTCGTTGGGGCGGCGTCGCTGGGCTGCGTGTCTGGCCATCCTGGGAGCTGCGGAGCCCTCCTTGCACGCCAGTATAGGCCATGCTTCCGGATCGAAGTCCACAGGAATCAGCGACTGGTGCCTTCTGGTGAACCGGTCGAGGTGCGTGCCGCGGACCCTCGCGGGGCGGCCCTTAAATACTGCACCGGCCACGATACGATTTCTCCCAGCGCGGCGGCGGCATGCAACGGCCAGTAGGGATCGCGCAGGAGCTCGCGCGCTATGAACACCAGGTCGGCCTGGCCGGTGCGGATCACATGGTCGGCCTGCGCCGGGCTGGTGATCATCCCCACCGCGCCGGTCAGAATGCCGGTGCGCGCTCGAATTGCGTCGGCAAACTTCGTCTGATAGCCGGGCCCGGCGGGAATTGCCGCGTCGGCGACATTGCCGCCGGAAGAAGCGTCGATGAGGTCGACGCCACGGTCACGCAGCATGGCCGCCAGGAGAATGGACTGCTCCAGATCGAAGCCGCCCTCCGTCCAGTCGGTGGCGGAAATGCGGACGAAGAGCGGGCGCTCCCGCGGCCAGACCTCGCGAACGGAGTCTGCCACTGCCAGGAGCAGGCGCGCACGATTCTCAAGGCTGCCGCCATACTCATCGGTGCGGCGGTTGCTCAGAGGGGAGAGAAACTCGTGCAGCAGGTAGCCGTGGGCGGCGTGGATTTCGATCACATCGAAGCCGGCGCGATCCGCCCGAACAGCGGCCTCGCGAAACGCCAGGAGAACGCGCTCTATCCCGGAGCGATCGATCTGATGCGGAAGAGGGTAAGTGGCCGAGAACGGAACGGCACTGGGCGCCACCACATCGGCCCAGCCGCCGGCCGCCGGCGCAATCGCTCCTTCACCCTGCCAGGGAACGTGGGTACTCGCCTTCCGCCCTGCATGGGCAAGTTGAATGCCGGCGTGCGCCCCCTGCGCATGAAGAAACTCGGTGATCCGCCTGAGCGGAGCAATGTGATCGTCCTTCCAAAGCCCCAGATCCGCCGGGCTGATGCGGCCTTCCGGCGCGACCGCTGTGGCTTCAGTGAACACCAGTCCCGCGCCGCCAACGGCCCGGCTGCCAAGGTGGACCAGGTGCCAGTCCGAGGCAAAGCCGTCGACGCAGGAGTACTCGCACATGGGAGAAACCACGACTCGGTTCGGAAGCGTGACGGCTCCGATCCGGAGCGGAGAAAAGAGATGAGGGACGTTCATAGCTGTTGTTTCGATGAAGCGAGCCGCCGATGGTCGCAGTGCCTGCGCGGGGACAAATAAAAGGGGAATTCCGGTTTTGTAGTGGGTGAATAGCCTCTGCTCAGCCAAATTGGCTGCGGTGGGGCAGAGGGCGAAAGAACGGGAAAGGCTATGGAAAAGGCGGAAAACAAAGGTCGTTTCCCGCTTTTCCACAGCAAGAGCTGCGACTACGACGACGGGGTGTGTCCGATAGTTTCCATTTTCGATCCCGATTCGCCCACTACAAAGCCGGAAGCGCCAATAAAAGAGGCTTCGCGCAAAACGAAGCCTCAGCGGAATTCCCTATGCAGGAGAGCTGGCCAACATCTGCCTCCGCGGGAACCCCTCTCCCAGGGAATTCCCTAAACGCCAACCCGCCTCAATATCCTGGCAGGAACCCGCTCTGCCATCTATATGTTGGGCTGTACCTGCCGCTATGTCAAGAGAAATCGGCCGGTACCCGGGCGCGTGAAAGGCGTGGCATCGGGGTAGCGAAGGGAGGACGGCCACAGTGCCTGGCGAGTTAGAGGGGAGTCTCGGCGCTGGCCGGCGGATCTGCCTCCCGAGAGACAATCGGAGGCCAGTGGGATTAAAAGAGGAGCGCGGGGGGGAGGGTGGCGGCCCGATGGAGGAGTAGTACCGGGGTAACCTTTAGGTTGTATAGTTAGGTAATACAGCCGGAGATATAGAAGCAGCGATGTTATCGAGTATAGTTCAGATGTTGGACGAAATCCATACAACTTTTCAGGGAATCTCTACAACTTAGGAGCTAGTCGCCATGAATCTGATTGTTCGCGCTTTCGTTTTTGCCCTTGTCGCCACTGGTGCTTCCGCTGCCGCTGTCTCTTTCCATTCCACGCCGGCCGTTGCCGCAACGACGGTAAATGGCCAAGCTGTCGCCAGCGCCATGCCGATTCCGTGGTGCAACCCGACCAATAGCGGCGGTAAATGCACAGTGAATAACTAGCCCACGGTTACTCAGGTACCCACTCTACCATACAAGTTGTAGACGGATGTACGCCTCGACGAAACATTTTTGTTGAGGCGTATCTCTGATTTGCGCTATCCTCATGGTCTCTGAGGTGATCGATGGCGCATTCGCAGGATTTCTTGGTCCAACTCGAACCAATCCTGGTTCTCCTTGCGGCAATCGTCTTTTTCAAGTCGGGTTCTGCACGACGCTTTCCCGCGATGTCCACCTATCTGGCCATCCGCGGCGGTTCCACGCTGCTGCTGGAAGCCCTCCTCTGGAACCTGGTACCGACGATCAGCCCCAACATCCATTACACGATCTACTTCTACACGTACTGGATCACCTACGTCGCCAGCGCCGTCGCGATCTTCTTCGTCATCCAGGAAGTCTTCAAGCTCGTAATGGAGCCGGTGCCCGGTCTTCGCCGCCTGGGCCTTCTCGCTTTTCAGTGGGTCAGCGTTATATCCGTAGTGGTCGTCATTGGAGTCGTGGCTTTGCCTGCTTCCATTGCCGGACCCTTCGGGAATTGTATTTCGCCCATTGCAGTTGAACTGGTGCGATGCGTGAGCGTCATGGAGATTTGCCTCCTTGCCTTCCTGTTTCTTTCCGCGCAGGCCCTGGGGCGCACATTCCGCAGCCGGTCCTTCGGCATCGCTCTGGGATTTGGAATTCAAGCAGCATCGGAGCTCGCCGCCGCGGCTTTGGTGACGCGCTACCCAGATCTCACATCCTTCACAAACATATTTACGCAGTGCGCTACGCTGCTGATGCTGGCAACGTGGACCGTCTACTTCCTCATTCCGGAACCCAAGGCAGAGCGCGAGAGGGTCGTACTCGCTCCTGGTTCCGCTCTGGCACGCTGGAACTCGCTGGCCAATGGACTGGGGCAGATGCCTCAGGTGGCGACGGCTCAGTCATCCACCGGCTTCTTCCTCCAGGACATCGAGGGCGTGGTCGAGCGGGTGCTGGCCAAGAATCCCGTGATCAATAGCCATTAATCGACGTTTTACTCGTCTGGAAGAGCCTCGGTTTCCGGGGCTTTTCTTTTTGCCGCCGAGC